>JASFKQ010000015.1:0-32782 GCA_050118555.1 Lysobacterales bacterium
CTGCGGGTCGTGGAATCAGGCTCAAGGGTAGGGGGTGAGATGGCTGCGCGGCGCAGAAAACCCCGCCTGCCGGCCGAACCCCAGGAAATGGCTATCGAAGACCTGAGTCACGATGGGCGGGGTGTCGGTACGCTGGACGGCAAGAGAGTATTCGTCCATGGTGCGCTGCCCGGGGAGCGGGTGGCGGCGCGCATCACGGGCCGCCGGCGCCGTTACGACGAGGCCGAGACGATCGAAGTGTTGGAGGCGTCCCCTGACCGGGTTGAACCGCGCTGCCCCCATTTCGGGCAATGCGGAGCCTGCTCGCTGCAGCATCTGGATCCGGAGCGCCAGATACTCGCAAAGCAGAATACGCTGGTGCAGAACCTGGCGAGGATTGGCGGGGTGGAAGCGGAGGAGATCTGGGAGCCGCTGACCGGTCCCTCGTGGGGCTACCGCCGACGCGCGCGGCTCTCGGTGCGGTATGTGACGGCCAAGGATCGGGTATTGGTCGGGTTCCGCGAGCGCTACGGCAGATTCGTCGCGGACATGCAGGAATGCCACGTCCTCGACGGAAGGATCGCCGAGCGCCTGACGCAGCTGTCCGAGTTGATCTTTGGCATGGACGCGCGAACCCGTATTCCGCAGATCGAGGTGGCCTGCGGCGACGATCAGGCGGCGCTGGTGTTTCGCCATCTGGAACCGCTGAGTTCCGCCGATTCCGGAAAGCTGGCCGGATTCGCGCGCGATTCCGGCATCGCCGTGCTGCTGCAACCGGGCGGGCCGGACACGATACACTGGCTGGAGCCCGCCGACCGCGAATTGAGCTTCCGGCTGCCTGAGTTCGGGCTCACCCTGGGCTTCGGCCCTTCCGATTTCGTCCAGGTCAACTCGGAACTCAACCAGCGCATGGTCAGCCGGGCCGTCGAGCTGCTGGACCCGGCTGCGGATGAACGCGTGCTCGACCTGTTCTGCGGCCTGGGGAATTTCACCTTGCCACTGGCTACCCGATGCGCCGAGGTAACCGGCGTGGAAGGGGATGCGGCGCTGGTGGCGCGGGCAACCGACAACGCGCGTCGCAACGGGCTTGCCAATGCAGCTTTTCATGCCGCCGACCTGAACGAGGAACCGGGGAAAGCTGTCTGGCTGTCCCGCCCCTACGACAAAGTCCTGGTCGATCCGCCACGCTCGGGCGCCGAGTTCATCATGCCACACGTAGCGGCCAGCGGCGCCCGGCGCCTGGTCTACGTATCCTGCCATCCGGCGAGCCTGGCGCGGGACGCCGGCCTGCTGGTCCATAGCCACGGCTTCACACTGAAGGGCGCCGGGGTGATGGACATGTTTCCGCACACGGGGCACGTAGAATCGATCGCCCTGTTCGAGCGCCGGCGAGGGGCCAGGCAATGAGCGGCGGTCCGCTGATGATCGGCCTGCCGGGGACCGAACTGGACGAGACCGGGGTCCGGCAGATCGAACACCCTGCGGTCGGCGGGGTGGTGCTGTTCAGCCGTAACTTCCAGGATGCGGAGCAACTCGACTGCCTGGTTCGGCAGATACGGGGTACCGGCGACCCGAGACCGCTGATCTGCGTTGACCAGGAGGGCGGACGGGTGCAGCGTTTTCGAGAGGGTTTCACCGCGTTGCCGCCGCTGGGTGTGCTCGGCAGACTGCATGAGTCCGACGCGCGGAAGGCTGTCGACATGGCCTATCGGCACGGGCGGGTCATGGCGACCGAGGTGCTGGCCTGCGGCATCGACCTGAGCTTCGCGCCCGTGCTGGACCTCGATCATGGCAGCTCGGTGATCGGCGACCGGTCGTTTTCCGCCCGGGGCGATGTGGTAGCCGAACTCGGGGCGTCGTACCTCGCCGGGATGCACGATGCAGGCATGCGGACGACGGGCAAGCACTTTCCGGGTCATGGCTCGGTGGTGGCGGACTCCCACGTCGCTGACGTGCTTGATCCACGGCCGTTCGAAGCGATCCGCAACAGCGATCTGGAACCGTTCTACGCGCTGGCCGACCGCCTGGACGCGCTGATGGTTGCACACGTCGAATACCCGGACGTGGACAGCCTGCCGGCAGGCTACTCCGGAATCTGGCTGAAGGACATCCTGCGTACCGGGATGGCTTACCGGGGGGTCGTGTTTTCGGACGACCTCGGAATGCAGGCGGCAAAGGCGGTGGGCGGGCTGCGCGTGCGGCTCGACAAGTGCCTGGAAGCGGGTTGCGACCTGGCGCTGGTATGCCAGCCGGAGGACGTGGCGTCCCTGCTGCCCGAGTTGGATGGGCCCGCGCCGGATGCTTCCTCCGAAATCCGGCGCCTGTACGGCAGCCCGACGGTGAGCCGCGAGGAACTGGAAATCGTGCAGCGCGAGGGTATCCGTGAGTGGGGATACTGGCGAGCGAGCCTGGAAGAACTGGGAGAACAGGATTGGAGCTGAAGAGGCCATGAACGAACGTGATCCGACAGAAGTGCTCGAGCGTTCTACGCTGTTGGCGGCGCGCGAGGAGGTGTCGGCAGCGGTGGACCGCATGGCCGACGAAATCAACCGGGAGTATGCCGACCGCCCGATCATTCTGTTGATCGTGATGACGGGCGCGGTGATGCCGGCAGCATGGCTGGCGGCGAAGCTGACCATGCCGTTGCGCATGGACTTCGTGCACGCGACGCGGTACACCGGACAAACCGCGGGCGGTGAGATCGAATTCCGCGTACCGCCGCGCCTGAACCTGGAGGGGCAGGACGTACTGGTGGTGGACGACATCTACGATATCGGGCTGACCCTGCAGATGATCGAGCGCTACTGCGTTGCGCGCGGTGCGAAATCGGTCAGGAGCGCCGTCCTCGTCCGCAAGCTGCACGACCGGCCCACCGCAGGTACACTGCCGGCGTTCATCGGCATGGATGTGGAAAACCGATACGTGTTCGGCTGTGGCATGGACGCCTACGAATATTGGCGACAGCTGACCGAAATTCGCGCGCTGGAGGTGGATTGATGGTGTCGACGGTGACCCTCGGCCTGATCGGCGGCACAGGCCTGACGGAACTGGATCATGACGCCGCCACGCTGGAGATCGATACGCCTTACGGGGCGCCGTCGGCGCCGCTGCGAGTGGCGAAGTCCGGCAGCGTGAGACTGTTGTTCCTCGCTCGTCATGGAAGCCCGCATCGAATCCCCCCACACCGCGTGAACTACCGGGCAAACCTCTGGGCAATGCGCGAAGCGGGCGCCGACCGCGTTCTGGCGGTGAGCGCCGTCGGCGGACTGCGCGAACCCTATGTTCCGGGCGCGCTGGCCGCCGTCGACCAGTTGATCGATTACACCTGGGGCAGGGAGCATACCTATAGCGACTCCGCCGACGCACCGCTGGTGCACGTCGATTTCACCTGGCCCTACGAGGGTCCGCTACGGCGGATGGTGCTGGAGGCTGCGCAGAGCGCGGACCTGGAACTGGTGGACGGGGGCTGCATCGGCGTGTTCCAGGGACCGAGGCTGGAAAGCGCCGCCGAAATCGGCAAGGCCCTGCGCGATGGTTGCGACATGGCCGGCATGACCTCGCTGCCCGAGGCCGGGCTCGCCCGGGAACTGGGTATCGACTACGCGGGTCTGGGTGTGGTGTCCAACTGGGGCGCGGGCCTCGGCGGCTCAACCATCTCGGAGAAGGATATCGAAGCCACGTTGCGCGAGCCCATGAGCCGCGTGCGGCGCCTGGTGGCGTCCCTGGCCGGCCTGCTGGAAGCCGGGGCCCCTGCGTGATGGCGGCAGCTCCCTATCCACGCCTGCTCGAGCCGTTGGACCTGGGCTTCGTGACATTGCGAAACCGGGTTCTGATGGGGTCCATGCACACGGGGCTGGAGGACCGGGCCCGCGATTACCCGCGGCTCGCCGCGTATTTTGCCGAGCGGGCCGCAGGCGGGGTCGGGTTGCAGGTGACAGGGGGCATGGCGCCCACCCTGCGCGGCTGGCTCGCGCCGTTTTCGTCCTCGATGATTTTTCCCTGGCAGGTTGGCAGGCACCGCCTGGTGACCGATGCCGTGCACCGCGAAGGCGGTCGGATTTGCATGCAGATCCTGCATGCCGGGCGCTATGGTTACCATCCGTTCGCGGTGGCCCCCAGCGCTGTCCGGTCCCCGATCAGCCCATTCACCCCGCGGGCTCTGAGTCCGGCCGGGGTCGAGCGCCAGATCCGGGGTTTCGTCCGCGCTGCCCGACTGGCACGGAAAGCCGGTTACGATGGCGTGGAAGTGATGGGTTCGGAAGGGTACTTCATCAACGAGTTCACCACGCCGCGGGTCAACCAGCGTGTGGACGAATGGGGCGGGGACGCCGCCGGCCGCTACCGGATTGCGGTGGAAATCGTGCGACGAATCCGTGCCGCCATCGGCCGGGACTTCATCATCATCTACCGGCTTTCGATGCTCGATCTGGTCCCGGACGGCAACAGTTGGCCGGAGATCGTGGGCCAGGCGCGCGCAGTCGAGGCCGCGGGTGCCACGATTATCAACACCGGCATCGGTTGGCACGAAGCGCGCATACCCACCATCGCGACCATGGTGCCCCGGGCCGCCTTCAGCTGGGTGACCGCAAGACTGAAAGGGGAAGTGGGTGTTCCCGTGGTCGCCACCAACCGGATCAACACTCCCGAAGTGGCGGAGCGGATTCTGGCGGATGGCGAGGCCGACATGGTTTCGATGGCGCGCCCCTTGCTTGCGGATCCCGAGTTCGTGCGCAAGGCGGCCGAAGGGCGCTCGGATGAGATCAACGTCTGCATCGCCTGCAACCAGGCGTGCCTGGACCATACCTTCAGCCGTGAAACCGCTTCCTGTCTCGTAAACCCCAGAGCGTGCCACGAAACCGAGTTGAACTACGTGCCCACTGGGCGACCGATGCGGCTCGCTGTCGTCGGCGCCGGCCCTGCCGGACTCGCGTTCTCGGTCACCGCCGCAGGTCGGGGTCACCGGGTCACGCTGTTCGAGTCCGCGGCGGAGATCGGAGGCCAGTTCAACATGGCCAAACGGATACCGGGCAAGGAAGAGTTTCTCGAGACGCTGAAATACTACCGTCGGCAGATCGAGCTGACGGGGGTTGAGTTGTTGCTCGGCACCCGCGCGACCCCACGGGATCTCATCCCCTACGATCAGGTGATCCTGGCTACCGGCGTGGTGCCCCGGGTTCCCGTCATCGAGGGTATAGGCGGCCCGAACGTCGTGGGTTATGCGGATGTCCTGCTGAGGGACGCGCCAGTGGGGCGGCGGGTAGCAGTGATAGGGGCCGGCGGCATCGGCTTCGACGTGTGTGAGTTCCTCGGCAGCGAGCGGCGCGACGGCCCCCATTTTCCCGACCCGGACGAGTTTGCGCGCGAGTGGGGCATCGATCGGACCCTCGCCGCCCGGGGTGGCGTCAAGGACGTAAAGCCCGACCCCGAACCCCTGGCCCGTGATATCTGGCTCCTGCAGCGCAAGCCGAGCAAGCCGGGTAAAGCACTGGGAAAGACCACCGGCTGGATCCACCGGCTCAGTCTGCGCAAGCGTGGTGTCAAAATGCTGGCGGGCGTGGACTACCGCCGTATCGATGAATCCGGCCTGCACATTCGCCACAATGGCGAAGACCGGCTCCTCGAGGTCGATACGGTGGTGATTTGCGCGGGGCAGGAGCCGCTGCGTGAACTGCAGGAGCCGCTGGAGGCTGCCGGGATCACGGTTCATCTCATCGGTGGCGCCGATGTGGCGGCGGAACTGGACGCCAAGCGCGCGATCCGGCAGGGTTCTGAACTGGCAGCCACCATCGAGGGCATGCCGCCGTGAGTTCGCAAGCACGGAACGGACGGCAGCCCCGGAGCTGATCCACCGTACCTTCTGCAACCGAGGAAGCAGATGACGCAAATTGTAGGAATTGCGGGAAGCCTGCGCAGTGAATCGTTCAACGCCGCGCTGCTCGAGACGGCCGGACGCCTCTTCCCGGAAGTCATCACGGGCGAGAGCATTCGCGGCGTTCCTCTGTACGACGCGGACGTCGAGACGCAGGCGCTGCCGGCCGAAGTGTCGCGGCTGCAACGCAGGATCATGGAAGCCGACGGGCTTTTGCTCGTGACCCCGGAGTACAACAACTCGGTGCCCGGTGTGCTCAAGAACGCGATCGACTGGATATCCCGGCCGGCCGGCGATGTACGCAATGTATTCCACGGCAAACCGATCGCGGTGATCGGTGCTTCTCCGGGGCGTTTCGGTACGATCCTGTCACAGGACGCGTGGCTGCCGGTGTTCCGAGCCCTCAGGGCGCGTCTGTGGCTGGGAGGACGGCTGATGGTAAGCCACGCGCACCAGGTCTTCGACGAGGACGGCAGGCTCGCCGACCCCGAACTCGAGAAGCGTCTGGAAAGCTATTTGCGAGGCTTCATCGAATACATCGGGCACTGAACTGAACCCTGCGCAGCGCTGGTCAGGGCGAGGCTTTCTTGCGAGGCAAGGCGAAATGAAGAATTAGCAGCCCCGAGGCTGCCGAAAGCAGGGACCCGACCAGTACACCGAGCTTGACGCCGGACAGCAGATTGAAATTGCCGTGTTCGAACGCCAGGGTGCCGATAAACAGGCTCATTGTGAAGCCGATGCCGCACAGCACGGCCACACCGTAAACCTGGCCCCAGGTAGCGCCGGACGGCAGATGCGCGATACGCAACAGGCGCGCCAGCGCCACCATTCCGAGCACACCGACCTGCTTCCCCAGAAAAAGTCCGAGGATGATGCCAGCCGGAACGCCCTCGGTCAGTGACTTGATGCTCATCCCGGAAAACGAAACCCCCGCGTTCGCGAAAGCGAAGATCGGCAACACCGCGAAAGCCACCCACGGATGTAATGTGTGCTCCAGGTGGCGAGCGGGTGAGTGGTCGTCCCCCGCACGTAGCGGGATGAATGCCGCCACGACTACGCCCGCCAGGGTGGCATGGACGCCCGACTTGAGAACGCACAGCCAGATGAAAAGGGCGATCAGCATGTAGGGCGCAAGCCGCATGACGCGCATTCGGTTGAGCATGGCCAGGCCGATGATCCCGAGGCCGGCCAGCCCCAGCGAGACCAGGCTCAGATCCGAGGTGTAGAACACCGCGATGATCAGGATGGCGGCGATGTCGTCGACGATCGCGATGGTCGTCAGGAAGACCTTCAGGGACAAGGGGACCCGCGAACCCATCAGGCTGAGCATCGCGAGCGCGAAAGCGATGTCGGTCGCCGTGGGTATGGCCCAGCCGTCGCGCTGGTCCACGAGATCGCCGTTGAGCCACCAGTAGATGGCCGCTGGCACGACCAGTCCGCCAATCGCGGCGAGGACAGGCAGGACGACCTGATCAGGCCGGGACAGTTGGCCTTCGACGACCTCGCGTTTCAGTTCGAGACCCACGAGCATGAAGAAAAACACCATCAGTGCGTCGTTGATCCACAGGAGGAGGGGCTTGTCCACGCCGAGCCCCCCCAGCGTGACCGTGAGATGAACCCCGAGGACCCGCTCGTATGCTTCCAGACCGGCTGGCACGTTGGCCATGATCAGGGCCAACAGCGTGGCCAGAATGAGCAGAATACCGCTCGCTGACTCAAGCTTCAAAAAATCTTTCATTAAATCAACAACGTCTAATTTATTCTTTACTTTCATTCTGGATTGATCTCAGGCTCTGATCAGGATACTTTCATAGTTTGAAGAAAAAAGAAACACGAAATATAATTCAGCAATAGTGAGCCTTTCAAGGCACCGGCAACGGATTGCGGGGTACGGAATTATGATGAGCGATTGGACGTTTTTCAGCAACTACGGACACGTTCTCGTGTGTCTGTCCAAGAACCGTGAGGCTCGCCTGCGCGATGTGGCGAGCGATGTGGGTATCACGGAACGCGCCGTACAGAAGATCGTCCGTGACCTCCAGGACGCCGGATACGTAACGGTAACCAAGCAGGGACGCTGCAACCGCTATTCGATCAATCGGCGGAAGTCCTTGCGCCACGGCCTGGAATCGCATTGCTCGGTCGGACGGCTGCTCGGACTGCTGACGGAGGGTGAGCGGAAGCGGAGTCCGGCGTCGGAGCGTGACGAACCCCCGGATCCCGCGACGGAAGTTCCGGAGGGCCGACAGCCGATGCCCGCCTCCCCCGAGGAATCGGCGCCCGTCGGCGCGCCGCCATCCGGGTCCAGTTCCGCCGAGAAGGCCGAAAAGAACGAACGCGAAGAGAAGAAGGAAAAGGGGCCAATCGACGTACGCCAACAGGGGAGCCTTTTCTGAACGCCGACCGGCGCGTGCCGCTGATAACCGTCCGGGGCGTCGCACGTCCCCGGCAATGTGACTGCCCATGAGCTGGCTGATTTACGGAGCCAACGGCTACACCGGAACCCTGATTGCCCGTGAGGCGGTCCGCCGCGGTATGCAACCGGTGCTCGCCGGTCGCAGCGAGGCGCCGGTTCGCAATCTGGCGAGGGAGTTGGGGCTCGAGTGCCGGACGTTCGGGCTAACCAATGCTGAGGCATTGTCGAGCGCGCTCGCCGACCAATCCCTGGTGCTGCATTGCGCGGGGCCGTTCTCGCAAACGGCAAAGCCGATGATCGAAGCGTGCATCCGCACCGGCGTCCACTACCTGGACATCACCGGTGAAATCTCGGTCTTCGAGTATGCGAACAGCCGCTCCGAAGCGGCCCGCAAGGCGGACGTCGCCCTGGTGCCCGGTGTGGGATTCGATGTCGTTCCCACCGACTGCCTGGCGGCGACACTGGTTCGGTGCCTGCCGGCGGCGACCCATCTGCAACTGGCGTTCGAAGCGGGGGGCGGACCGAGTCCCGGTACGGCCAAGACCAGTGTGGAAGGCCTGGCCAATGGGGGGCGGGTCCGCCGCGACGGCCGGATGAAAACCGTTCCACTCGCGTGGAAGACACGCCGGATTCCATTTGCACACGGAGAGCGGACCGGGGTCACCATACCCTGGGGCGACGTGTTCACAGCCTATATCACCACCGGAATCCCGAACATCGAAGTCTATCTGTCCGTACCGCCGGCCACGGCAGCCAGGCTTCGCCGAATGCGCTGGGTTCAGCCCCTGCTCGGGCTCTCTTTCGTGCAGAAATTCTTGAAACGGCAGGTTGAACGGCGCGTCAGTGGGCCTTCGGCGCAGCGGCGGAAAACCACCGATTCCCAGCTCTGGGGACTGGTTGAAAGCGCCGACGGCAGGACGGTCGAGGCCACCATGACCACCCCGAACGGTTACGACCTGACAGTCGACGCCGGGCTGGGCGTGGTCGCCTACCTGCTCGACAATGCGGTCGAGGGCGGTTATTACACGCCTGCGCTGCTGATGGGTGCGGACTACGCGGCTTCGCTATCCGGCGTCCGTCTTCGAATCGGCGCCTGACGGCACTAGCGGAGCATTCGCATCGTTATTGCGTTCCCTGACCCGGGCTTCACCGCGGGTCGCATCCCCGAGCAGGGTACACAGCCGGGCAAAGCGGTCGCGCGGAACGTCAGCCCACAGACTGAAGCCGGCATTGCCGAAGTTCTCTTCGCGTTTATGCGCGCCACAGGCGTCCAGCACTGCGTACACCTGACCGGTCCAGCCAAAGCCCGCTTCGACGCAGAATTCCACGTGGGGTTCGACGTCCACGACGCTTGCCTGGTCGAGGCAACGCGCGGCAGCGCCCGAATAGGCCCGGACCAGTCCGCCGACGCCCAGCTTGGTGCCCCCGAAATACCGCGTCACAACGACCATTGCGTGATTGAGAACCTTGCCTTCAATGGCGGAAAGGATGGGTCTTCCGGCAGTGCCGCCGGGTTCTCCGTCGTCGTTGAACCGGTACCGGTCGTCGATGTGCCAGGCCCAGCAATTGTGCGTGGCCGACGGGTCCGCCACCCTTTCGTAGAATGATAGCGTGTCCTCCAGGCTGTCCACGCGTCCCGCGTGAGCGACGAAACGGCTGCGCTTGATTTCCGTTTCCAGGGTCGCGGTTCCGATCAGTGTCTTCACGGTTCGATGTTGCGGAGTTGCGGCGGCAGCGGGTAATCCGGGTAACTCTGCCTGAACGCTTCGAGCTCGTCGTGGAGTTGGCGGCTTTCACCGCTCGCCTGCAGGTCCAGCAGGCGCTGGATCCATTCCCGGGGAGGCAAGGGTTCCGTTGCGTCAGCGTCGGCCGCGCCCGGTTCCTTGGCTGCCTCGTCACGGAGCGGGCTTGCCGAACCGCTGGACTCCGCCTCCGCGGACAGTGTGGCCCGTTTCGCGCTGCGGGACTGCGCCGGCGCTTCGGGTTCCCTGCCTCCGCTGGCGGACGTAGCCGGCGCGGGGGCTTCGAGCATTTCCGGCGTCGGCGGATGTTCCGGATTGATCTGGCGTTGTTCTCTGAGGGGCGGCCCCGGGATCTGCCGGGCTGACGGCTCCTGCCGCACCACGAGCGTTACCGCCAGTACGACCACGGCGGCCGTGGCCAGCGCACCGAACCATCCCAGGTAGCGATTTGGGCCGCGGCGCTTTCCATCCCGTTCGATCTCGCGGCGCGCCGCGTTGAGCACGGCCTGGTCGAGCAGCTGCGGCGGTTCATCCGGCCGCCCCGGCGACCATCGCCGTCCCAACTCATCGAGCGCCCGCTCTTCCGTTGATGCCTGCCTTTCCTTGTCCTCGCGTGTGCTCATCGGTTCGCCTCGTCAGAGCTCATTCACCGAGCCTTTTACGAAGGTGCGCCACCGCGTAGCGGAGTCGGCTCTTGGCGGTTTCCGCGTTCACGCCGGTGACTTCCGCGATGGATCGGGTGTCCAGCCCCGCCTCCAGCCGCAGCAGCACCGCTTCACGCTGTTCAGCGGCAAGTGACTGCACGGCGGCCGAGAACTCATCTTCGCGACGGGATTCTTCCAGCCGTTGCTCCGGACCGGGGTCGTCACCAGGCCAGCTTTCAGGCCAACCCTCGGGCGCCTCGTGTTCGGCCAGGCGGGAACGCCGGAAGTGGTCCATCACGTGGTTGTGGGCGATACGGTACATCCAGGCCTTGAACGGAGCATTGCTGCGATATCGCCGACGGGCGCGGACGATCTTCTCCCAGGTGCCCTGGAACAGGTCGCCGGCAGTTGCGGGGTTGCCGGCCAGCCGCAGTATGTAGCGGTACAGCGGCGCCCTGTGCCGGGCGTACAGGCGCTCGAAAGCCTGCAGGTCTCCTCTGGCATAGGCTTTCATCAAATCCTCGTCCGTCGGCTCTTCCATGGTTCAGTTCCGTCCGCGCACACGCACGGCCTTCCGGGCTGCAGTGGCCGGGGCCGGTCGGGACTTCCTTTCGTGGTAACGCATCGGCACCGCTTTTCGGGTTAACGGATCGCCTGGACCGTACAGTCCAGCCGTCCATCCTTCAGGCGCGCGGTGATTGCTTCTCCGGGCTCGACCTGGCGTACGCTGCTGATCACCAAACTCTCGTCCGGCAGGCTGAGTACGGCGTAGCCGCGGGCAATCACCTCCAGCGGGCTGACGGCGTTGAGCGTGCGCGCCAGGTCACGGAGACGCTGGCGGCGACCGTCCAGGTTACGCAGGGCCTGTCGCCCGAGGGAACGGCGGACCGCGTCGAGCCGGGTGCGAAGCATCGCCAGGCGCACCGACGGCTGGTGCGCGGCCAGGCGGCCTCCGAGACCATCAACCGACCGCGCACGTTCCAGGAACGTCTGCTTCATCGTCCGGCGCAATGACAGCACCAGGGTGTTCAGCCGCCTAAGTTGCTCACCCAGTCGCCTGGACGGATGCTGCTGCTGCAAACGGTGCGCTGCGTGATCCAGTTTCTGACTGCTTGTCATGAGCCGGTCCGCCATGCGCCGGTAAATCTGACGGCCGGTGCGGGAGAATGACGAGCGGAGCGCGGCCCGGTCCGGGGTAGCCAGTTCGGCCGCGGCCGACGGGGTCGGCGCCCGGAGGTCGGCGGCGAAATCGGAGATCGAGAAATCGGTCTCGTGCCCCACGGCTGACACCACGGGAATGTCAGAAGCACGAATCGCGCGCGCAACCGCCTCGTCGTTGAAGGCGAACAGATCTTCCAGGGAGCCGCCGCCGCGACCGACGATCAGCACGTCGGCCCATGCGTGCCGGTTGGCCGCGCGGAGCGCCTTGCAGATGGCGGGAGGGGCTTCCACGCCTTGCACCGGAACCGGGTAGAGCCGCACCTTCGCAATGGGCCAGCGACGCTTCAGCACGTGAAGAAGATCGCGAACCGCCGCGCCGCTCGCCGATGTGACCAGCGCGATGCGCCGGGGATAGGCGGGTAGGGCGTGCTTGCGCGCCGGGTCGAACAGCCCCTCCGCCTCGAGTTTGTGCTTGAGCTCTTCGAAGCGGCGTTGCAGAAGACCTTCGCCGGCTTCCTGAAGGCTATCGACGATGAACTGGTAGTCTCCCCGCGGCTCGTACAGGCTGATCCGGCCCCGGGCCAGCACGTTCTGTCCGTTGGTGAGCGACTGGCTCACGCGGTTGGCCGAGGAACGGAATAGCGCGCAGCGCACTTGCGCCTGCGCGTCCTTGATTGTGAAGTACAGGTGTCCCGACGTGGGGCGCGCGAGGTTGGATACTTCGCCCTCGAGGGCTATGCGGGCGAAGCCGGCCTCCAGGTGCAGGCGGACTTCCCGATTGAGTTCGGCGGGCGTGTAGATGTGTTCTGCGCTCTGGCTCATGGCACGATGATAAACTCAGCGCGAGTAAAACGCATGGTGAGCGCCCGGCAGCGGGCAGGGAGTTGGATAATGGCACGGGCGAAACGGTTCGGCCCAGGTGTATCGATCCCCGCGGCGGTCTGGGAGCGCCTGGTGATCATCGGCGTTCTGTCCGGTCTTCTGGCCATGGCCGGTTGCGGCCCGGGAGCGGAACAGGACAGCGGAGCGGGTTCGTCCGGGACTCCGGCGACGCCACCGGTCATGCTGCTGGTGAACGCGCGGATATACACCTTCGATCCCGGTGGAACCGTGGTGCCGGACGGAGCGATGGCCTTCAGCGAAGAAGGCGAGATCATCGCAATCGGCGACAACGGCCCCATGGCGGACACCTTTCCGCAGGCTCGAGTCATCGACGCTGGGGGGCGCGCCGTACTGCCCGGCCTGATTGATTCACACGGGCATCTGTACGGTCTGGCGCTGTCGCTTGCAACGGCGGACCTGACCGGTACCCGAAACAAGGACGAGGTCATCGACCGTCTCGAGAAATTTGCTTCGAAGCTTGCGCCCGGCGAGTGGCTGCTGGGGCGCGGCTGGGACCAGAACGACTGGCCGGACACCGCCTTCCCGGAACACTCGGACCTGGACGCGGCGTTCCCGGAGCGTCCCGTCTGGCTCGAGCGCGTTGACGGTCACGCGGCCTGGGCCAACAGTGCCGCCATGGCGGCGGCGGACCGTGATCTCGGTGGCGACTGGCAGCCCGACGGTGGCCGGATCGTTCGCGATGCGAACGGGAACGCCACCGGGATTTTCGTGGACGGCGCGACCGCTCTCATCGACGACGTGGCGCCCCCGTTGCCGGAGGCGCGCATCGAGGCCGCGCTGGACGAGGCCCTGCAGCAGTTGGTCAGCCTGGGCATCACCGGAGTCCACGACCCCGGCATCAGCCGTGATGTGCTGGAGCGCTACCGGAAGCGGTTGTCGCAGGGCCGCTTGCCGGTGCGCGTTTACGCGATGGCCGATGGCGTCGGGCCGACCCTCGACTGGTTGTGCGAAAACGGGCCGTTCCGGGACCCCTCCGGTCGCCTCGAAATGCGGGCGGTCAAGCTGTATGCGGACGGTGCATTGGGCAGCCGAGGCGCCGCGCTGCTGTCTGATTACAGCGACGATCCGGGGAATGCCGGTCTCCTGTTTGCTGACCAGCAGACCATGGAGAATGCCATTGACCGGGCGTTGGGCTGCGGTCTGCAAGTCGGGGTGCACGCCATTGGGGACCGGGCGAACCGGCAGGTGCTCGATGCCTATGCGCACGTATTGCCGAGGTGGCCCGACAATCCCGGCCGGCATCGCATCGAGCACGCGCAAATCCTGGCGACGGACGATATTCCGCGCTTCTCCCGGCTCGGAATCGTGGCGGCCATGCAGCCGACGCACGCGACCAGTGACATGTACTGGGCCGGGGACCGCCTGGGACCGGACAGGCTCGCCGGCGCATACGCCTGGCGCAGCCTGCTCGACAGCGGTGCGCGCCTGGCGTTCGGATCGGATTTTCCGGTCGAACTGGCCAATCCCATGCTCGGCGTGTATGCGGCGGTCACCCGGCGCGACCTCGAGGGCTGGCCCGAGGGCGGGTGGCTCCCGGAGCAGAAGGTGACCCGTGAGGAGGCGGTGCGCGCCTTTACCCTTGGCGCCGCGTGGGCCGCCTTCATGGAATCCGAAACGGGATCGCTCGAGGCGGGCAAGCGGGCGGACTTCATTATCCTCGATCGGGACCCGATGACGGTGCCGGTGGGGCAGATCCCGGCCGTGCAGGTTCTGCAGACCTTCGTCGACGGACAACGGGTCTACCAGAAAGAGGGGTCAGGTTGAATTTGAACCGCTTTTTTCGCTGCGCCCCTTTCTTACATGATTCAAATAGTCGGGCGCGCGCGATATAATCGTCCGATTCCACCCGCGACGCCCGGTTTCGGCCGGGCGTCCGCGTATCCCGCATGCCCGCAAGGGAGGAGGTCGTCCATCATGCAGCTGACCGGTGAAGCCCTCACCTTCGATGATGTCTCACTCGTACCTGCCTATTCCGAAGTTCTGCCAGGGGAAGTTTGCCTGGATACGCGTCTGACGCGTGAAATCGTATTGAAAGCCCCGCTCGTTTCCGCGGCCATGGATACCGTGACCGAGGCCCGGCTGGCGATCGCGATGGCGCAGGAAGGTGGTATCGGGGTCATCCACAAGAACATGAGCCTGGAGAAGCAGGCCGACCAGGTACTGACAGTAAAGAAATACGAGGCTGGCGTGATCAAGGACCCGATCACGGTGAACCCGAACGCGACCATTCGCGAGGTGATCGACCTGACCCACCGCCACAATATTTCAGGCGTACCCGTGGTGGATGGCAACGAGTTGGTGGGTATCGTGACCAGCCGCGACATGCGTTTCGAACGCCGACTGGACGACCCGGTCCGGAACATCATGACGCGTAAGGCTGACCTCGTCACGGTAAGAGAAGACGCCAGCCAGGACGAGGTGCTCAAGTTGCTGCACCGGCACCGTATCGAGAAGGTGCTGGTGGTGAATGACGAATTCGAGTTGCGCGGGCTCATTACCGTGAAGGACATCCAGAAGTCGACGGATTTTCCGAACGCGGCCAAGGACAGCCAGGAGCGCTTGCTGGTGGCGGCCGCCGTCGGCGTGGGCGGCGACACGGAGGAACGCATAGAGGCGCTGGTCGAGGCCAACGTGGACGTGGTTGTCGTCGACACGGCGCACGGGCACACGCGCGGCGTGCTCGAACGTGTCCGCTGGGTCAAGAAGCAATTCCCCGATGTCCAGGTAATTGGCGGCAACGTGACCACCGCCGAGGGCGCGTTGGCCCTGGTCGAGGCGGGCGCCGACGGCGTCAAGGTCGGGCAGGGTCCTGGATCGATCTGCACCACACGGGTGGTCGCCGGTGTCGGCGTGCCGCAGATCACAGCCGTGGCGAACGTGGCGGCTGCGCTCAAAAAAGGCGGCGTGCCGCTGATCGCCGACGGTGGCGTGCGCTTTTCCGGGGATTTCGCCAAGGCCATCGCGGCCGGTGCGTGGACGGTCATGATCGGCGGGTTGTTCGCCGGCACCGAAGAGGCGCCCGGCCAGGTCGAGCTGTACCAGGGACGGTCCTACAAGTCGTATCGCGGCATGGGGTCCATCGGCGCCATGCAGCAGGGCTCCAAGGATCGCTATTTCCAGCACGATGTGTCCAGTGAGAAGCTGGTGCCCGAGGGTATCGAGGGCAGGGTGCCTTACAAGGGACCCCTTTCGGGCGTCGTGCACCAGCTGCTGGGCGGTCTGCGCTCTTCCATGGGCTACATGGGCTGCGACACGGTCGATCGCTTCCGAACCGAATCCCGCTTCGTGCGGATTACCAATGCGGGTGTCCGCGAAAGCCACGCCCACGACGTGCAGATCACGAAGGAAGCGCCCAACTACAAGCTGTCCTGACGCCGGTCATTGATGAGGCGGGGTATTGGAAAAACAATCAGGAGACCATGAGCGAAAACATCCATAAGCACCGCATCCTGATCCTCGATTTTGGCTCGCAGTACACCCAGCTGATCGCCCGCCGCATCCGCGAGATTGGTGTCTATTGTGAAATCCGGCCGTGGGACGCACACACCGGGGACATCCGCGAATTCGCACCGCGCGGAATCGTCCTTTCCGGCGGGCCCCAGTCCGCTCACGCGGAAGACGGCCCGCAGGCTCCGGACATCGTTTACGAGCTGAACGTGCCGATTCTCGGTATCTGCTATGGGCTGCAGACGATGGCCGTTCAGCTGGGTGGCGCGGTGGAGGCCTCGGTCGAGAAGGAATTCGGCTTCGCGCGCGTAACGCTGGGCCAGCCTTCGAGGCTGTTCCAGGATATCGAGGACCACATAGCCGAGGACGGCAGCCCGCAGCTCGACGTGTGGATGAGCCACGGGGACAAGGTGGTGGAATTGCCGCCCGGCTTCGAAGCGGTTGCATCGACTTCCTCCGCGCCGATCGCCGCCATGGCGGACGACGGGCGCGGTTACTACGGTATCCAGTTTCATCCCGAGGTGACCCACACGGTGCAGGGTCAGCGCATCCTGGAACGTTTTGTTCATGACATCTGCGGCTGCGACCAGGCCTGGACGCCGGCCAACATCATCGCCGACTCGGTGGCCCGCGTGCGCGAGCAGGTCGGCAGTGACCACGTGCTGCTCGGACTCTCCGGCGGAGTGGACTCGAGTGTGGTGGCCGCCTTGCTTCACCGGGCCATTGGTGACCAGCTCACCTGTATTTTCGTCGACACCGGCATGTTGCGTTACAACGAGCCGGAGCAGGTCATGGCGACCTTCGCCCGTCACATGGGTGTGCGGGTGATCAAGGTCGACGCCCGCCAGCGGTTCCTGTCGGCGCTGAAAGGCGTATCCGACCCCGAGGAAAAGCGCAAGATCATCGGCCGAAAGTTCATCGAAGTATTCGAAGAGCAGGCCGGCGCACTGGGCGATGCCCGCTGGCTCGCCCAGGGAACGATCTATCCGGACGTGATCGAGTCCGCGGCCAGCAAGACCGGCAAAGCGGAGGTGATCAAGTCCCACCACAACGTGGGTGGTTTGCCGGAGCACATGAAGATGGAACTCGTCGAACCGCTCCGCGAGCTCTTCAAGGACGAAGTGCGGAAAATCGGCATCGAACTCGGGTTGCCCAGGGAAATGGTGTTCCGTCATCCGTTTCCCGGTCCCGGGCTCGGCGTTCGCGTGCTGGGTGAGGTCAAGGAGGAGTACGTGGACCTGCTTGCGCGCGCGGACCATATCTTCATCGAGGAATTGCAGCGGCACGGACTGTATGACCAGGTCAGCCAGGCCTTCGCGGTATTCCTGCCGGTCAAGTCGGTCGGCGTGACCGGGGATCAGCGGCGCTACGAATACGTGGTCGCACTGCGGGCCGTGGAGACAATCGATTTCATGACCGCTCGCTGGGCGCCGCTTCCGTACGAGTTCCTGGAAAAGGTTTCCCTAAGGATAGCTAATGAAATCAATGGAATATCTCGTATAGTTTATGATATTTCTGGGAAACCGCCTGCCACGATCGAGTGGGAGTGAGACCAGGCTGGCGATGGCGGAGGACGCTACCGGACTCCTGGATCGTCTGATAAGCGGACGCGTGCTTGACGGAGCCCCGGTCCTGGCCGAATCGTTCGCCGGCGCAACCCCTTTTCGCCACGTGGTGATCGACGATTTCCTCGCGCCGGATTTCTGCCGCGAGATCTGCGACGAGTTTCCTGAATTCGACGAAGCGCATGCCGTAAACGAGAACGGGGAGGTCGGGGCCAAGTCCGTGCGCGAAAAGGTCCGTTCCCTGGGGCCTGCCTTCGGGCGCATGGACGACCTGGTCAAATCGACCGCCTTTCTCGGCCTGATCAGCCGGATAACGGGGATCGACGAACTGCGTTACGATCCCTGGTACTTCGGAGGGGGCACGCACGAGAGCCGGCAGGGCCAGGATCTGGATCCACACATCGACTTCAACCTCCATCCCATCACCCGGCAGCACCGGCGTCTCAACCTGATCATTTACCTGAACGAGGATTGGCGGGACGAGTGGGGCGGCTCGCTGCAGCTGCACCGCGATCCCCATGCCGAACCTGATGAGGACGAGATCGTCACCGTCACACCGGTGATGAACCGCTGTGTGATCTTCGAGACGACCGAGCACTCATGGCACGGATTCACCAGAATCCGGCTGCCGGGAGATATGACCGGGCATACGCGCAGGTCTTTCGCGATCTACCTTTACACGGACTCCAGGCCGGCTGACGAGACGGCCGGCGAACACTCGACCGTGTACGTGGAGCGGCATCTGCCCGAGCGGTTTGCTTCCGGCTATCGGCTGACTCCGGACGATATTGATGAATTGAAAGGCCTGCTGTTACGCCGCGACCGGCACATCGAGCGGCTGTACCGCCAGGTGCAGGATCTGAATCAGCGGCTCAACCACTCCTGGCTGTACTCGGCCGAGATGCAGTTGCGGCGGCGGGTTTATGAGATCGAGAATTCCACGTCCTGGCGCATTACCTCACCTCTTCGCGCGCTGCGGCGCGCCCTGTCCGGACGGCGTCGCCCGGGGGATCAGCACGATGACTGAAGCGCAGGGATTCAGTGAGACAGACGCTGCCTGGATGGAGCACGCGCTGTTGCTGGCGCAGCGCGCGGAAGCACAGGGCGAGGTGCCCGTCGGTGCGGTGGTGGTCGACGAAAACGGCCTGCTGGCGGAAGGCTGGAACCTGAACATTTCACTTCACGACCCGAGTGCCCATGCAGAGATCGTGGCGTTGCGCGAGGCAGGCCGCGCCCGGGGCAATCATCGCCTGCCCGGATGCGTGCTGTATGTCACGCTGGAGCCTTGTGCCATGTGCGTGGGTGCGGCGATCCATGCCCGGTTGGAACGGATCGTGTTCGGGGCGCCCGACCCGAAAACCGGGGCCCTTGGCGGCGCCTTCCAACTTACCGCGGTCGAGACCCACAACCACAAGGTCGCGTACAGCGGCGGCTTGCTCGCAGAGCAATGCGGGGAACTGTTGCGGCGTTTTTTCCGCGCGCGCCGGAGCGCCCCGGAAAACGGCTGAAAATCAGTCGATTTTCAGCAGGAGCTTGAATGCGACCGAGGCCACGAGGAAGCTCAGGAAGAAACTGAAGGCCCAGTTCCTGACCCAGCCCGGTCCGAAACCGAGGTAGCTGCGGGCGGGCAGTTCCAGGTGTATGGCCGCCGGCGCCGATGCGGGCGGGAGGTAGCCGATCGGGTTGGCGATCAGGACATTCCACCATTGACGCTTGTGGATGACCGGCACGGGCTCGGCGAGCGGCAGGTCCAGCAGGGTTGCGCCCCCGGATGTCGCGGCGAGCGTATCGCCTGCTTCGGGCCAGCGGACCCGCCAGCCATCGCCATCGCGCTCAGCCGCGTCGGCGGGCTGCCACCGGACGGAGGCCGACGGTGGCTCCACGGTTACGCGAACGGCGCTTCCGGCTTCCGGAAGTTCGTAGCCGAATGCGCCGGCAATCCATACCACCAGGAACAGCACCGGGACGGTCGCCAGCAGGGCCGGGCCCAGGGACAGGCCCAGCTGACGGAAACCGGTTCCCAGTGCCTGACCGACCAGCGGCATCAGTTCGCCGATCTCGCCGTCGAATTCCGCGATCCGCTTCTGCTGGGCTTTCTGCTCCACTTTCAAGCGGCTGATTTTTTCCTGGTTGGACAGCTGGCGATAGACCAGCATGGTCAACCAACCGGCAAGCACGCCCCACAGTACCAGGCGAACCAGTGGCGGAAGAACGTGACCCAGAGCGCCGTCGATGGCGCCGAACAGCGGACCCGGCAGATCCAGCAAGCCCATGCTCAGAGACCGGGAGGATGCTCTGAGGAGGGATCAGCAGCGGATTCGGAGGGTTTCGTGGCGGACTTGCGGCGTTTCAACAGTTTCCTGATGGGCCAGAAAATCACGGCGCCAATGGCGACCACGATCGTCGCCAGTATGCCGAGCAAAGAGCCCAATACGCTGATACCGGCCCCGGGGCCGATATAGGCTTGCACGGGCGCTGCAGCGGCTGCCAGCAGGAGAGTGAGTAGCAATTTGAACATCGGGGGCTTAATGGGTTGGCCAGTAATCTGCGGGGCAGTATACCGGTAAAGCCCCTCGGTTCATACCGGTTTTGCTGCCAGGGCGTACAGCCGGTCGCGCACCGCGGCGCAGTTGTGCTCGATCTGCTCCAGTTCGCGCTCGCCGAAGTCCGGCCGGTAGTAATCAGGAAGGCTGAGCTTGCCGGCATAGTGGGAACGGGTGTCCCCGAAGGCGGCGCCCTCCAGTGCGCAGTGCGCGAGAATGCGGTCGATGACCGCAAGCGAATCCGTGCACAGGTCCTCATAGCGGAACAGCAGGCAGGCCTCGCGCGCACCGGGATTCCTGTCCAGCAGGTCCAGCAGGTAGCGGTAGGTCGCGGCCCAGTACAGGGACCAACCCTCGGCCTCGCGGCCCTCCCTCCAGGCATTGGCTATCGCTTCTCCGGTACCCGGATCTTCATACAGCACGGCGCGCCGGACCGGGCCGAACTCGAAGTGGCCTGCCATGGCCAGTTGTCTGCCGACCCGCGGGTCCCGCGCGCTCGCGGTCTGGAACAGTTCGTGTTGCTTCATCAGCGATGCCACATGATGAACCGGATCGCGCACTGGTATCAGGAAGCGCGCATCGGGGAACAGCGAAAGCAGATAGCCGATCCGCGCGACGTTGTAGTTTCCCTTGGCCAGGTAGCGATCCGCGCCACGCACCGTGAGGAGTTTGCGGATATGATCGCGGTAGAAGGCATCGAATTCGGGGTCGCGGTCCTCCGGGCCGAGCACCTGGCTGCGGGCGGGATCGTGTTGCCCGGGGAAGAAGTGCATCCAGAGCACTTCTTCGACCGCCTCCGGGCTGTCGTTGCTGACCTGGATGCGGTCGCGGTGAGCTCGCTCCGTGGGTACGGGGACCTCGCGTCGCGTTTTTTGCAGCAGGTAGTTGCGCCAGTAGGGGGTCCATACGTTCGGAAAGTCGCTGTAGCGATGCGAAGTCACTTCCGGATGGCGCTCCAGCATCTCGGTCACGATGGTCGTGCCAGAGCGGGGCAGGCTGGTGACGTAGATCGGGTGGTCGACCAGGACGTTTTCGACCAGTTCCCGCACCGCGGCGGACTCGATGTCGGCCAGTTTTCGCCAGAGGCCGGCCGTTCGGGCGAAGAACCGCGACTGCAGGTAGAGCCCCTGCGGAACATGGACGGCGGATTGGCCGCTCCGGGACATGTCTAGGGCCTGTTAACGCTACGTGGGCCCCTGCTGCCACAGACCGTTTTTTCGGCTGGCAAGGCAGAGCGAGGGTGGTGTCGCACCGCTACATGAGCGAGTGATAACGCTGCCAGGCGGAAAAACGGCCGCGGCCCGAAGGCTTGTGGCTGAAATAGCGCCACTCCGCGTTGCTCGTCATTCATTTGAAGTCACCAAACTTCTCTCCTCGCGCCTTGATTGGCACTATTTCAGTCACAACAGCATGGGCCCACGTAGCGTTGACAGACCCTAGTCGTCCTGTTTCCAGTGGCGGTTCACGTAGGAGGCAATGTCCGCGATGGATTCGAGCGGTTCCTCGGGCTGAAACGAAGTGAACAGGACACCCGGCACGGCGGACGGCGTGATGCAGTGATCGCCGCTCCACTTCCGGTCGTTGTCGTCGAGCAGATGGGCCGGGACCGCGCCCAGCGTGGTTTGCCACGAGGCCCGGAAACCCGGCCGATAACCGATCACGAGATCCGGCGCGTCACCGTTCGCATTGTCCGCATAGATTTCGGCGCCGTCGAATACCTCGGCCACGACCTGCTGGCCGTCCCGTGGATCGAGCAGAAGCGGCAGCTTCTCGGAGATTTCCCGCTTTACGGACCGGGCGGTGTCGGCGTCCACGATGCCGGCCGACTCGCGCCCCTTCCGGTTGATGAACACGCTGTTGAGGCCCAGGGCATAAGCCTTTGTTCGGGTCCAGTCCACATTGGCGAAACCCACGCCCGAATCGGTGGCCCCGTCCTTCAGCTCCAGGTAGCCCTGATCCGCCAGCCACCGATTCAGGTGCACGGCCCGGCGGAAGGGCGCGAAGCCGTGGTCGCTCAGGATGATCAGGCGGTCGCCGTCGTTCATGCGGGAGAGGGTTTCGCCCAGGATCCGGTCCGCCTGCTCGTAGATCCACTTGATGGCGCCGCGGGCCTCCGGTCCGGTCTGATCGTACAGCGGGTGCTGGGGATCGATGCCGCGGTAGAACATGTGTGAGACGCGGTCCGTCTGCACGAACACCCCGACCACCACGTTGCTGTCGCGGCGGTCGAGTGCGTCGTAGAACTGGTGCTCCCTTTCCCCCAGGATGGTCCGCTCCATTTCGAGCCAGGCGTGGTCGTCCAGGTGGCCCTCGTTCAGCGACCAGGTCTCTTCCGGCATGCCGATCGTGTGGTAGAGCCCGAAACGTTCAGCCAGCTCCCCGGCATAGCCTGACGGCGACGACAGCGGCACCACCGGGTCGCGGGGATCGATCTGGATGGGCGAAACGTACAGTTCCGGACGAGGATACGATGCGATCAGGTAGGCGCGCACGGTTCCCGAAACCGATGCGGGGCCGAAATACTTGAACGAGACGGTGATCCAGTCTGACCACTCGCCGGGAGCCAGTTTGACATCGGCATCGCCGAGCTGAAGCCTCACCTTGTCGCCGTCGGGTTGCATCAGCAAAGGTGTGCTCAGCGGCTGGGCGTCCGGACGCAGGGGATCGGCAGGCCCCTCCAGCACCGTTTCGATATGGCCGTCACGGTCGGGTCTCATGCGGACCGAACGGGTGCTGCCCGTGTCTGAATGGGCGGTCGGGCGCGTCGAGTAGAAGGTATAAGTGCCCTGTGTTCCCAGCAGGTCGGGAACACCCATGCCGGACAGCATGCGGTGGATCGGATCGGGGGGGAAAGTCACGGGCACCCGCAACACGGTCGACAGGCCGCCCTCCTGCTCGACCGAGCTCCAGAACGGCGTGCCGAGCCGGCGGTTCACGATGTCTCCGCTGTCCAGCGGCAGGTCCAGACCGAACAATTCGAGTACGTGCTGCGGGGGTATCGATTCGGAAATGGAAAACGCGGGCAGATAGGTTTCGGCGTCGCGGCGCAGGAAATCGTAGATACCGTGATCGCCCGGGCTCAGGCCGGTGGCGAACGACGACCATGCGACGGGTGACTGGGGCGGGTTGCTGGTGCCGAGCGGATGGAACGTGCCGCGGGCGGCCAGGTCCCTGAAGTGGGGCAGCGATCCGTCATCCATCCATTGCTGCGCCAGGTTCGGGTCCATGCCGTCGAACCCGAGGATCACGAGGCGGTGTTCGGGCTGCGCCGCTTCGCGGCCGCACCCGGCCAGGAGGATGGCGACGGCCGCCAGCGCGAGTAAATGCTTCGTCATGGGTGTTTGTCTTCCTGATCGGGATTGAACCCGGTCGGCGGGCTCGTGGCCGTTTCGGTCTCCTTGCCCGGGTCCGGGCTGGCGCCCTGCAGGTAGCCGATGGCCTGCAGGGATTCGAGTTGTTGCGGGCTGTAGCTCCCGGAAGTGGCTTTTGAATCACGATACCGCTCCTGGTAATCTCCGGTCAGCGTGTCGAACTGCATGGTCAGGGCATTGCCCGTCACCGGCGAGTGTTCGCCGGGGTCGGCGGCCAGGTCGAAGTATTCGAACCGCTGCTCGCGTGGCGTGTAGATGCTTTTCAGATCGCCGGTGCGCGCGGCGATCTTCTCCGGCCCGTACGCAATGCCGGAAGCGAATACGGCGCGGTCCGCCTGCGGGGAGTTCCGCCGCTCCGGTGTCGGCAGCAGCTGGCCGCTGGCGCCGTCCGGGACGGACCCTGCGCCCAGCCAGTTCAGCAGGGTGGGCATCACGTCGACCAAACTGACCAGGCCGGGATACCGCCTGCCGGGCCAGCCTGGGTGCCAGGCCACGAGCGGCACGTGGAGCAGTTCCTGGTACATGCTCTGGCCGTGTCCGAAGCCGAACCACCCGCGGGGGTCTTCCCCGGCGGCCTTTTCTTCGGCGGCATGCTCCCAGAAGGCTTCCCCGTGATCGGAATAGACCACGACCACCGTGCGTCCGAGAAGATGGCGGCGTTCCAGCTCCTGCAGCAAAGAGGCCAACGCATCGCGTAATTGCAGAACTGTCGCGTTGTAGGTCTCGTGCCTCAGACAACGCAGGGTCTCGCTATCCGAGCAGAGCGCGGGATTGGCCCGGGCCCGCACCGCTTCCCTCGAGGGTTCGTCGAGCGCGGCGAGACGCTCGGAGAGTACCGCTCTGTTTTTCAGATGAAAGTCGTGCGCTTCCATGAAGTGGAGGTAGGCAAAAAAGCGCTGATCCGGGTCCAGGGTGTCTTTCCAACGCCAGAACTGTTCCACGTCCTGCTCCCAGCCTTTGCGCTGCCGCAGGACTTCGAACCCCTGTTCCAGGCCCAACGCTTCTCCGAAGAAGGGATGCGAGACGAATGCGCCGGTTTGAATCCCCTCGTCCCTGAGTACTTCGGCCAGCGTGTCGCGGTCGTCCGCCAACGGGCTGGGCGGTTTTCTGCTCAAATCCGCGATATCGCCTTCGAAGCGTCCGGCGCCGTGCTCCGCCGGGTAGAGGCCAGTCAGGACGGTGGCGACAGACGGTATGGTCCAGGGAGCGGCCGACATGGCGTTGTCGTAGACCTGGGCTCTTGCAAACCAGGGGTCCAGTGCGTCGGTCACCCCGGGTTCGATGAAACTGTCATAGCGGACCGTATCGATGCAGATCAGTACGAGGTTGAGCGTATTTTCACTTCGTCCGCACGCGACCAGCAGCGGCAGCAGGAGCGCGGCGAGGGCGATCAGCCTGAAATGCTTTGCGCGCGAAATCATTGTGTCGAGGAGCCTGACCCAATGGCCGATATTCGGGGCAAGCGGGGGCATTGCGACATACGTCGGGCGTGTTCAAGCGGTCGCCCATAAAATATATTTGATCTTAACAATATCTTATAACTATATGAATATATGAACAAAGCATTCAGGCTTATTTGGAACGAAGAGCGTATTATAGCGGATAAGGCCTGACTGCGGCGCCCCGGAGGCCGCGGGACGGTCAGAACCCGACGTTCAGCCACACGCCCAGACCGCGTCCGGATGCGTCGATCCCGGAACCGTGTTCGCGGTAGTTCCGGTCGGTGAGGTTGCGAAGTCTCAGACCTGCCTCGAAACGTTCGTTGCCACGCCAGCTCAACAGGAGGTTTACCGTGGACCAACCAGCCGTGCCGGCGGGGTCGATGCGCGGATCCACCTCGTCGCGGGGGCTCAGACGGTCCTGGCGGCCGGCGAAATCCAGGTACGGTTCGATGCGCCATCGGTCTGAAGGCTCCCATGCAAGCCCGAGACGGCCGTTCATGGGGGGCACGCGGTCGGCGGGCGTACGCTCGCCCTGCGGGTCGATTTCCGTACCTTCCGTCACATTCAGCACGGCGTAGACGGCGAGGGCGTCTGACGCGCGGTAGCGGAGGCCGGCTTCGATGCCGTAGAGCCGGGCCTCGTTGAGGTTTTCACTCTCCACGACCAGGCGGCCCTCCGGGGTGATTTCCCCGGTGAAGCGGGACGCGATCTTGTCGCGGTAGTCTGCGTACCAGACGAACGCCTCGCCCTGCCAGTCGCCGTTTTCCAGCTTGAAGCCGAGGTCGTAGCTCCAGACGGACTCGGGACGCAGGTTCGGGTTGGGTACGTTGAAGCGGTTGCCTGGCCGGGAGCCGAGCGTTCCCAGGTCGAAGATGTTGGGTGGCCGGAATCCCCGGCCGACGTTGGCCAGCAGGCGCAGTCCATGGTTGATTTCGTAGCCGACGTGGATGTCTCCGGTCAGGTCGGAAGGGGTGAGCAGTGCGGGCCCGGTTTCCGACGTGGGTGCCAGGTGAATTTTGAACCGGCTGTAACGAAGTCCGGTGTCCAGGGTGAGGCGGTCCCATTCCCAGCGGTTGGACGCGTACACGGCGGTGCTGTCCATGGTGGAACCATCCGGAAAGCGGGCGTCGCCGCGGCTTTCGACGCCGCTTTGTCCGATGACGGAACGACTGCTGCGCACCGTGTCCTGGTAGCGTTCCAGGCCCCAGACGAGTTCGCCTCCGCCCGGACCGGCGCCCCACGGCGAATTGAACTGCAGGGTCAGCGCGTCCAGGGTGCTTTCGTTGGCCTCCTGTACGGATTCGGGCTCCTGGAAGTCCTGGGAAAATCGGTCGTCCGTGATGACCTGCCGTGCGAGGTGTGCTTCGAAACGTTCAAACCAGTCCCCGCCGCCGTAATAGCGATAACGTGCGTGGAGAAAATCCCGGCGGTTCGGCATGAACTCGTAGCGCTCGGAGCTGGGGGTTTCCTGCCCGTAACCGGGCACGAGTTCGTCCACCCTTGGGGTGGATGGTTGCTCCAGGTACTGGGCCGAAAGCAGGATTTCGGAGTGCTCACCGAGGTCCTGCCGCCAGGACACATCGGCCGCCCGGGAACGGTAGCCGCTGGGGCGCATCCTGTGACCGCCTCCGACGCGGCGGTCCCCATGATCCTGATAAGTGACGCCCCCGGACAGCACCATGCCCTCGTGGCCCGCCGCCGCCTCGATGCGGGTCACCAGGCTCGAGTCACCCGTCTCATAACCGGTGTACATGCGGCCCGATGCGTTTATGTCGCCGCCCTGCAGGGCGGGCTCGCGTGTCAGCATCTGGACCACGCCGCCCATCGCGTCGGCGCCGTAGAGTGAGGGTGCCGAGCCGCGGATCACCTCTGTCCGCCGCACCGCGTAGGTATCGACCAGCCCCAGGTACTGATTGGGAGCATCGCGAAAAAAGGCATTGTTGAGGCGAATGCCATCCACCAGGTGCAGCACCTGGGAGCCCTTCAGACCGCGGATGATCGGTATGCCCTGGCCGGGCGTCGTTTGCTGAAACCAGGTGCCTGGAAGCCCCCGCAGCATTTCGGCGATCAGTTCCGGGCCCTGCCGGTCGATTTGTTCCTCCCCGATGACCGTGACCGCTTCCGATACGTCGTAGAGCGACCTCTCCATTCTCGTGGCGGTCACGACCACCGACTCCATCAGCGGTTCCGCCGTGTTCTCCTCTTCCTGCGGGAACGCGCATTCCGGCGTCCCGTACAGGACGGCGAACAGCAGTGCGCAGGCGCGCCAGTTCCAACCCGGATATCGCTCCGGATATCGCCTCGGATGTTGCACGGCCTAGTCTGTGCCGGGCACGGCCCGACCGGGGGTCCATGGCACACCCGCCGCGTCCAGCTGGTCGCGCAATGCGGGAAGCTCGGTGCCGTCGATCTGCCGCAAGCGCGTCTTGATATTTTCGAACTGGCTTTCCGCAATCTGCAGCGAGCGCTCGTGCGTGGGTGTCGGACCGTAAGTGGATCGGAACGTGCCCATCACGGCCGCGCGCAGACGCGCCTGGACGGGCATCGGGCCGGGGTCGCCGTAATCATCGCGTATCGGGTTCCCCTCCAGACGCTGCTGCAGGCTGAGCAGCTCCAGTTCCAGGCTGCGCGTGGTCTGGCGCAGGCCCTCGAGCGCTCCCGAGCGGAGCAGGGTGTCCTTGACGGCGCCCAGTTCCGTGAGCATTTCCGTGGTCGCGGCAGAGGCGCCCTTGACCTCGCGGTTCAGGTTGTCCAGCCGCAGGGCGAATGTCGTCACCGCTTCCGGGTCCGCGCCCTTCAACCCTCGCTCGCGCAACGGCACAACCCGGAATGACTGCGTTTGGACGGGGTCGGACAGCACGCCGTTCAAGCGCGTCCGCAGTGTGACCGTATAATCGCCCGGCGCGGCCAGCGGTCCCGGAATCATGAGGTATTCGTCGCCTTCCTTTTTCGGTGTCCAGGGGGACGAAAGCGGATAGCGGAGATCCCAGGCAACGCGATGAAAACCCGCCTCGACTGGCCCTTCGATCCGCCGCACTATGTCTCCCCCGGGAGTCATCACGGTCAACACGACGGCTGGCGCCTCTTCCACCTCTTCCTGACGCAACGCGTCCCAGCCGGGCGCCGGCGTGTCTTCCCCGGCCTTTTCCAGCTGCTTTTCCTTTTCCCTGCGTTGTTCCCGCGCCGTCTTCAGCCCGTCCCGCAGATAGTACGTAAACACCGCGCCGAACGGCGGGTTGGGCGCTATGAAGAAGCTGTCACCCTGGCTTGATTTGTTACCGGGCTCGAAGTCGCCCAGCGGGACTTTGGGGATGTACCACAGGGCGTCCTTGACCGGGAACAGCAAGGCCTTCTGTTGCAGTTTCTCGTTGCTGAGGCCCCGCAGGGGTGTGTAATCGTCCAGGATCCAGAATCCCCGACCGAAAGAGGCGCCGACGAGATCGTTTTCGCGTTTCTGGATGGCGAGGTCGCGGAACGGGATGGTCGGAAGCCCGCCCGACAGCTTGACCCAGTGGTCGCCGCCATCGACGCTGAAGTACACGCCGAACTCCGTTCCCGCGAACAGCAGGTTGGGATCGACGTGGTCCTGCACGAGGCGCCAGACGACATCGCGTTCGGGAAGGCCCGCTGCGATGGCGCGCCAGGTGCCACCGCGATTGGTGCTCTTGAAAATGTAGGGGGAAAAGTCGCCCGACTTGTGCAGGTCCACCACCACGTAGACGGCATCCGCATCGTGCAGGTCGGCCTTGATGTCGTTGACGAAGAAGTCGTCGGGGATGCCGGGCAGGCGCTCGATCGCCCGCCAACTGGCGCCTCCGTTCTGCGTGACGTGGATGCGGCCATCGTCCGTGCCGGCGTACAGCAGGCCCTCGACCAATGGCGATTCCGACAGCGATGTCACGGTGCCGTAAGCGGACATGGCATAGAGGTCCCAACTGGCGTCGAAGCTCTGGACGCGGCCCATGACCGGCTGGCGAAGCCGGTCGCGGTCGTGGGAAAGGTCGCCGCTGACCGGCGTCCAGCTGTCACCCCGATCGTCGGACCGCCAGACCCGCTGACTCGCGTAGTAAAGCCGGGCCGGGTCATGGGGACTGATCAGGATCGGTGCATCCCAGTTGAAACGTTCCGTCTCCTCGTCGGCTCCGGGCTGCGGCTGGATGTGGACGACCTCCCCGGTCACGCGGTCGTAACGCGCGAGGTTGCCGCCCTGCCATTCGGAATAGACGATGTCGGGATTGGTCGGATCGACGGCTGGTTGGTAGCCGTCCGCGAACAGCGTGATGAACCAGTCGCTGTTGCGGATGCCGTGGACATTGTCGGTGCGGGAGGGGCCACCCTGCGTGTTGTTGTCCTGCGTGCCGCCGTAAACGTTGTAGAACGGCTTGTCGTCGTCGAGGGCCAGTTTGTAGATCTGGGTTACTGGCAGGTTGTTGACGAAGCGGAACGTCTTGCCGCCGTCAAACGATTCGTACAGGCCGCCGTCGGTGCCGAACATCAGGTAGTCCGGGTCGTCCGGATCGAAAGCCATCGCGTGATGGTCGCCGTGCTTGGTCGGAGTGCGCCAGGGGTCGAAAGTCTTGCCCCCATCATCGCTCACATGCAGCGTCGCATCCATCTGGTAAATGCGGTCCGGGCGATGAGGATCCGCGAAAATTTCCTGGTAATAGTGTGGGCCCGTGCCCCCGGAAACGTAGTCACTGCGCTTTTCCCAGGTTTCGCCCCCATCGGTGGAGCGCCAGAAGCCGCCTTTTCGCCCCCCGAGTTCGATCGTTGCATAAACAATATCGGGATCGTGCGGGGAGATCGCCAGACCGATCCTGCCCATGTCTTCCTCGGGGAGTCCGTGGGTGAGTTCACGCCAGGTTCTGCCGCCGTCGATGGATTTGAAAATGCCGGATTCCGGTCCGCCGTCGACCAGGACGGCGACATTGCGGAATCGTTGGTGCTTGACCGCGAAGACGACATCCGGGTCGCGCGGATCCAGATGAACTTCATTGACGCCGGTGTACTCGCCGCCCGACAGGATCAGCTTCCAGGTTTTGCCGCCGTCGGATGACTTGTAGAGCCCGCGGTCACCGCCACCCGACCACAGGGGGCCCTGCGCGGCGACATACACGACCTGCGAGTCGCGCGGGTCGATACGGATCATGCCAATGTGCTCGGACCGCTTCAGACCCATGTTTTCCCAGTTCGCGCCCCCGTCCAGGCTTCGGTACACGCCGTCCCCGTAGCCCACGTGGCGTCCGCCGACATTCTCACCCGTACCCACCCAGATGACGTTGTGGTTTCGCGGGTCGATCGCGAGCGCACCGATGGAGTAGCTGCCCTGGCCGTCGAAGACAGGAGTCCAGGTCGTTCCGCGGTTGACCGTCTTCCACACCCCGCCGCTGCCGACCCCGACGTACCAGGTGCTGCGGTCTTCCGGGTCGATGGCGATGTCGGCGATTCGACCGGACATCAGGGCGGGGCCGATGCCGCGCCACTCCAGGCCCTTGAGTGTGGATTCGTTCAAGCCGGGTTCGGAAGGCTTGTCGTCTGCGGCCAGGGCTGACATGTGCAGGGCCGCGAGACCGGCCAGAAGCAGGTTTCGCGCAAACGGGATCATTGCATTCTCCGGTTCATGGTGTCGGAACCGGACAAGACGGGGCGGCCTGTCCGGCTGTTGCTGTATCGTGGGTTTTCGGGCCGAATTATGCCACAGCACCGGTTGCCGTATTCAGGCTTCGTGAACCGTTTTGCCGCCGACAATCGTTCGCAGTACCGGTATGTGCTTGATCTGGTCCGGATCGGTCTCGTGGGGATCGGCGCCCAGCATCACGAGGTCGGCCAGCTTGCCGGGAGCGAGACTGCCTTTCAGGCCCTCTTCCATCGAGGCGTAGGCGCCGTTTACCGTACAGATCCTGAGCGCGTCCGCGACCCCGATGCGCTGGTTGGGTCCCCAAACACGACCCTTGAAGTCCTTGCGCGTGACCATGCTCTGGATGGCCATCAGCGGCTCGAACGGGCCGGGAGTGTAGTCGGAGGCCGGCGCAACCGGTATCCCGTAGTCCAGGAAGGATTTGTGCGCGAACATCCATCGCATCTTTTCCTCGCCGTAATCCAGCCACTTGTTACCGTGATAGTGCGCGTAGGTATAGAACGGCGTCGGGATCGCCCCGGTTGCCTTGATCCGTTTCAGCAGATCCGGATTCACCAGCGAGCAGTGTTCTATGCGAAGCCGCGGATTCGGGCCCTTCCAGCCAGCTAACGCCCGCTCGTAGGCTTTCAGGACCATGTCGATGGTCACGTCACCATTGGCGTGAATACCGATTCGCCAGCCGTTGGCCACCGCATCGTCGACGGCGTCGTCGATCTCTTCCTGGCTCATCGTCAAAATGCCGTAGTCGCCGGGCCGGCCTTCGAAGGGTGTGCTCATGCGCATGGTCCGTTCCGACGCGGAGCCGTCCGCCCAGTATTTCACCGCGCCGAAGCGGATCCACTCGTCGCCGAAGCCGGAGCGCAGCCCGGCTGCCTTCAAGGCCGGGTACAGCTCAGAAGGTCCGTAAGGCATGAATGAAATCCGCGTCTTCATCTGGCCGGCGGCAAGTGCGTCCTGATATGCGACGAGCGTATCCCTGAGACCGAACGCGTCGGTGGTGGAGGTCAGTCCGGCCGCGCTCATGGCAGCGGACAGGTACGCCGCGCCCTGCTGACGGACCGCGCGCGTGATTTCAGGCCAGTTTCCTGCCTCTTCGACCAGCTGCAATGCCTTTTCCGCGACGAAACCGGTGAGCTCGCCGTTCGCGTCGCGGCCGAATTTGCCACCATCCGGGTCGGGGCTGTCCAGGGTGATGCCGACCACCTCGAGACCGCGCGAATTGAGCACCGCCGTGTGCCCGCCGCGATGGCGGATGATCGCGGGCTGGAGTGGAACCGCTTCATCCAGGTCGTGCCGGTTCACCGGACGCTCCTCCGCCAGCTTTGTGTCGTCGTACTTGTTGCCGATGACCCACTGGTCGGGCGGAGTCTTGGCCGCCTGCGCGTGCATCGCATCCTGGATTGCCGCGACGCTGCGAAGGTTCACGTCGGCGCCGGTGACCTCGTTGACGCCTCCTGGATGGCTGTGAGCGTCGATAAAACCGGGAAAGACGGTCGTTCCGCGGCCGTCGATGACGCGCGTGCCGGGCCCGGCCAGCCCCTCGAGATCGGTGTCGGAGCCCACCGCCACGATACGATCACCGACGATTGCGACGGATTCGGCGGTCGGCGAACCGGCTTCCATCGTGTAGATCCGGGCGCCGCGGACGAGCGTGTCGGCATGCGCGCCGGTTCGAGTTCCGCCCTGGGCTGCACGGGCGGTCCGGGACGACAGGGGCAGAAGCGCCGCGCCCAGCGCGCCCAGTCCGCCCCGGGTGAGGAATTCACGGCGCTGCGGGTGGGGATGCGAACAACGCTTTTTACTCATCGGTTTTCTCCCGGGCCCTGCCGCCCCGGCGGCCAGTGGCTGAACAGTATGGTCATCGCGAAGCCCACGGCAAAGCCGGGGATGACTTCGAGAAGGTCGAAGGTGAGGGGCTTGATCCACAGCACCCAGGCCACGGTCGTCAGGAAGCCTCCGAGCATCCCGGCGATCGCCCCCCGCAGGTTGGTCGCAGGATACCAGAGCGCGCACAGCAACACCGGTCCGAACGCTGCACCCAGACCTGACCAGGCGAAAAGGA
>JASFKQ010000016.1:0-31398 GCA_050118555.1 Lysobacterales bacterium
GGATTGCCCATCCAGGCCCCACGCTACTTCCTGGCGGAGCCAATATAGCACCTAACAGGCCGCGCAGGTCCGAACCTTGTTCGGGATCATTTGCGCTGGCAACCCGCGCTCATCGCGAACAAGGTTCGCTCCTACGGGGGGCGGAACGAAATCCCTTTGGGACCGAATTTCGTTCGGGATGGGTTGCGGCGGCAACCCGACCACATCGCGAACGAGGTTCGCTCCTAGGCGAAGGTGAAGCGGTTGTCGCGAACGTCAACCTCGATGGTATCGCCGCTGGTGAACTCGCCGCCCAGGATCTTCTGTGCCAGGGGGTTCTCGATCTGGTGCTGGATCGCCCGCTTCAGCGGCCGGGCCCCGTAAACCGGGTCGAAACCGGCCTCGCCCAGCAAATCCAGCGCGGCGTCGGAGACCATCAGGCCGAAGCCGTGGCCCTCCAGGCGCTTGCGCAGGAAGCCGAGCTGGATGACGGCAATCTGCCGGATCTGCTCCTGCTCCAGCGGATGGAACACGACCAGTTCGTCCACGCGGTTGATGAATTCGGGCCGGAAGTGCTGGCTGACCACCTCCATCACCGCCTGTTTCATCGCGTCGTAACCGTCGCCGGCCAGCGCCTGGATCCGCTGCGACCCGAGATTCGAGGTCATCACCACGACGGTGTTGCGAAAATCCACGGTGCGGCCGTGGCCGTCGGTCAGGCGGCCGTCGTCGAGGACCTGCAGCAAAATATTGAACACCTCCGGGTGGGCCTTCTCGATCTCGTCCATCAGGATCACCGAGTAGGGCCGGCGCCGGACTGCCTCGGTCAGGTACCCGCCCTCCTCATAGCCGACGTAGCCCGGTGGCGCGCCGATCAGCCGCGCCACGGAGTGTTTCTCCATGAACTCGGACATGTCGATGCGTACCATGGCCTCTTCGGTATCGAACAGGAACTCGGCCAACGCTTTGCACAGTTCGGTCTTGCCGACACCGGTCGGACCCATGAACAGGAAGGAGCCGATGGGCCGGTTCGGATCGGACAGGCCGGCCCGCGAGCGCCGGATCGCGTCGGATACGGCGTCCACGGCCTCGTCCTGGCCGATCACCCGCTGGTGCAGCGCGTCTTCCATGCGCAACAGTTTTTCGCGTTCGCCCTCCAGCATCCGCGAGACGGGGATACCCGTCCAGCGCGAAACCACCTCGGCGATCTCGTCCTCGGTCACCCGGTAGCGCAGCAACTGGAATTCCTCCTGCTCGCCTTTTTCAGCGTCCTTCAGCTGCCGTTCGAGTTCCGGTATGCGACCGTACTGCAACTCCGACATGCGTCCCAGGTCCTGCGCGCGACGCGCCGTTTCGAGTTCGGCGCGCGCCCGCTCGAGTTCCTCCTTGACATGCGCCGAGCCCTGCACGGCCGCTTTCTCGGACTTCCAGATTTCCTCGAGGTCCGAGAATTCGCGCTCCATTTCCCCGATCTTTTCCTCGACCTCATCCAATCGACGCTGGGAGGCCTCGTCTTTCTCCTTTTTCAACGCCTCGCGCTGGATCTTCTGCTGGATCAGCTGCCGCTCCAGGCGGTCCAGAGCCTCCGGCTTGGAGTCGATTTCCATGCGGATGCGCGAAGCGGCCTCGTCCATCAGGTCGATGGCCTTGTCCGGCAATTGCCGGTCGCTGATATAGCGATGCGAAAGCGTCGCTGCGGCGACCAGCGCCGGGTCGGTGATGTCCACGCCGTGGTGCACCTCGTAACGCTCCTGCAGGCCGCGCAGGATGGCAATGGTGTCCTCCACCGAGGGCTCGCCCACGTAGACCTTCTGGAAACGCCGCTCCAGCGCCGCGTCCTTCTCGACGTACTTGCGGTACTCGTCCAGCGTGGTGGCTCCGATACAGTGGAGTTCGCCGCGGGCCAGAGCGGGTTTCAGCATGTTGCCCGCGTCCATGGCGCCTTCGGCCTTGCCGGCGCCGACCATGGTGTGCAGTTCGTCGATGAACAGGATGATGTTGCCTTCCTGCTTGGCCAGGTCGCTGAGCACGGCTTTCAGGCGCTCCTCGAATTCGCCGCGGAATTTCGCGCCGGCCAGCAGCGCGCCCATGTCCAGGCTCAGCACGCGCTTGCCGCGCAAGCCTTCGGGCACCTCGTCGTTGATGATGCGCTGCGCCAGACCCTCGACGATGGCGGTCTTGCCCACGCCGGGTTCGCCGATCAGCACGGGATTGTTCTTGGTGCGGCGCTGCAGGACCTGGATGCAACGGCGGATTTCCTCGTCGCGGCCGATCACCGGGTCCAGCTTGCTCTGTTCGGCCCGCTCGGTCAGGTCGATAGTGTACTTCTCCAGCGCCTGCCGGCTTTCCTCGGCGTTCTGGTCGGTGACCTGTTCGCCGCCACGCAGATCGACAATGGCTTTCTCCAGGGCGTCCCGACTCGCCCCGGCCTGCTTCAGGATGTCCGCCAGCGGACACTTCACTTCGAGCGCCGCCAGGATGAACAACTCGCTGGCGATGTACTGGTCGCCCAGGCTCTGGGCCAGTTTGTCGGTGAGGTTGAGTATCTTGATGGTGTCATTGGAAAAGCCGATCTCGCCTTCGGCGCCACTCACCTTGGGCAGGCTGTCCAGCCGCTCGCCGAGCTGCGAGCGCAGCTGGTTGACGCGAACGCCGGCCTGCGTCAACAGGTGCCGGCTCGCGCCGCCGGATTGATCGAGCAGCGCGACCATCACGTGCTCGGGTTCGATCAGCTGGTTGTCGAGACCCGCGGCCAGGCTCTGCGCATCCGCCAGGCCCAGCTGGAACTTGCTGGTCAGTTTGTCCATTCTCATTGAAGCTTCCTCAGTTTTCGTTTCCAGGCGCATACTCGCCGCCTGTGGATAACTCAAATTTGTGGGCGGACCAGCGGCAACTCAATGAGAGAATCTGGCTTTGAAAAGGAACGCAAAGGTCGCAAAGAGGCGCAAAGGACGCGAAGCCTTTTTTTGGGGTGCCCGCCGTGTGTCCCGGGGCTCGCTGAGAGCTTTGGGATGGGTTGGATATGGCGGCAAGAGCAAAGGAATTCCGCGGAGGACGCCGAATACGCTGAAATAGCTTAAATGCCCTGGGATAGCAACGCACTGGACTTTGCAAAAAACTCAGCGTTCTCTGCGCCCTCAGCGGAAAATCCTCGCTCCCGGTCAGGCGGCCGCAGCCCCGGACTCAACGGGCGCCGGGCATCTGATCGAGGCCCCAACCCCGATAACTTCAGCGTCTTTGGCGTACTTTGCGTCCTTTGCGTTCCCTAACACACCTGAACGCAGCCTCAATCGACGATGCGGCGGAGGATGTCGTAGTAGGTGGCGTAGAGGCGTTTGAGGTCGGTGACGGGGGTGCGCTCGTCGATCTGGTGGATGGTCGAATTCAGCAGGCCGAGTTCGAGGACTTCGCAGCCCAGCGGCGCCATGTAGCGCCCGTCGGAGGTGCCGCCGCCGGTGTTGAGTTCGGGCGTCCGGCCAAGGATGTCTTCCACGGCGCCCACCACGGCTTCGCGCAGCTTGCCGGGTGGGCTGCGGAACGGATCGCCCATCACTGACCACCGCGCCTCGTAGTCCGCGATGTCGTGGCGTTGCAGCATGTGCTCCAGGCGGCTGCGGATTTCCTGGTACGGCGAACCTGGCCCGTTGCGGAAATTCACCAGCAATTCCGCGCTGGCCGGCGTGACGTTGCGCGCACCGGTGCCGGCGCGAATGGCTGCCACCTGACAGTGGCTGGCCGGAAAATCGTCGTCACCCGTGTCCCAGTGCGTGCCGACCAGTTCGTCCAGGAACGGCGCCAACCGGTGCACGGGGTTGTCCAGGTTCTGCGGAAAGGCCGTGTGACCCTGGATGCCGTTTACGACCAGCCGCAGGTGAATGGACCCGCGCCGCCCGATCCGTACGGTGTCGCCGAGCACCTCACGGCTGGAGGGTTCGCCGACCAGGCAATAGTCGGGGCGGCGGCGCCGGCGCCGAAGCTCCTCCGCCACCCGCACGATACCGTCCACGGCCTCGCCCTCTTCATCGCTGGTGAGCAGCATCCCGATCTGGCCACGGTGATCCGGATGCTGACCCGCGAACTGTTCCAGCGCGACCGTCATCGCGGCGACCGCTCCCTTCATGTCAACCACGCCGCGCCCGTACAGGTCCCCGTCCTTCTCGTCCGGCCGGAAGGGCAGGAAAGTCCACCGCTCCTCCGGCCCGCTCGGGACCACGTCGGTGTGTCCCAGGAACCAGATCGACGGCGTCCCCACCCCGCGCGTCAGCAGCACATTGCTGACATCGCCGCAGAGGAACCACTCGACGTCGAATCCCAGCGGCAGCAGGCGCTCGGTGATCAGGCGCTGGCAACCGGCATCGTCCGGCGTGACGGACGGCCGCGCCACCAGTTCCCGGGTCAGTTGCAGTACCGGGTTCAAATGTAGTCCTCCAGGCTGGACGGAGAGAATCCGACATCGAGGATGGTTTGGCCGTCCGTGATGACCGGTCGCTTGATCAGGGTCGGGTGCTCGCCGAGCAGGCGCACGGGGTCGCTGTCCGCCCTTTGCCGTTCGTCCGCCGACAGTTTTCGCCAGGTGGCGCTGCGCCGGTTCACGAGGTACGGGGCATGCGAGGACGCCAGCCAGTCCTGCAGCAAGGCGTCGTCCACGCCCTCTTCGCGCACGTCGTGGAAGGTGTGAGGCACGCGGCGGGTCGTCAGCCACTTGAGCGTGTGGCGGGTACTGTCGCAGTTGCGCAGACCATAAACGTGCAAATGTATGCGGTGTTCAGACGGCACTGCGCAGAATCTCGTTGACGCTGGTCCTGGCGCGGGTCCGCTCATCGACGCATTTCACGATGACCGCACAGTAGAGGGAATGGCTGCCGTCTTCCGCCGGCAGCGCGCCGGGCACAACCACTGAACCGGTCGGCACGCGCCCGCGCAGAATCTCGCCGGTTTCACGCACATAAATCTTGGTGCTCTGGCCGATGTACACCCCCATGGACAGCACGCTGCCGCGCTCCACGATGACTCCCTCGACCACTTCCGAGCGGGCGCCGATGAAGCAGTCGTCCTCGATGATGGTCGGACTGGCCTGCAGCGGCTCCAGCACGCCCCCGATCCCGACACCGCCGGACAGGTGGACATTGGCTCCGATCTGTGCACAGGAACCCACCGTGGCCCACGTGTCGACCATGGTGCCCGCACCCACGTGGGCACCCACGTTGACATAGCTGGGCATCAGCACGGCGTCGTGTCCGATATGCGCGCCGCGGCGCACGGTTGCCGGCGGGACGATGCGGGCGCCGGTGTTTTCGATACCGTCACCGGCTTCGCCGCTCCAACGCAATGGCAACTTGTCGAAAAACCGAGTATAGCCTGCGGGAATCACTTCGTTGTGGTGCACCCGGAACGCCAGCAGCACGGCTTTCTTGAGCCACTGGTTGACCTTCCACTGCCCCGTGCCGCCGGCCGGCTCGGCAACCCTCAGGCGGCCAGACTCCAGCGCATCCAGGCATGCCTCGACCGCGTCCACGACGGTGCCGGGCGCCCGGCCGGGCGAAAACTCCGAGCGTCGTTCCCAGGCGGACTCGATGGTGCGTTCCAGCGCCTGAAAACCGGACGTATCCTGCTTCATGGTCAATCCTGTTCCAGATGATTTCTAATGGAATCTGCCAGGGCTTCCAGGCGACCCGGGGCGAGAGGGCGGTGGTCAGCATCGCTGAGAAGGAAGGTGTCTTCCACGCGCTCCCCGAAAGTTGCGACGCGGGCGTTATGCACCTGCGCTCCCTGCTCGAAGATCGCCGCCGCGACGCGGGACAACAATCCGGGCTGATCGTTGCAGCGCAGGTACAACACCGTGCCGGCGCCGTCCGGGTCATCACTGAATTTCACCTCGGGCGGCGTGCTGAAGTGCCGCAGCCGCCGCGGCAATTTACGCGAGACCGGCGCGCGCGGCGTCTCCTCGCTGGTGGCTTCACGCAAGCGGGCGACCAGTTCCTCGGTATCGACGTCGTTGAGCACCTCGCCCTGCTGGTCCATCAACTGGAACAGGTCGAAACTCATGCCGTCGTCGGTCGTCAGAACCCGTGCCGACATGACGTCGAGGGCCATCTCGTCCAGCACCGAGGTGATGGCGGCAAACAGCCCGTCGTGGTCCGGGACGCTGATCAGCAACTCGGACACACCGTGCGGCTGCACCGGACGCACCGCGATGCAGTCCTCGCCGGCGTGCCGCAAAACGATGGTCTCGGTGGTCCATTCCAGCTGGTCGGGACTGAAGCGCCAGAACGCATAGTCGGGCAGCGTGTCCCAGAAGCTGTTCACCGCATCCGGCTCCATGCCACGACGCAGCAGTCGGTTCAGTGCCGAAGCGCGTGTTTCGCGGATACGCGTGGCACGCTTGATGGGGTTCTCGAGGCCGCGCCGCAGCGCGTCACCGGTTGCCAGGTAGAGGTCCCAGAGCAACTTGTTCTTCCAGTTGTTCCAGAGCTTCGGGCTGGTGCCGGCGATGTCCGCGACCGTCAGCAGGTAAAGATGATCCAGGTAACGCGTGTTTCCCACCTGCTCGGCGAAGGTCTGTATGTTCTGCGGATCGGACAGGTCCTTGCGCTGCGAGGTCATCGACATCAGCAGGTGGTATCGGACCAGCCAGGCAACCATCTCGCGCTCCGCCGGCTCGATATCGAGTCCTTCGCAGAACGCCCTCGCATCCTCGGCTCCCAGTTCCGAGTGGTCGCCGCCCCTGCCCTTGGCGATGTCGTGGAATATCGCCGCGAGGTAGAGCAACTCCGGCTTGGCGATGCGTTTGAACACGGATCGGGCGTGCGGGAAGCGGTCCTTATACTTGCCGTAGGCGAAACGGCGCAGGTTGCGCACCACGAACAGCGTGTGCTGGTCCACGGTATAAACGTGGAACAGGTCGTATTGCATGCGTCCGACGATATTGCCGAAAACCGGTATCAGCGCCGCCAGCAGCCCGTAACGGTTCATGCGCTGCAGTTGCGTGTACACACCTTCCGGCTGGCGCAGCAGTTCCAGGAAGCTGGCATTGACTTCCTCGCTGCTGCGGAAATCGTCGTCCACCAGGTAAAGGTGGTCGCGGATCAGCCGTATCGCGGATCCCCGAACACCCCGCAGCCGTTCGTCCCGGGCCAGCAACACGAACAGGTCCATCAGCGACGCCGGGCGGCGCACGAAAACGGACGGATCCGTGGGTTCAACGTAGCCATTGCGGGCGCAGAACTCATCCGACAGTTCGATGATCTCGTCATGCTCCCGGGGGGTCAGCGCTTCCTGGAACGATTGCAGAAGACTCTCGTTCAGCCGTTCCAACCGCATCACCGTGCGGTAGTACAGCTGCATGAACTGTTCCACGGCCAGGCTGACATCGCTGTCCGTGAAGCCGAAACGCCCGGCGATCTGCCGCTGGAAGTCGAACAGCAGCCGGTCCTCGGCCCGGCCGGCCAGCAGGTGCAGCGCGTAACGGACCCGCCAGAGAAAACGCTGCCCGCCGACGAGATCGCGGTGTTCCGACTCGCTGATGAAGTCGTGCTCCACGAGACCATGCAGTGTTCGCGCGCCAAAATGCCGGCGCGTCACCCACGAAATCATCTGGATGTCGCGCAACCCGCCAGGGCCTTCCTTGATGTTGGGCTCCAGGTTGTAGGCCGTTTCGTGGAAGCGGGTATGGCGTTGCACCTGCTCCTCGAACTTCGCCTCGAAAAACGCTTTGCTGGACCACAGGCGATCCGGCGCAGTGGCAGCCTGCATGGTACTGAGCAGGTCCAGCGAACCGGCCAGCAGACGTGACTCCATGAAGCTGGTCGTCGTCACGATGTCATCGGCTGCGTCTTCAACGCACTGCGAGACCGTACGGACACTGTGCCCAAGGTAGAAGCCCGCGTCCCAGAGCAATTGCACGAAGGCCTCGATCTCCCGCTGTGGAAGGGCGTCGCCCAGGTCGTCACCCAGCAGAACGAGCAGGTCGACGTCCGAGTGCGGGTGAAGCTCGCCGCGCCCGTAACCGCCCACGGCGACCAGGCTCACGTTTTCAATGTAGGGGACGAGCTTCTTCCATGCCAGCAGCAGCAACTGCTCGACGACCCAGGCCCGGGCGTGCACCAGATCGACGACGTCATGCCCTTCCCAGAAAAGCCCGGCCAGGCGCTCGTCGGCCTGGTTCGAAGTGTTTCTGATGTAGTCGCGCAAAGCCGCCACCTCGCGGGCGGCGGTTTCGCCATCCAGCTCGGTGATTCGACCTTCCTCCTGCAGCGCCTCGATTTTGGCCAGGTCCAGGCAACCTCTGCTTGCCGGCGGTGCGGCCAGTCTTCCGTGCATGGTTACAACGGATCTCCAGGAAGCTGGGTAAGGACGTCGAAGCCGTCCTCGGTGACCGCAATCGTATGCTCCCATTGGGCCGAAAGGCTGCGGTCGCGGGTAACCACGGTCCAGCCGTCCGGCAGCAGCTTGGTGTCGCGCCGGCCGATGTTGATCATCGGCTCGATCGTGAAAACCATGCCGGGGACCAGCAATTCGCCGGTGCCGGGACGGCCATAATGCAGCACCTGCGGGTCCTCGTGAAACCCGCGGCCGATGCCGTGTCCGCAGTATTCACGCACCACGGAACAGCCCTGGCTCTCGGCATAGCGCTGGATGGCATGCCCGATATCGCCCAATTGCACACCGGGTTTGACCATCTCAATGCCCGTCACCATGCACTGGTGCGCGACGTTGCAGATACGCTGGCCCTTGATGGTCGGCTCGCCGACCAGGAACATCTTGCTGGTGTCGCCGTGCCAGCCATCCTTGATCACGGTGATGTCGATATTGATGATGTCACCATCCTTGAGGATCTTTTCCCCCGGGATTCCGTGACAGACCACGTGGTTGACCGAGGTGCAGATCGACTTGGGAAACCCCCGGTAGTTCAGCGGCGCCGGAATGGCGTCCTGCACCCGCGTGATGTGGTCGTGGCAGATTTCGTCCAGTTCGAGCGTGGTCACTCCCGGTTTGACGTGGGGCGCAATCATGCGCAACACCTCGCCGGCCAGCTGCCCGGCAACGCGCATCTGCTCTATCTCATCATTGCTCTTGAGTATGATTCCCATGCCCTTACTTTGTGGTTCCGGGACCGCGCTCCGGCGCAGACGCAAGGTTCTGAACATCGGCTGCTTCATCGCAAAAGAAATCTATTGTACATGCCATGCCGCGTCGGTTTAATCGCCGGCCCATACTTTTGCCCTATGACGCACGGCACGGCAACTGAGATAATCGACTGTTGGAAGAAAACGGCGGCGTTTAGCGGCGCCCACCAGTGGAGATTCCATGGGTATTCGAAAATTTTTCCGCTTCATCCTGCCGCTGGGCCTGATCGCCCTGTCGATCGTGGCAGTCGTGGTGCTGGTGGCGATCGCCCAGAGCAAGCGCCCTGAACGCAAGGAAGACACCAGTCCGGCCGTGCTGGTGGAAGCTGTGCCGGCGCACAAGAGATCCCTGAACTTTACCGTCACCTCCCAAGGTTCGGTTTCGCCTCGCACCGAAACCAAGTTGGTCGCCGAAGTGGCCGGAAAAATTGTCTCGGTTTCCTCCAATTTCATCGCCGGCGGCTTTTTCCGCAAGGGAGAGGTATTGCTGCAAATCGACCCCAGCGACTATGAAACCGCCCTGTTGCGGGCCGAAGCAACGCTGGCGTCGCGCAATGCGAAGTACACGGACGAGAAGGCCCGATCGGAACAGGCGCTGAAGGACTGGAACAACCTGGGCCGCGAAGGCGAACCCTCGGACCTGGTGCTGCGCAAGCCACAGCTCGCCGAAGCGCTCGCCGGTGTACAGGCGGCGAAAGCGGAGTTGCAGGAGGCGAAACGCAACCTGGAGCGCACGCGCATCCGTGTACCCTACGAGGGGCTGGTGCGCAGCAAGCTGGTCGATGTCGGGCAATACGTGGGACCCGGCACACAGCTGGGAACGACTTTCGCCATCGACATCGCCGAGATCCGGCTGCCCTTGTCCGCCGGCGAAATCGCCTACCTGAACCTGCCCTCCGCCACACGGCTGGACCGGGCGCACCGGGTGCCGGTGACACTGACCGCGGACAGCGAAACCTTCGGTGGTTCCTGGCAGGCGGAAATCGTCCGGACCGAAGGCGTGGTAGACGCCACGAGCCGCGTGGTTTACGCGGTCGCGGAGGTCATCGATCCCTACGGGGTTCTGGGCGAAAGCCGGCAGAACGAGCTGAAAATGGGCACCTTCGTACGGGCTGAGATCGAGGGCAGGCGTGTCGATAACATGGTGGTGCTGCCCCGCTCGGTGCTGCGCCCCGAAGACAAGGTCCTGATCGCGAACGCGGACCGGCAACTGGAGGTCCGGAAGGTGAAGGTCGCCAGGGCCGAGCCGCGCAACGTATACATCAGCGACGGTATCCAGGACGGCGAGTGGGTCATCACCACATCGCTGGAAGCACCCATCCCGGGAACCCGGCTCACCATAGCCGGCGAGGATACCCCGGCGCCGCCGTCCGGCGGTTCGGCGCCTGACGGCACGGTGGCGGCTGCCGGAGTCCAGCAGTGACACGCAACCCTTACGAGGCCCTGATCGCCTGGTTCGCGCGTAACGCCGTCGCCGCCAACCTGCTGATGGTGATTCTCCTGCTGGGCGGGCTCTACACGGCGTTCACCATCAAGAAGGAGATCCAGCCCCGCATCGATACGAATATCGTCACCGTGGGCGTACCGTTCCTGGGGGCTGCGCCGGCCGACGTGGAAGAAGGCGTGGTGGTCAAAATCGAAGAGGCCATCCAGGACATCGAGGGCATCAAGGAAATCACCTCCACGGCCAGCCGGGGCTACGGCAACGTGGCCATCGAAATACTCCCCGAGTACGACGTCGGCGAGGTGATGGACGAAATCAAGAACCGGGTCGACGCCATTCCGTCGTTCCCGGAAAACACCGAAAAGCCCGTCATTTCGCGCAACCAGTTTCAGCAACAGGTGCTTTTCGTCAGCGTTTACGGAGACGTGGACGAACGCACCCTCAAAGAGTACTCCAAGCAGGTGCGCAACGAAATCGTCACGCTGCCCGGCGTGACGCGCGCCGAGGTCGTCGGCGCACGCCCGTATGAAATCAGTATCGAGGTCAGCGAGTTCACGCTGCAAAGCTACGGACTGACGCTGTCGGAGGTGGCGCAGGCGGTGCGGGCCGGCTCGCTGGACCTTTCGGCCGGGGCCATCCGCTCCGATTCGGGCGACATCCTGGTGCGCACCAAGGGCCAGGCCTACGTGGGCCGCGATTTCGAAGACATCGTGGTGCGGACGAACCCGGACGGCACGCGCGTGCTCCTGAAAGACATCGCGAGCATCAACGACGGCTTCATCGAATCGGACCGATTTTCCGAGTACAACGGCAAACCCGCCATTTCCATCCGGGTATTGTCGGTGGGCGACCAGAGCGAACTCGACATCTCCAAGACCGTGAAGGCATACGTCGAGCGCAAGATGGCCAATCTTCCGCCCGACATCCAGGTGGCCACCTGGGCCGACGTCAGCTACTACCTCAAGGGCCGCCTGGACATGATGATCAAGAACATGATCATGGGCGCCGTGCTGGTGTTCCTGACGCTGGCCCTGTTCCTGCGCCTGAAGCTTGCGTTCTGGGTGATGGTGGGCCTGCCGATCGCGTTCATGGGCACGTTCTTCCTGATGCCCGTGGCGGACGTCACGGTGAACATGCTGAGCCTGTTCGGTTTCATCCTGGTGCTGGGTATCGTCGTGGACGACGCCATCGTCATCGGCGAGAGCGCCTACACCAACATTCGGGCCAAGGGGCACTCGGTGGACAACATCGTCGAGGGCGTGAACCGGGTGCTGGTGCCAGCGACCTTCGGCGTGCTGACGACCATAGCGGCATTCCTGCCGATCCTGCTGGTCACGGGCATCTCGGGCCAATTCTTCGCCGCCATCGGCTGGGTGGTGATCCTCTGCCTGAGCTTCTCGCTGGTGGAGTCCAAGCTGATCCTCCCCGCCCACCTGGCGCACATGAAGGTCAAGCACTACGAGAAAGACACCCATAACCAGTTCGTTCGCTTCCAGCGGTTTTTCAGCGAGGGCCTGCACCACTTCATCGACAACGTGTACTCACCTTTCCTGGATCGCGCGCTGAAGCGCCGCTACCTGACTCTATCGGTGTTCGTCTCGATGTTGATCCTCTCCATCGGCCTGTTGGCCGGCGGTATCCTGCGTTTCGTGTTCTTCCCCGATCTGACGGCGGATTTCCTGCAGGTGGAGATTGAGATGAACGAGGGTTCGCCGCCCGCGCAGTTACACGACGCAATAAGGCGCATACAGAATGGCCTCTGGCAGCTCGACCGCGAAGTCAGCCAGGAGCAAGGCAAGGAGTCCGGCGTCGTCGTCTCCAGCGTGCTGTCCTTCGCACGCTCCGACACCTCTGGCCAGATCGTGACCGAACTGGTCAAGGACATCGACGACATCATCACCGGGCCGGAAGTCCTGCGGCGGTGGCGCGAGAACGTCGGCGAAATCCCCGGGGTGAAAACGCTGGGCTTCGAGGGCGCAACCGGCCCGGGCGGCGGCGCTGCGATCTCGCTGCAGCTGATGGGCAGCAACATCGAGCAGGTGGCGCGCGCGGCCAAGGATCTGGAGAACCGTATTCGGGGCTACGAAGGCGTCTACGACGTACGAAACTCCTACGAGAGCGGCACACCAGAGATCAAGCTGAACATAAAACCCGAAGCGGAATCACTGGGGCTGACCTTAGCGGACCTGGCCCGCCAGGTGCGCGCCGGCTTCTACGGCGAGGAAGTGCAGCGTATTCAGCGTGGCCAGGACGAAGTCAAAGTCATGGTGCGTTTTCCCGAGGACGAAAGGGACTCCGTGGGATACCTGGAGAACATGCGTATTCGTACGCCCGACGGCGGCCGGGTGCCGTTTCACGCCGTCGCGGAGGTCATTCGCACCGAAAGCCCGACCACCATCCGCCGCTTCGACCGGGAGCGCGCCGTACGCGTGTCCGCGGAGGTTGACAAGGAACACTACGAGCCCGGCAAGATCACGACGGACATCCTGACCAAGGAACTGCCGGAGGTTCTGGCCCACTACCCAGGCGTAGGCCACCGTCTGAGCGGCGCCAGCCAGAGCCAGCAGGAAGTGACTCACGACCTGATCAAGGGCGCCCTGTTCGCGCTGTTCCTGATCTACGCGCTGATGGCCATACCGCTGCGTTCCTATTCGCAGCCCCTGATCATCATGTCCGTGATCCCGTTCGGCGTGATTGGCGCGCTGGTCGGGCACTGGATCCTGGGTATCCAGGTCAGCATGATGAGCTTCTTCGGCATCATCGCGCTGGCCGGCGTGGTGGTGAACGACAGCCTGATCCTGGTGGACTTCGTGAACCGCGAGCGGAAACTCGGCGTGCCCCTGATCCAGGCGGTCAACGACGCCGCCCGCAAGCGTTTCCGCGCGATCCTGCTGACATCGCTGACCACCTTCTTCGGCCTGATCCCGATCGTGCTCGAGACCAGCCTACAGGCGCAGATCGTGATACCGATGGCCGCATCGCTGGCGTTCGGCATCCTGTTCTCCACGGTCATTACCCTGTTCATGATCCCGGCGCTCTACCTGGTGCTCGACGATTTCCGCAAGTGGTGGCGCGAAGCAATGGAACACGTGCTGCCCGGCCGCAAATCCCGGAGGCGGGCGCACCCGCATCCCGCGGCCGCGAAGCGGAGTGCAACGCCGGAAGAAAGCGCCGGGCCGTGAACGTCGCCGAACTGCTGGCAGAGGCCCGTGCCAGGCTGGGTGCGGCGCCCTCCGGCCCGCTGGAAGCCGAGGTCTTGCTGCGGTTCGTACTCGGGAAGGGCAGAGCCTGGTTGTTCGCCAACCCGGACGCCGAGGTGCCGGCCGGTGATGCGGGCCGATTCCGCGGGCTGGTCGACCGGCGTGCGGGGGGCGAACCCGTAGCCTACCTGGTCAGCGAGCGCGAGTTCTGGTCCCTGCGCCTGAAGGTTTCCACGGAGGTGCTGATCCCACGCCCCGAAACGGAACTGCTGGTGGAAGTCGCTCTGCAGGCAATTCCTCCCTCGGGGGCATGGCGTGTCGCCGACATCGGGACCGGCAGCGGGGCCATCGCGATTGCCATCGCCCGCGAGCGCCCGGCCTGCGAGGTGCACGCCACGGACATCAGCGAAGCCGCCCTGACCCTGGCGCGTGAGAACGTCCGGAACCTGGCGCCGGGACGAGTCCACCTGCACCTGGGCAGCTGGCTGGAACCGCTGGAAGGGCTTTTCCATCTGATCGTCAGCAACCCACCGTACGTGGCGGAGAACGATCCCCACCTGCAGCAGGGCGATTGCCGCTTCGAACCCCGGCAGGCGCTGACCGCGGGGCCGGACGGACTGGCTGCGATTCGCTGTATCGCCGAACAGGCGCAGCACGCGCTCGGGGATGGCGGAATCCTCGCCTTCGAGCACGGGTATGATCAGGGGGAGGAGGTGCGGTCGCTGCTGGAATCGCTGAACTACACGGCCATCGAAACACGCCGGGACCTGGAAGGCCGCGACCGGGTGACGGTGTGCAAGTGGCGGTAACCCGACGTCGGCAGGGCTGAAAACCAAAGCAGATCGACGTCCTGTCGATCTGCTGGTATGTATAGCCCCGTGTGTGAAGCCAGTATGCCCGCTCTGTAAATTCCTGTCAATACTTGCTGGAGGCTGAGCGCACCGGCTCAGCCGAGGTTCTTGCGGACGGCAACCAGCCCCGCGGCCAGAAACACGAGGATCATCGCAACGAGACCGTAGCGGTTCAGCATCTGGATCAACTTGACGACCTTGGTGTTCACCATGGTGCACTCCTCGCGCGCACCGGGGAGAATCAGCAGATCCTGGCAATCTGCCTCGTCGCTGACGAAATCGTCGCGCTTTTCCTCGTGCACCTCACACACCACACCGTCCGGATCGCTGATATCCAGTTTCCAGCCACCGGGCACATTCGCATTGATCATTTTCGGCTCAGGGTTCGCTGTACCGCCGCACGTCAGCCGAATCCGCACGTCCTTCTCCCGCCGTTCCGCCCCGATCCACTTCTTGTACACGGTGAGCGAGGTGCCCCGGCCCTCCACGCGCATCTGGCAGAAATTGGCGTGGCCCGGCTCAACGCCGCTGAACACGCACCCGGAGTCGGAGGCCTCGAACTGACTGCCGCCATCGCCGAGGAATCGCAGCGCCCGGCCGGGAGGCGACGACGCGCCGACCACGCAGGTCAGGGGCAGTTCCTCATGGACCGGGATCGAAAACGTGGTGGATTCGCCGGGCTTGACCGTGGCGCTCTCGTTGAGCTGAGACTTTTCGCCACAACTCAGCGTGACCTGGAGCGGGCTGGCGGAAACCTCGTCGAGCACAACGTCCACCGTAAAGGTCGCGGCGCCATCGCTTGCCTGGCCGCCCACCGGGGCGGCGAGCAGCAGACAGGCTGCCAGCTGGACTCCGACCTTCCGGAAACAGATTCTCGAAGCAGCCGTCATTTGAAAGGATTCGACTCCGCCGGGCGGATAAACATTGTCAGCCAAGATAGCGGTTCAGGGCCACGAACTCCAGTCAAAAAAAATCCCCGCGGAGCTTACGCTACCGCGGGGATTTTCGGTCTTGCTATCTGTCAGCTGAAACGATCAGCGATCAGACAAAGCGGCGGAAGCCTACAAAGCCCACGCCCAGCATCAGGACCGCCAGGATGGCCAAGCCGTACTGGCTCAGGGTCGGGATGCCTTCGAAGAACACCGTGTTGGTCACCGTGCATTCGCCGGTCGTACCGTTGTTGTCAAAATGGACTGCGTTTTGACAACCCTGGTCCGACTCAACCGCGCTGTCGTAAGTAGTTTCCCACGCCCTGCAGTACGTGTCACCACCCTGCGGGTCGATGTAAAGGTTATCCACCGTGTAACTGCTATCCCCAGTATCGCTCCAGGAGCCGCTCCAAGTGGATTCCGTGTTGGTCTGGAAGGAATTCGAGGCTACGTTGTAGCAGGTGTAGTTCATCCGGAAGAACTCCCCAACGGAATTAGCGGGGACGTCCCAGACCTTGTTCATGGTGTATTCGAACGGTGCCGGGGCTACCTCCAGGTAGCAGTAGTTCGACTCAAGCAGGTCTTCCTGGTCGTAGGCAAACTCGCAATTGGGGGCCCCGTCATTGGTTCCTACGCCGTTTGTATTCAGGCTGTAGAATTCAAAACCTGCGGGGATATCCGTGAACCAGACGTTGCAGACGGCGTCCGCGTCTAGTACCAAGTCCGTGACCACGAAATCCACACCGCCGGTGCCGGGATCCGGTTGGTTGCTGATTGCCTGGTCTTGCTCGAGGTTATTGCCCGTGTTGCACTGGATCCAGGCGTGTGCGGTTACTTCCACACCGTTGGTGGTGTCAATCTGGGTGTCGAAATCCGCCGTCTGTGCCATGGCGTATCCGGGCACCATAAGTACCGCAGCTGCGGCCAAAAACGCGCGTTTAATATTCATTGCTTTCTCCATTGTCGGAATTTCGGCCACTGTATTGGTTAAGGTCTTGGCCTTGGTTCCATCACTCCTAACACAATGCCTGGACCGGGTTGATCGGGCCCGAGGCCCAGGCTTCGGTTCCGGGTGGAGGGAAACACAGGTAGACCGGCAAAGCCGATCCGGGCGCGGTTTCCCCAACCCGTTGGCGCAATTATCCCTGAGCTGTAAATTTATGTCAATCACCTTATACGATTTTTTTTACTTTTGGAGGCGGGCACCTGACGGGTCCCACGCACGACGTTCGTCACCTTAACCTTCGGTATTCAGAAGAAAAACCCCGCGGCAGTCACCTGCCGCGGGGTCCGTTGGTCTGCAGGATCACGGCCGCAACCGCTCCCGCAGGTTCATCGCGCTAGACGAAGCGGCGGAAGCCCACCAGGCCGGTGCCCAGCGTCAACACCGCCAGGACCGCCAGGCCCCACTGGCTTAGCGTCGGGATGCCTTCGAAGAACACCGTGTTGGTGATCGTGCAGCCCTTCGTCGTGTCGCCCACCTCGAAGTCAGTGCCACTGGCGCAGCCCTGGTCGGACTCAACCTCCGAAGCCAGATTGCTCTCCTGCGCGTAGCAGGTCGCACCGTCCGGTGACGGGTAGAAATCGAATGCAAAATCATCATCGCCGTTGGGGTACACCCACCATCCCACCTGGCCAAAGCTCGGACCGGTGTTGGTCGCCGCCGGCGAACAGTAGACCCAGATGCTCGCGCTCTGGTCAACGCCGCTGCCATCGTTGGCGCTGTTGCCTTCGAACAGCCAGCGCTTGGCCACCGTGAACTCCGATGCCACCGGCTCGGCCACGATCTCGCAGGTGTTCATGCGGTCCGTGGTCGTGTCGAACGGCGCTTCGCCCGCATCGGGCGCGGCCGAGAACAGGCAGGCGCCGTCGGTGACCACCGAGTTGGCTGTGAAACTGCTGCCGACGTAGCCGTCATCGAGCGCGTCCAGGGTCACCTGGCAGTTCACGGCCGGATCCACGAAATCGAGCAGTGTGACCACGAAGGTCGCCGGGTTGGTGGGGCTGATGTCCAGAGGCTGCGACAACGGATCGCCGTTGTTGCAGGTCAGCGTCACTGTCGCCGTGCCGTCGTAGCCGTTGGTGAAGGTGATCGTCGTCTTGAACGAGCTCGGCGCATCGGCGGCCGACTCGGCGGCTACCACGTCGCTTGCAGCGACCGGTCCGTTGTCGATGGTCTCGTTGGCCGAAACACTGCCCTCAATGGTCAGGTCACCGGTAGCCGTATTGTCGGCGGTCATCGTCAGCACAAGGGTACCGCTGTAGCCGACAGCTGCATCACCCACATCCCAGGTTGTCGGAGGTGTGAAGGTAGTGGTCGGCGCACCGGTGGTGTCCGCACTGTCCACGGTAACGCCGGAAGGCAGGGTCAGATTCACCGCCACGCCCGAAGCATCGGACGGACCGCTCTGGCCCAGATCCAGCGTGCATTCGATGTTACCGGCCCCGGAGCCCGCGATGATCGAATCCGGCGTGCAGTCGACGCTCAGTGTGAAGTTGGTCAAACGCTCGACCGTAAAGTCCTCGGTGGCGCTGTCATTCGCCGCGTTATCATCGGTCTGGTCGAGCGATACGAGACTGAACGTCACCGAGCGGTTGGCGCCGTCATCAGAGTCCGCGCCGATGACGGCACAGGTTTCCGTCAGGGTAACGAAGCTGGCAGCAGGTATCGATGGCACGGACCACTGCCAGGGTATGCTACCGGTGGCCAGGACTCCTGCGCTGGGGGTATAGCTCGACCCCGGTGCGTCGCAGGTGATAGTCCCGTTGGTCGTGTTGAAGATCAATTCGCCCACGACATTGGTCGCCTCATCCGGCCCGTTGTTATAGATCTCGAACGTGTAATCGACACCGTCCTGTCCGGCAACCACGGGGTCGGGACTGTTTTCGATTATGGTGAATTCCAGGTCCGCGGTCTGCGCAAGCGCCAGGCCCGGATAAGCAAATACGAGGAAGAGCGCGGCCGTTGCCCAACGCCGCATGAGTCTGGTAGTCATTTGTCACACTCCTTTTGCAGATGCCTTTTCGTCCGTGGAATTTCTGTTTGTCCGTCACGCGATAAGGGCAGGCACCTTGAACCCTCATTGGGGTAGTATCGGCCACAGTGTAAAGTCAGGTCAAGCACGAGGGAGTTGCTCCGGATCAGATCAGGACTCCTGGCTGCCCCTTCCCACTTCATCTTCCACGGACTCAACGTCCTGCTCTTCCTCGGCGTGTCCAAGGCGTCGAGAATCAATTTCCTTGGTGTTGCGTGCCCCCAGTTCGCGCAGCATTTCTGCCTGGCGCAGCAGGTTGCCCGGGCCGGTCGACAACTGGCCGAAAGCAGATTCATAGCTCTGCTGCGCCTGCCGCAGCCGATCCCCCACCTGCCCGAGGTTGTCGACGAAGCCGGCGAACTTGTCGTAGAGCAGGCCGGCGCGGCGGGCGATCTCCCGGGCATTCGTGTTCTGCCGGTGGACCGCCCAGACGGAACCGACGGTTCTCATGGTAGCCAGGAAGTTGGTCGGCGAGAGGAGCGCCACCTTGTTGCGCAACGCGAACTCGGCGATCTCCGGGTCGGTCTGCAGCGCCGCGATCAGGGCGCCTTCGATCGGCACGAACATCAGCACGAAATCCAGAGAGTTCAGCTCCGGAATCTCCGCGTAGCGCTTCTCGCCCAACGCCTTTACGTGGGCGCGCATCGAGGCGACGTGGTCCTTCAGGGCGTCGGCGCGCGCCTCGTCGTCCTCGGCCGCCTGGAAGCGTGTCCAGGCCAGCAGCGAAACCTTGGAGTCGAGCACGATGGACTTGCCCTCGGGCAGGTGCAGTACGAGATCCGGCTGGATTCGCTGGCCGCCCTCGGTGGTCACCGAATACTGTGTCGAATACTCCTGGCCTTTCCGCAGGCCGGAAATTTCCAGCAGGCGCTCGAGTTGCTGCTCGCCCCAGTTCCCCTGCGCCTTTACATTGGTGGTCAACGCCTTTGACAGGTTGCTCGCGTCCTGGTGCAGGCGCTCGTTAAGCTTCTCCAGCGAACCGATCTTTTCCTTCATCACCAGGTGCTGCGCGGTTTCGTCGCGGTGGGCTTTCTCCACGGTGTTGCGGAACTCGGTGAGTTTTTCGCCCAGCGGCTTGAGGAGAACGTCGAGTTGCTTGCTGTTCAGTTCCGTCAATTTCTGCGAGCGCTCCTCGAAGATGCGCCCGGCCAGCCGCTCGAAGTTTTCCGCCAGTCGCTTCTCCGCCTGCTCCAGCTTCTCGATCTGCTCGCGGAAATAACGCTCGCCTTCGACCTTGCGGGTTTCGAGCACGGCGTTGCTTTTCTCGCTTTCCGCGAGTTTCGCCGAAAGGTCGGTCAACTCCGAAGTCAGGCTATCGACCAAGGGCTGCAGCCGGGTTCGCTCAGCCGCGGCGCTGCGCCGCGCCGCCAGCCAGCCCAGGACGACGGCCGCAAGCACGCCGGCCAGCAGGCCAACGACCAGCCCGGCTTGCGGGGAGTTAACGCCCAGTTGAACTAACCAATCGTTCATCGCGGTTTCTTCGCCTCCTGCCACAGCGCCTCCATCTGGTCCAGGCTCATCGCTTCCAGCGCCTCGCGGCTGCCGGCGGCCTGCTCGATGGCTCGGAAGCGCAGCTCGAACTTGGCGTTCGCCCGCCGCAGGGCGTGGGCGGGGTCGATGTCCAGCTGGCGCGCCAGGTTGGTCATGACGAACAGCAGGTCGCCCAGTTCGTCCTCCATCTCCTCCGGGTTGCCGCCTTCCATGGCCTCGTGCATCTCGCGGGTTTCCTCGTCCAGTTTGTCCAGCACGGGTCCCGGCGATCCCCAGTCGAAGCCGACTCTCGCCGCCCGCTTCTGCAGTTTGACAGCCCGTTGCAGCTCCGCCATGCCCCGCGGCACGTCATCCAGCAGGCTGCCGTCGGCGGCACCGCCCTTCTGCGACTCGCGCTCCTCTGCCTTGTGCCGCTCCCAGGCCGCGGACTGGGCCCGGGCGTCTTTCATATTCCCGGCATCCCGGCCGAACACGTGGGGGTGGCGGCGGATCATTTTTGCGCACACCGCCTCGACCACGCCGCCGAAATCGAAGGCCCCGGCCTCCTCGGCCATCCGCGCGTGGAATACCACCTGGAACAACAGGTCGCCCAGTTCGTCCCGCAGTTCCTCCATGCTGCCGTGCTGGATCGCGTCGGCCACCTCGTACGCCTCTTCTATGGTGTAAGGGGCGATGGTGGAAAAGTCCTGCTCGAGGTCCCAGGGGCAGCCCGAATCCGGGTCGCGGAGTTGGGCCATGATATCGAGGAGGGTTTCGATATTTCGGTTTTTATTCAATATCTTATCGCGAACAAGGTTCGCTCCTACGGGTGCCTTCGATGCCACTGTCAGGTGGCCGGGATCGACACGGATACCCGCGCGCCGCCCAGTTCACTGTGGCCGATGTCCATCGTGCCACCATAGGCGGAGACGAGTTCGCTGACAATGGCCAATCCCAGACCGTGGCCCTCGACGCGCTCGTCGCCGCGCACACCCCGCTGTAGCAGCCGTTCCCACTGGGATTCATCGATCCCGGGGCCGTCGTCTTCGACGGTCAACCACAGGCCGGGGCGGGTCGATGCGGCCTCTGGGCCGTCTTTCACCACCCCGCCCGAAACGCGCACCCGGCCACGGCCGTATTTGAACGCGTTGTCGAGCAGGTTGCCGGTCAATTCGAGCAGGTCCCTCTTCTCGCCGCAGAACACCAGGCTTTCATCGATGTTCTCATCGCAGCGTATCATTTTCTGAGAATGCACTTTTTGCAGCGAGGCGATGATCCGCCGCAACTGCGGCGCCACCGGCACCGGCTTCGTTAGCGTGCGGCGGGCGGAAAAGCCCGCCCGCTCCAGGCGAGTGGCGATCAGGCGGCGCATTTCATCGACCGCGTTCTGCATGCTGCCGCCGGGGTCGCCGTGCAGGGGCAGGCCGGCCTGGATCACGGCCAGCGGGGTTTTCAGGCTGTGGGCCAGCGAGTCCAGTGCGTTGCGAATGCGCTCCTGGTTGGACTTTTCCGTGGCCAGTAAGCGATTCACGTTGCGCACCAGCGGTTCGAGTTCGCGCGGATGATGGCCTTCCAGCCGAGGCGCCTGCCCGGTCTCGACACGCGCCACGTCACGAGCCACCCGGCCGAGCGGACGGAACACCGCCATCAGAATCACGACCTGCGCCAGCAACAGGATGGCGCCGGCGGCCACCAGGGCGCGCCAGAGGCCCAGGCGGAACGCGCTGGTCTGCTGCGCCAGTTCGTCGGCCGCCACCCGCACGGACACCGTGAACGGCTCGATCGAGTCGTCGGGCAATTGCCAGCCAATCCCGTACCTCAGCAGGAAATAGCCATCCGGTGATTCCGGTTCGGTGAAAGCGACCGCGCCGGCCTCCGCGGGGCGCACGTCCGGCAATTGCAGCCCCAGCGATGAGGGCGAGCGCCAGCTTTGCTCGCGCCCCTGCACCTCGACCAGGATTCCGGAACCGGGCTGCATCAGGCGCGGATCGGCGAGATTGTCGTCCACCGAGAAACTACCCGACGGCGCCACTTCCATGGCCGCCAGGACCAGGTACACGTAGGATTCCATCCGCGCCTGCAGCGACGAAACGGCACCGCGGTAATTGGCGGCGTCCAGGGCCACGCCGACCACGCCCAGCGCGGTGGCGAGCACCAGCGTTGCGATGACGATCAGCCGGCTACGAAGAGAGAACGAGCGCAAGCCGGTAGCCCCTGCCGCGCAGGGTCTCGATCGGGTTCAGCGTGCCGTCGGGGTCCAGCTTGCGTCGCAGGCGGCCGATGAAGACCTCGATCACGTTGCTGTCCCGCTCGGCGTCCTCCTCGTAGATGTGCTCCATCAGGTCTGTCTTGGTTACGACCTCGTCCGGATGCATCACCAGGTATTCGAGCACCTTGTACTCGAAGGTGGTCAGCACCACCTCCGTCTCGCCGCGCAGGACCCGCTGCCCGGTCAGGTCCACGGTGAAGGGGCCGAGCTGCACCTGCGGCCGGGCATGGCCGCCGGCCCGGCGCATCAGCGCATTGATCCGCGCGATCAGTTCCTCGGTATGAAACGGCTTGGTGACGTAGTCGTCCGCCCCCGCCTCCAGGCCCTCGACCTTGTCCTGCCATTCGGAGCGCGCGGTCAGCACCAGGATGGGAAAGCCCTTGCCGCGGCTGCGCAGATTGCGGATGACCTCGAGACCGGACATTTCGGGCAGGCCCAGGTCGATGATGGCAAGGTCGATCGGAAATTCCTCGCCGTAGTAGAGACCTTCGACACCGTCCCTGGACACGTCGACCGCGAAGCCGGCGGTGCGCAACTGGGCACTCAGCGACTCGACCAGGCGCGCATCGTCCTCGACCAGCAGCACACGCATGGTCTGGGCCCTATTTCCCGCGTTCCCGCACCGGGATGCGGACCGTCTTCACCACGCCGTCCTTGGTCAGCAGCTTGATCACGTGCACGCGCCGGTTGCCCTGCTGTACGGTCTTGGCCGACAACACCTTGGCGTTATACTGGCGCGCCGCCTGGCGCGCGGCCTCGTCCAGCGACTGGGCGAAAGCCGCCGTGCTCACCGCCAGGGCCAGCATCAGTGCAGCAGCAGCGGCCGCCAGGCGGCCACCGCGAAGACCGTTCAGGAAATTCATGGCCCTATTCTAACCGAGGCCGCTGAATGCGTGCTGAACCGGTGCGTTCACGCGGCATCCTGGCATTCCGCCCCGCCCGGCCCGCCGGACCACTGCTGCATGTGTTCCAGGGCGCGGAGCAGGACACCTTCGTCGGCCCCGTCGAGGTGCGCGTTTTCGGCCAGGAAGCGCCGCCAGCGGCGCGCACCGGGCATGCCCTGGAACAAGCCCAGCATGTGCCGCGTCACGTACTTGACCGGTATCCCGGCACGGACCTGCGCCCTGGCATAGGCAGCCATCGCGTGCACTGCCTGCTCGCGGCTGGCCACGCCGGGGGCGCCGTCCAGGAGCGCCTCGACCTCAGCCAGCAGCCATGGGTTCTGGTAGGCCGCCCGCCCGAGCATGACGCCGTCCAGCGTCGCGAGGTGCCGCAGCGCGGCCTCCGGTTCGCCGATTCCGCCGTTCAACACGATAACGAGCCCGGGCTGCTCGCGCTTGAGCTGGTAAACCCAGTCGTAACGCAACTCCGGCACCTCGCGGTTCTCCTTTGGGCTGAGGCCGGACAACCAGGCCTTGCGTGCGTGGACGATGAAGGTATCGCAGCCCGAGCGCGCCACTTCCCCGACGAAGTCGCTGAACCAGGCGTAGCTGTCGCAATCGTCCACGCCGAGCCGCGTCTTGACCGTGACCGGGATGTCCACCGCGTTGCGCATGGCGGACACGCAGTCACGCACGAGGCCCGACTCCCGCATCAGGCAGGCGCCGAAACGACCGCGCTGCACCCGGTCAGAGGGACAGCCGACGTTGAGGTTGACCTCGTCATACCCCCAGGAGGCGGCGACGCGAGCACACTCGGCGAGATCGGCTGGCTTGCTGCCGCCCAGTTGCAGCGCCACCGGGTGCTCCTGCTCGTTGTAGCCCAGCAGGCGCTCGCGATCCCCGTGCAGGACCGCGCCGGTCGTCACCATCTCGGTGTACAACAAAGCCGACGGCGCCAGCAGGCGATGGAAGTACCGGCAATGCCGGTCCGTCCAGTCCATCATGGGCGCCACGCAAAATCGGTGGCGCTGTTGCCCGGAAGCCGAAGTCATGGCAGTAATTTTCTGACGAAAGCGAAGCCCGGGCAAATTTTGGCGCAAACCCCGGCGCGCAGACTGCGCCGGGGTTCAACCTCAATACAGCCTTACAGGGGCCCCGGTTGACCCGGCACCACGAGCGCCGACTGGCACAGATTCTCGGTGTCCGTGAAGATCCGTTGGATCGGGAACTGGCCGGAAACGCCCGCGGTGCCAAGGTCGTACGTCACCGTGCCACTCGAGCAGTCGTTGAACTGGACGGTCATGGTGCCATCCTGATCCGGCGGGGGAGGCTGCGGTTCGCCCGAATCGAAGATCCCTCCGGAGGTCCAGTAGATGTCCAAATTGGCGGTGTCGCCGGCGAACGGTCCTTGGGCGGTCAGCCACCGATGCCCGGGGTCACCGATCATCGCCGTCACCGCAGGGTCGGGCCGTTCGAGGTCGTAGGTGAACCAGGCCAGGAACATGTAGTTCAGCTGGTCGGAAATATCGACGAACAGGCCCTGGCCCTCAGTCACCGGGTAATACCAGGCGCCCGCCATCGCGTGGGTGATTCTGAACGGCGCCGGCGGCGCGAAGACGTAGAAGAACTCCCCCGTATCAGGCCCACCGAGGGGCTGAGCGACGAAGTAGTAGTCCTGGCCCGCCACCAGCTCAACAGAGCCCCAATCGTCCATCGGAAAACCCACCCGGTTCGTGTTGGGGCTGTTGGCGTTGAACGGCGCCGAGTAAATCTGCAGGCACATGTCAACGTCGTAGTTGATCGACATGTCCGAGTAGTAGTAGGTGCCGTCCCTTGCGACCTGGATCGGGCCGGCGACCTGGTACTGGGAATTGCCGCAGTCGGTCGAAGCGGTCGGGTCGCCGTTGGTGAAGTCGCCCTCGGTGAAAGCCGGGACCGTCACGACACTCCCCGAAGTGACGTTGCCAGGACCGGAAAAAGTCACCGCCCAGGCTCCCTCGCTGTTCTGGCACCACTGCTGGACGACCAGGGTGTAGTTGTTGCCGGCGGTCAGGTCGACCGCGTCGGCGATGTCAATGCCGTTGGCGGTCAGCAGATTCGCCACCGGGTTGTTCGGGTTGAAAGCGCCGTTGTAGATCAGGGCCGACACATCGACGCCGTTCCAGTTGTTCACATCCCCTATGACATAGGTTCCGTTGGACCCGACCTGGACGTTTGAAATGACCTGATATTGAAGGCTGCCCGCCCCGTCGCAGGTGCCCGGCAATGGAGCGCGGCTCGGTTCCGAGCCGTCGAAGATTCCGGACAACACCGTGTTGTTTGCCATTGCCGCACCCGGCAGCGCGAGCAACACCAGGCCAAAACTCAAAATGCCAATTCTGACGGTCATTAGTTTCTCCCTCAAAGAAAATGCGTCCGCCAGCGGATCAGTTTCTCCCAATCGTTCGACTGGCTCGTCCAGCAGTATAGTCAATCCACAGGTCCTGTCCGGATTTTCATTCGCGACGCGGCGGCAAAGCAAGAGTTGCCTGCCGGCGTAGCCCCAATTGTGAACGTGGAGCCATGCCTGCTATTCTTGGCGCAAACGAGGCGCAGTGGTGCGGACTTGCCCCACGTACGGGTTTTCAGGCGCACAAACCCTGCCTTTGTGAAAACAAGACCGCCTATCGAATCAAGAGGACTGCATGTCATGCTCATCAGGGTATTCCTGTGTCTTGCCTGTCTGTTCGCCCCGACGTTTGCTCACGCCCAGGGCGAGCCGCAGCAGCGGGCGGTCTCCGCGCTGGGCCGCCTGGAACCCGAGCACGGGATCATCCGGGTGGCGGCGCCGTCGACGCCGGAAGCCATTCTCGGCGCGGTGCTCACCGAACTCCGCGTTGAGGAGGGAGACGACGTCACGACGGGCCAGTTGCTGGCCGTGACCGACACGGCCGGTGTCATGGAGGCGCTGGTCCACGAGAGTGAAATCGCGCTCGAGTTCGCCCGGCAGGAAGTGGAAGAGGCCCGCAGCAAGGCCCGCGAAGCCTGTGTCCGCGCGGGCGTCGCGGCCAGCGAGGCGGAGCGGCGGACCCGTCTGCGCGCGCAAGGTGTGGCCGGCGAAGAAGAGGCGGAAAGCGCACGTGGGGAAGCGGAAGCCCAAAAGGCGTCCTGCGAGAGCGCCGGCACCGCGGTCCACTCGGCCGAGACTGCTGTTGAAGTCGCCCGTGCGAAAGTGGCGCGAACGAAAGCCGAAGCCCAGCGTTCCCAGATCCGTGCCCCCGTCGACGGCAGGGTGCTGGATGTCCTCGTCCGGCCCGGCGAACTGATCGGCGAGCGGGGGATCCTGGAATTGGGCCGGGTCGATCGCATGTACGCGATCGCGGAAGTCTACGAGACGGATATCCGCCGCGTACAGGTCGGCCAGCGCGCGACCGTCAGCAGCGCGGCTTTGGAGCGCGACCTGGAGGGCACCGTGAAGCGCATTCGCCACAAGGTCGAAAAGCACGACGCAATCGGCACCGATCCGGCGGCACGCAAGGACGCCCGGATCGTGGAAGTCGAAATCCTCCTTGACGATTCGGGACCGGCGGCCGCCCTGACCAACCTGCAGGTCGATGTCGTGATTCTGCCCTGATGTTACTCGGCTGGCTGCAGCTCAGGCACAAGCCCTTGCGCCTGGCAGTGGCGCTGTCCGGCATCGCCTTCGCCGTGCTCCTGATCATGATGCAGCTCGGATTCCGCTCGGCCCTGTTCGAAAGCGCGGTTCGCTTCCACGAGCACTTCGACTACGACATTGCGCTGTTCAGCCCGGACAGCGTGTTCATCGTCCGGCCGCAGCCCTTTTCGATCCGCCGTCTGTACCAGACCCTTGGGTCCGATGCGGTGGAGGACGTTACACCCGTCTACATTTTTCCGGCGGTCTGGAAAAACCCCTGGAACAACGAGCGTCGCAGCATCAACGCGATCGGCTTCCAGCCGGACGAACCGTTGCTGGACGTCCCGGGTTTCGACCAGGCCCGCAGCCTGCTTCGGCAGCAGGACGCGGTGCTGTTCGATCGGGCGTCGCGGCCTGAGTTCGGCCCGGTGGCGGATACCGTGGACTCGGGCGCGCCGGTGATCACCGAGATCAACGACCGGCAAATGAAAGTGGTCGGCCTGTTCCGGATGGGCACGTCCTTCGGCATCGACGGCACCATCATCACCAGCGACGACAACTGGCTGCGGCTCTTCCCCGAGCGGCCGCGCAGCGAGATCCAGCTGGGACTCGTTCGCCTTCGCGAAGGCAGTGATCCCGACCAGGTCCGCGACGCGCTGGACGAATACCTGCCGGACGACGTGCTGGTCATGACCCGCCACCAATTCGTCCAGCGCGAGAAAAACTACTGGAACTCGGCCACGCCCATCGGCTACATCTTCGCATTCGGCGCCATCATGGGTTTTGTCGTGGGCGCCATTATCGTGTACCAGATCCTGTTCGCCGATGTCTCGGAGCACCTGAACGAGTATGCGACCCTCAGGGCGATCGGCTACCGTAACCGTTTCGTGTCCGGGATCGTGCTGCAGCAGGCGTCGATCCTGGCGGTGCTGGGGTTCCTGCCCGGCGTGGGCATCGCCGTGTGGCTGTACGGCAAGGCGTCGGCCGCGACCAACCTGCCCCTTTATCTCACCACGGACCGGACGATTACCGTGTTCCTGATGACACTGGCCATGTGCGCGATCTCCGGGCTGCTGGCCGTCCGCAAGGTGCGCCGGCTGGATCCGGCGGAGGTGTTCTGATGGACGAGGCGCCGATCCGCGTGCGCGGGCTCAATCACGCCTACGGCAAGGGCGAACTCCGCAAGCAGATCCTGTTCGACGTGGAAGTTGAGATCCAGCCCGGCGAGATCGTGATCGTGACCGGGCCTTCCGGCTCCGGTAAAACCACGCTGCTGACCCTGGTCGGCGCCCTGCGCTCGGCCCAGGAGGGCAGCGTACAGGTGCTGGGTGAGGAGCTTCACAAGGCCCGCTTGTCCACGTTGGAGCGGGTGCGCCGACGGATCGGCTTCATTTTTCAGCAGCACAACCTGCTGGCTGCGCTCACTGCGCTGCAGAATGTCGAGCTCGGCATACGGGCGGCTGGGAGGTATCCCCGCGACGAGCAGCGGGAGCGTGCCCGGGAGATGCTGCGGGCGGTGGGGCTGGGCGACCGCATGGAACACCGTCCCGACCAGCTCTCGGGGGGGCAGCGCCAACGGGTGGCCATCGCCCGCGCGCTGGTGTCGGAGCCCTCCATCGTGATGGCGGACGAACCGACCGCATCGCTCGATCGCCAGTCCGGGCGGGACGTGGTGGACCGCATGCGCATGCTGGCCAAGGAACAGGGCACCACGATTCTGCTGGTGACCCACGACAATCGCATCCTGGACGTGGCGGACCGCATCGTTCACCTCGAAGACGGCCGGCTTTCCACCTTTACCGATGCGGTGATCGCGAACAACCAGCTGATGATGAAAATGCTCGCGGCGAATCGCCAGAAGCAACCGCTGGACAAGGTCATCGACGAACTGGACGAGCACGAATTCCGCGAAGTCCTGCAGGAAATCACCGACGAATCGGAGCGTTTCCTGGAAGCCACCTCCCTGGCCAGCAACGCAGCCTTTCGCAGCATGCTGGAGCAGGGATTGTTTGCCTTTACCCGCAAGCTGGGCCGCCTGCTGAATGCAGACCGGGCCTCGCTGTTTCTGGTGGAAGGCGATTTCCTGGTGCTCAAAGTGGCTGAGCACCTGGGTGAGCTGGGCGAGATACGCTTTCCAAAGGGTGAAGGCATTGCCGGCGCCGTTGCCCGGACCGGCCTGCCCATCAGCATCGCGGACGCTTACGCCGACCCCAGGTTCAATCGCGACGTGGACCGGCAGACGGGCTACCGCACACGTTCGATCCTCTGCCTCCCGGTGAAGGATCAGAACGGAGCCGTATTCGCCGTCGCGCAGCTTCTGAACCGGCGCGACGGCGAGCCGTTCGACCGGCAGGACGAAGAGCAGTTCGCTTCCTTCATCCAGTCGATCGGCGTGATATTCGAAACCCAGTTGCAGCTCGCGAGGTCGCGGGAATGACGGCCCGGGACGAAACGCCGCAGCGCGTGGATCGCCGCGCCCTGAAAGTTCTCCAGCGTTACTTCGACCTGGAACTCCGGCACGGCCACCCCCTGCTGCGGGAAGTCGAATCGGTGCATCTGGCCGGCGGCGAATGGCTGATGCACCAGGGCGATTCAGGCGATGCCATCTATTTCCTGGCGCGCGGCCGCTTGCAGGCCTGGTCGGCGGATGGCAAGAACAACGAGAAGGCCCGTTTCCTGAACGAGATCGTGCCGGGCGAAAGCGTCGGCGAGATCAGCCTGCTGACCGGCGCCCCCCGAACCGTCGGCATCCAGGCCATACGCGACAGCCTGCTGGTCAAAATGAGCCGCGAGGCGTTCCACCGCCTGGCACACGAGTACCCCGCGCTGGCTCTGCGCGTCGCCGGCAATGTCGCCAATCTGCTGCAGAGCAAGGCCCGCGCCAGGCCGTCCACGCGCAATATAAAGGCAGTCAGCGTGTTGCCGCTGGATCCTACGCCCCGGACCGGGGAATTCTGCCGCCGTCTCATCGAGCAACTGACGCTGCAGGGCTCGACACTCAGCCTGCACCCTGCCCGGCTGCAGGAAGCCGGTGCGCCGGCCTCGTGGGAGGAAGACAGCGAGGCGACACCGTACCTGCTGCTTCACTGGCTACACGACCAGGAGGATGCGCACCGCTTCACGATCTACACGTGCCCGCCCGAGCGTCCCCGCTGGACCCGCTTCGCACTGCGCCAGTCCGACATGGTGGTGCTGGTCGCGGACGCAGCGACTGACCCCGGGACGCGAGCTTGGGAAACCGAACTCGGGCTCTCGCCCGACGCTGCAATCGCCCGCCGCATGCTGGTGCTCTTGCAACCGCGATCAGACCAGGCGATTCACGACACCGGCGCCTGGCTGGATGGCCGCAAGGTCGACTTTCACGTACATGTTCGCGAGGACCGGCCCGATGACATCGATCGCGTCAGCAGGATCATTTCGGGAAAAGCGCTCGGACTGGTCCTGGCAGGCGGCGCGGCGCGGGGCTTCGCGCATCTCGGCGTTTACCGGGCTCTGCAGGAGGCCGGGATCACGGTCGACTGGATCGGCGGCACCAGCCTTGGAGCGATCATGGCCGGAGCCCTCGCGAGCCCGAGGTCGCTCGACGAAGTGGTGGACATCGCGCGCGAGGCCTTCGTCAAGGGCAAGCCGTTCAGCGACTACACATTTCCGGTGGTTTCGCTGATTCGCGGCCGGCGCATGGAGCGCCTGCTGGAGAAGAACCTGCCCTACCGGATCGAAGACCTGCCGACACCGTTTTTCTGTGTCTCCTGCCACCTGGACAACGGCGACATGACGGTACACGAGCGTGGCTCCCTGGCGCTGGCCGTTCGCGCCAGCGCAGCCATCCCGGGCATCATCCCGCCCGCGGTGGTGGAGCGACGGCTGACCGTCGACGGCGCGGTCATCAACAACCTGCCGGTGGACATCATGCAGCAGAAGCCGGTCGGCACCATCGTGGCGGTGGATATTTCCGCGGACAGGCTTTACGAGGTGGATTATCCCGCGCTGCCCTCACCCTGGGCGATCCTGCGGGGAAGATACCTGCCATTTGCGCGCAAGTACCGCGCGCCCGGCATGTCGACCATCATGCTTAAAGCCACGGAACTGGGCACCCTGCACCACGTGCGGGCCATGGGCGCACAGGCCGATCTTCTGCTGCAACCGCCGGTTCGCCGCTTCGGCCTGACGGAAGTAAAGGCCTTCGACCGCATCGTCGAAGCAGGATACGAACACGCAAAAACCGAGATAGAAGCCTGGCTGGACCGGCGCTCGAACGAGACACCGTAAATTCCCGACCTATGCCCCGTAGGAGCGGCCGTTGGCCGCGATTAGCCCACCGGGCCGCCGCAGCTTATCCCGAGCAAGGCTCGGTCCTACGGCGGGGTTCGCCAAGCCACCCGTAGGAGCGGCCGTTGGCCGCGATTAGCCCACCGGGCCGCCGCAGCTCATCCCGAACAAGGTTCGGTCCTACGGCGGGATTCGCCAGGCCACCCGTAGGAGCGGCCGTTGGCCGCGATTAGCCCACCGGGCCGCCGCAGCTCATCCCGAACAAGGCTCGGTCCTGCCGCGATCAACCGATCCAGGCCAGAGCCGCGCCGT
>JASFKQ010000017.1:0-30147 GCA_050118555.1 Lysobacterales bacterium
ACAACGAACCCGCCACGTGCGTGGGGTACACGAGGACATGATCCGGAAGCTTGAGGATCTTGTCCCGGAGCGTTCGCCCCAGGTGGCTCGCCGCGCGGCGCGTTTCGTCTTCGCCGCCGAGCAGGTCTGGACGGGCAACGTCGTCCACCAGCAGCGCACCTCCCGAGAACAGCAGCACGGGGTCCTCGCCCCGGGCCCGGTCCCGCACCAGGAAGCTGATGTGCTCCGGCGTATGGCCCGGCGTGTGCAGCACCTCCAGCTCGATTTCGCCCATCCGTAGTAGGGCGCCGTCGTCCAGCTTTCGCGCCTCGTATCCCAGTTCTGCACGGGCGCCGGCCAGCAGTTCGAGCGGGCTGCGCTGCTCGAGTTCGGTGATGCCGGTGAGGTAGTCGTTGTGCTGGTGCGTATCCGCGGCGTAGCGGATGGTCAGACCCTGCTGGCGGGCAAAGTCAAAGTACGGATCCACGTCGCGTCGGACGTCCAGAACGAAGGCGTCGCCGGTTTCCTCCGAACCCAGCAGGTACGAAGCGTGTCCGAGGGCTTCGAGGTAAAACTGTTTGAATATCATGGTTCTCCTGGCCGCTTTGCGGCTCTTTCGGGTGCTGCGTTTTACCTTAGCGACTCTGTGGCCGGATTTCGAACCATGGCCACCATTCGACGGATCCCGGGGCGGTCACCGCGTGTCCTGCAATTGGAGGGAATCCAGCCAGGAGAAATTGCGATGAACCCGATCGACACGTATGCCCGGTTTTTTGGTTGGTGCACCGTCATCAACGTCTGCATCTACCTGGTCGTCGTTGGCGCCTTCCTGGTATTCAAGGGCCTGGTTCTTCGAATCAACGCGCGAGCGTTTTCGATTTCCGAACAGGAGGCGGGCAGGCTCAGCATGCAGTACATGGGCCTGTACAAGCTGGCGATAACGGTGTTCTGCTTCGCCCCGTACCTGGCGCTCAGGATCATGTCCTGAATTGAAGCGTCGCCGGCCAGGCGGGCTTGGAGGGCGGGACTCTCGATCAGGCGCTTTTGCGCTGAGGTTCTCCGCTCAGGATCCGGATCAGGAACTGGCCGGTGTAAGAGTGCGGGATCTTGGCGATCTGCTCCGGCGTTCCGCTGGCGATGATTTCGCCGCCCTTGTCGCCCCCCTCGGGCCCCAGGTCGATGACCCAGTCCGCGGTCTTGATCACGTCCAGGTTGTGTTCGATCACCACGACGGTGTTGCCGTGGTCGCGCAGGCGATGGAGGACGCCGAGCAGTTGCTCGATATCCTGGAAGTGCAGGCCCGTGGTGGGTTCGTCCAGGATGTACAGGGTCTGGCCCGTGTCCCGCTTGCTCAGTTCACGGGAAAGCTTGATGCGCTGGGCTTCACCGCCCGAAAGGGTGGTCGCGCTCTGGCCGAGGGTAATGTAGGAGAGCCCCACATCGGCCATGGTTTGCAGTTTGCGCGCGACCGCCGGCACCGCGTCGAAAAACCCGATGGCCTCTTCGACGGTCATTTCAAGCACCTCGTGGATGTTCTTACCCTTGTAGGTGACACTCAGGGTCTCACGGTTGTAGCGCTTGCCCTTGCAGACGTCGCAGGGTACGTAGATGTCCGGAAGGAAGTGCATCTCGACCCGGATGACGCCGTCGCCCTGGCAGGCTTCGCAGCGACCGCCCTTGACGTTGAAACTGAATCGGCCAGGCTTGTAGCCGCGGGCGCGGGCCTCCTGGGTGCCGGCGAACAGGTCACGAATCGGCGTGAACAGCCCGGTGTAGGTGGCCGGGTTGGAACGCGGCGTGCGCCCGATGGGTGACTGGTCGATATCCACCACCTTGTCGAACAGGCCCAGGTTCTCCACCGACTCGAAGGGCGCGGGATGCGCCGTGCTGCCGTACAATTCGCGGGCCGCCAGTCGGTGCAGGGTATCGTTGATCAGCGTCGACTTGCCGCTGCCCGAGACGCCGGTGACACAGACGAACAACCCGGCGGGGACTTCCAGCGTCACGTTTTTCAGATTGTTGCCCTGGGCGCCTATCACCCTGAGCACGCGATCCGGATCGATCGGCGCGCGCTGGCGGGGCACCAGGATTTCCTTCTCGCCGCTCAGGTACTTCCCGGTCATCGAGTCCGGATCCTTCTGCAGGTCTTCGGGTGTGCCGGAAAATACGATCCGGCCACCGTGCACACCGGCGCCAGGGCCAATGTCCACCACATAATCGGCGGTGCGGATCGCCTCTTCGTCGTGTTCGACGACGATCACCGTGTTGCCGATGTCGCGCAGCCGGGTAAGCGTGGCCAGCAGCCGCGCGTTGTCCCGCTGGTGCAGGCCAATGGACGGCTCGTCGAGGATGTACATCACGCCCACGAGCCCGGCGCCAATCTGACTGGCCAGCCGGATGCGCTGGGCTTCACCGCCGGACAGCGTGTCAGCCTTGCGGTCCAGCGTGAGGTAGTCCAGCCCGACATTGACCAGGAAATGCAGGCGCTCGCGGACCTCCTTGACGATTTTGCGGGCGATTTCGCCCCGGCGGCCCTCGAGTTCCAACTCGCCGAAAAACGCCAGGCAGCGCTCGATCGGCCAGGCCGTGATCGTCGGCAGGTTCGTGTCCTCCAGGAACACGTGGCGCGCTTCGCGGTTCAGGCGTTGGCCCTCGCACACCGGACAGGGCTTCTGGCTGATGTACTTGGACAGCTCTTCGCGCACGATGCGCGAGTCGGTCTCGCGGTAGCGCCGCTCGAGGTTCGGGATGATTCCCGCGAATGGGTGGCGGCGTTTCTGCACACCGCTGTCGCCGAAGTAACGGAACTCGATGATTTCGTCGCCGCTGCCATACAGCACGATGTCCCGGATTTTTTTGGGCAGATCCTCGAATGGCATGTCGACGTCGAAGCCGTAGTGTCGGGACAGCGCCTGGATAATTTGGAAATAGTAGGCGTTGCGGCGGTCCCACCCGCGGATCGCGCCGCCCGCCAGGCTGACGTGGGTGCTGCTCACCACCCGGTCCGGGTCGAAAAACTGGCTTACCCCCAGCCCGTCGCATTCGGGACAGGCGCCGTTGGGGTTGTTGAAGCTGAACATGCGAGGCTCGAGTTCCTGCAGGCTGTAATCGCAGTAAGGGCAGGAGTAGCGGGCGCTGAACAGCTTCTCTTCCAGCGCGCTGCCTTCCTCCATCGGGCTCACAACAGCCAGCCCCTCGCTGAGACCGATTGCGGTTTCGAACGATTCGGCCAGGCGCTGCTTGAGATCGTCCCTCACCCGGATACGGTCGATCACGACTTCGATACTGTGCTTGCGCCGCAGTTCCAGCGGGGGCACCTCGTCGAGGTCGTAGACCGTGCCGTCCACCCGGGCGCGGACGAAACCCTGGGCGCGCAGTTCGTCGAACAGCTGCAGGTGTTCGCCTTTGCGGTCGCGCACCACCGGCGCCAGCAGCATCAGCCTGCTTCCTTCGGGCAGGGTGAGGACGTGGTCCACCATCTGGCTGATGGTCTGCGCCTCCAGCGGAATGCCATGGTCGGGGCAGCACGGTGTTCCCACGCGGGCAAAGAGCAGGCGCAGGTAATCGTAGATTTCGGTGATCGTCCCGACCGTTGAACGGGGGTTGTGCGAGGTCGATTTCTGTTCGATCGAGATGGCCGGGGAAAGCCCTTCGATGTGATCGACATCGGGCTTTTCCATCATCGACAGGAACTGCCGTGCGTAAGCGGAAAGGGACTCGACGTAGCGCCGCTGACCCTCGGCGTAGATCGTGTCGAAAGCGAGCGACGACTTGCCCGAACCCGATAGTCCGGTGATCACGATCAGCCTGTCCCTGGGCAGGTCCAGATCGATGTTGGCGAGATTGTGCGTGCGTGCGCCGCGTATGAGAATTTTGTCCATGCAGTAGCCGGAGCCGTCCGTGTCGCTGGGGCGAAGTACAAACCACTTATCATACCCCCCGGGGCGAAAGACTGGCAAAGGGATCGAGACTTGTGAAACCAGTGGTCCACGGCGAGGCGAAAAGGGGTATAATGACCGGCTGGCGTCTTGACCGGGGCGCCCAAAACAGCTAACATTCCCGCCCTTTTGTAGGGCCGTTTCGAACGGAGCTGAAATCCAATGTACGCAGTATTCAAAACCGGCGGCAAGCAGTACCGCGCGAGCACCGGCGACATCCTCAAGGTCGAGAAGATTGAAGCCGAGAAGGGCGCCACGGTCGAACTGGACCAGGTGCTCATGGTCGGCGAGGGCGAAGACGTCAAGATTGGCGCGCCGTTCGTTGAAGGCGGCAAGGTGACTGCCAAGGTCGTAGATCACGGCCGCAACGACAAGATCAAGATCATCAAGTTCAAGCGGCGCAAGAATCACCGCAAACAGATGGGCCATCGCCAGTATTTCACCCAGATTGAAATCACCGGCATCGACGCCTGATCGCAGCATCGAATTTGGAGGCATTGACTCATGGCACACAAAAAAGCAGGCGGTAGTACGCGCAACGGCCGCGACTCGAATCCGAAGTACCTCGGCGTCAAGCGTTACGGCGGCGAATCCGTGCTGGCCGGCAACATCCTGGTCCGGCAGCGGGGCACGCGTTTCCATGCAGGCGATAACGTCGGTGTGGGCCGCGATCATACGCTGTTCGCGCTGACGGACGGCAAGGTCAAATTCGAAGACCGCGGGCTGCCGAAGCGCAAATTCGTCAGTATCGAATCTGACTGAACGGAACGAAACAATTCAGCGAAAACCCCGCCTCGGCGGGGTTTTTTGTAGGCGGAGTGTCAGGCGCGAACAGGTTTCGGGGACCGAGAGGGCCGGTTACCCCTTTACGGGACACGCTCAAGACGTCCCTGTGCGCTATGAACTTGCTCCCGGCAAGTTAATGTCCCGCAAAGGGGTAACCGGCCCTCTCCATCATCGTCCATTTCGCGGCTGAGTCCGCCGCCACGGATTAGAATAGAGACCATGAAATTCGTCGACGAAGCCACAATCACGGTGACCGCTGGCAAGGGCGGCGACGGTTCCGGTTCCTTCCGGCGCGAGAAGTACGTGCCGTTCGGCGGCCCCGACGGGGGCGACGGGGGGCGCGGAGGCAGCGTGTTCCTGGAAGGGGACTCCGGCTTGAATACCCTGGTCGACTTTCGCCATATGCGCAAATACCGCGCGCCCAACGGGCAGTCAGGTTCCGGCTCGAACCGCACCGGCAAGAGCGGCGAGGACGTGTTCATCCGCGTGCCGCTGGGCACCATTGTCAGCAACGCGGAGACCGGCGAACCCGTCGGCGACGTCACCCAACACGGGCAGCGACTGCTGGTGGCCCGGGGCGGCAAGGGCGGCCTGGGCAACCTGCATTTCAAGAGTTCGACCAATCGTGCGCCGCGCCAGACCGTGCCCGGCGCCCCGGGGGACGCGGCCGAACTGCACCTGGAGCTGAAAGTGCTGGCCGATGTCGGACTGCTGGGTTTTCCGAACGCCGGCAAATCGACCCTGATCAGCGCGGTATCGGAGGCGCGGCCGAAAGTCGCCGATTACCCGTTCACCACCTTGTACCCCAACCTCGGGGTGGTGCGGATCGATATCGAGCGCAGCTTCGTCATCGCGGACATTCCGGGCCTGATAGAAGGCGCCGCCGAGGGTGCGGGACTGGGAATCCAGTTCCTGCGGCATCTGCAGCGGACCCGGCTCTTGCTGCACCTCGTCGACCTGGCGCCCATGGACCCCGCTCAGGCCCCGGTGACGCAGGTGCGGCAGTTGGAAGATGAACTGCGCAAATTCGATCCTGGGCTGCTCGAGAAGCCCCGCTGGCTGATTTTCACCAAGGCGGACCTGCTGCCCGCCGAGGAGGCCCGGGAGCGGGCGGAGGCGGCGGTCGCGGAACTTGGCTGGGAGGCGCCCTGGATGCTCGTTTCCTCGGTCACCAAGCAGGGTACGCGGGAACTGATGCAGCGGGTCTCGGCCGAGCTGGAGTTGCTGGTCGAAGAGGAAACCGAAATGCACCGGGGTGAAGGGCAGGAAGACGATGCCGGCGTGGATTCCTGACCGGGAGTGATGCGCGCCTTCGTTTGCCATGAAAAAGCCCCGCTCGTGGCGGGGCTTTTCCCTAATCATGCAGCAAGCTGCTTACATGGCTCGCAGGTGCTGGTTCAGGCGTGATTTGTGCCGGGCCGCCTTGTTCTTTGGCATGATGCCCTTCGATACGGAGCGGTCAATCGCCGGCACGGCGGCCTTGTAGGCATCCTCCGCCGCGGGCTTGTCGCCAGCCTGGATGGCTCGCAACACGCTCTTGATGGCCGAGCGGACCTGGGACCGCTGGCTGGCGTTGCGGCGACGATGGCGTTCCGCCTGACGTGCCCGTTTTCGAGCTGATAGACTGTTTGCCAAGGTATTTCTCCAAAAATCAATCAAAAATCAAGCCGCCTATTGTCCAATTTTTCCCTGTATTCGTCAAATGAATTCGGCGAGAATAGCGGCCACACAGAGGGATACGCGAATTGAAGCTCCTCAAGTCCACCGCCAAGGTCGGGGCCGCCACCATCACCTCCCGGATCCTCGGTTTCGTGCGGGACATGGTATTCGCGCGGTATTTCGGGGCGAGCGGCGCGACCGACGCCTTTTTCCTGGCGTTCAAGATTCCCAACTTCATGCGCCGCCTGTTCGCGGAGGGTTCGTTCTCCCTCGCCTTCGTGCCGGTGCTTTCGGAGGTGCGCGCAAGCGGTGACCGCCGGGCCCTGAAGGACCTGGTGGACCACGCCGCCGGCACCCTGGCGGGTATTTTGTTGGTGCTGACGGCGTTGGGAGTGATGTTTGCGCCGGTATTGATAGGGGTCTTCGCGCCGGGCTGGGTGATCGACCAGCGCCCGGAGTTCGGTCTGGCGGCGGATATGCTGCGCGTCACGTTCCCCTACATCCTGTTGATATCGCTCACCGCCCTGGCCGGCGGAATCCTGAACACATTCGACCGCTTCCTGATACCGGCGCTGACGCCCGTGCTGTTGAACCTGTCCCTGATTGCGGCAGCCATGCTGCTGTCCGCGCGCATGGAGGTGCCGGTCAAGGCCCTGGCCTGGGGCGTGCTGGTGGCGGGTTTTCTCCAGTTGATCGTACAGGCGCCCTCGTTGCTCCGCCTGGGTCTGCTGCCGCGTCCGCGATGGGGTTGGCGGCACCCCGGTGTCCGGCGCATTCTCAAGCTCATGATCCCGACCCTGGTCGGCTCGTCGGTGGCGCAGATCAACATGCTGGTGGACGTGGTGATCGCTACCTTCCTGGTCAGCGGCAGCGTGACCTGGCTGTACTACTCCGACCGCCTGCTCGAATTCCCGCTGGGTGTATTCGGCGTCGCGCTATCGACCGTGATCCTCCCGAACCTGTCGCGCAAGTTCGCCCGGCAGAGCCCCCACGAATTTTCCGCCACCCTGGACTGGGCGCTGCGCCTGGCGGTGATCATCACCTTGCCCGCGGCCCTCGGTTTGGCGGTGCTGGCCAAGCCCATCCTGGTCACGCTGTTCAATTACAAGGCGTTTGTGCTGCACGATGTCGAGATGTCGGCGCTGAGCCTCTCGGCCTACGCGGTCGGTTTGCCGGCCTTCATCGCGGTCAAGGTTCTGGCGCCCGGCTTTTACGCCCGCCAGGACACCCGGACCCCGGTGAAAATCGCCGTTACCGCGATGGTGTCGAACATGGTGCTGAACTTGGTGTTCGTGGGCGTGCTGGTCGCGATGGGCTTCCGCGGTCCACACATGGGCCTGGCACTCGCCAGTTCGGTCGCTGCGTACATCAATGCCGGTCTGCTGTACCGGATGTTGCGGCGCCACGGAGTCTACAAACCCGAGCCTGGCTGGGGACGCGTGGTGCTGGCCGTTGCGGCGGCCTGCGCCGCCATGGTGGCCGTACTGGTCTGGCAGCACGGCGGTGTGCCGGAGTGGACCGGCGCCCGGGCCTGGTCGCGGGCGGGCCGGCTGACCCTGCTGGTGTCCGCCGGAGCGTTGGTGTATCTCGTCGCGCTCGTGGTCGGGGGACTGCGCCGGGAACACCTCGAGAAAGGCTCCTCCTGAGTAAGGTAAATCCCCTGCTTCCGCACAATTTCCCGGGATCACGAGAGGCCCCCGCTGGTATAATTCGGCGTTTTTGCGGGATGCGATTCACCTCATGCGGGTAATCAGAAACAGGCCGGGATGCGGAGATGCTCCTTACGTGAGCGGGCGCGCCGCCGTGGCCGTCGGCAACTTCGACGGGCTGCACCGGGGCCACCTGGAATTGCTCGGGCATTGCCGTGCGCACGCCAATGGGCAAAGCCAGGTTGCCGTGGTCACCTTCGAGCCCTTGCCGCAGGCCTGGTTCCGGCCGGAACAGGCGCCCGCACGGCTGAGTACGCCCTGGCAGAAGGTTTGCCTGCTCGGACGGGCGGGCGTCGATCTCGTCTGGATGATGCGTTTCGACGGTAAACTCGCCGGGCTCTCCGCCGAACTCTTCGTGCGCCAGGTCCTGGTGGAGCAGTTGCAGGCGTCGCGTGTCGTGGTCGGCGGGGACTTTCGTTTCGGCAAGGGTCGGCAAGGCGATGTCGCCCTGCTCAGGGAGATGGGCGGGGAACTCGGTTTCGGCGTCACCGCCGTGCCTCCGGTGGTGTGCGACGGCGACCGTATCTCCAGCAGCGGGATTCGCCGTTTCCTCGCGGAGGGCAATTTCAAGGCGGCAGAACGCTGGCTGGGCCGGCCCTTCCGGATGGAGGGCCACGTGGTGCGCGGCGCCGGCCTCGGCCGCAAGCTGGGCTACCCGACCGCCAACCTTCGCATTCGCGCCCGGCCGTGCCCGCTTTCCGGAGTGATTGCGGCCTTTGCGCGGATTGGAGCCGGACCCTGGCTGCCGGCAGTGACAAACGTCGGCCGCCGGCCGGCCGTGGGTGGCGGGGAGCCCTTGCTGGAGGTGCATTTTTTCGATCTCGACCGGGACCTGTACGGAGAACGCCTCGAGGTGCAATTTGTGGCAAAGTTACGGGATGAAACGAACTTCGGGTCCCTCGAGGAACTGGTAGAGCAGATGCGGCGGGACGAGCGCAAAGCCCGGGCTCGCCTGGCGGAGTCCGGCGTGCCGGAAGAGGGCGCATCTGCCTGACTGAGTGGGTAGCGAGCAGGAATGAACTATAAGGAAACGATCAATTTGCCGCGGACCGAGTTTGCGATGAAGGCCAACCTGGCCAACCGCGAACCGGCCATGGTCGAAGCCTGGGAGCAGGCTGACCTGTACCAGAAGATCCAGCAGGTGAGCGCAGAGCGGCCCCTCTGGATTCTGCATGACGGACCGCCGTACGCCAATGGCGACATCCACATGGGACACGCGGTCAACAAGATCCTGAAAGACATGGTGGTCAAGTCACGTCTGCTGGCCGGGTACCGCTCGCCGTACGTGCCGGGCTGGGATTGCCACGGCCTGCCGATCGAACTGCAGGTCGAGAAAAAGGTGGGCAAGGTAGGCCAGAAAGTCGACGCCGAAACCTTTCGGGCAAAGTGCCGTGAGTACGCCGAGCACCAGATCGACCTGCAGCGGACGGGCTTCCGCCGCATGGGCGTGTTGGGGGACTGGTTCAAACCGTACACGACCAAGAGCTTCCTGTACGAAGCGGACATGATCCGGGCCCTCCGGAAGATCATCGAGGGCGGCCACCTGTTGCAGGGCGCCAAACCCGTCAACTGGTGCTTCGATTGCGGTTCGGCGCTGGCGGAGGCGGAGATCGAGTATCGCGATAAAACGTCTCCGGCGATCGACGTGATGTTCGCAGCGGTCGACCCCGGGGCGCTGTTCGCGGCGTTCGGCGTCGATCCGGAAGAAGGCGAAACCGGCATACCGATCTGGACCACGACGCCATGGACCTTGCCGGCGAACGAGGCGGTGGCGCTGAATGCCGGGCTTGATTACGTGTTGCTGCACGGCGACCTCGGCGGCCGGCCGTTCAACCTGGTGCTGGCCGCGGACCTCGCCGAAACCGTCGCCCGGCGTACTGGTTTCTCGAACGTCCGTGAACTCGGCCGCGCCACCGGCGCCGCCCTGGAGCACCTGCGCCTGCACCACCCGTTCTACGACCGCGAAGTGCCGGTGATCCTGGGTGAGCACGTCACCACCGACGCCGGAACGGGAGCCGTGCACACGGCACCGGGACACGGCGAGGAGGATTTCCAGGTCGGCCAGGTCTACGGTCTGCCGGTGACCAGTCCCGTGGGTGCAGATGGCCGCTATCTGGTCGACGTCGAACTGTTCGCCGGCGAGATGGTCTGGGCGGCGAACGACCACGTGCTGGACGTGATGCGCGACAAAGGCACGCTGTTGCATAGCGAACCCTTCGAACACAGCTATCCGCATTGCTGGCGACACAAGACACCGACGGCGTTCCGGGTGACGCCGCAGTGGTTCATTTCGATGGACCAGGCCGGCTTGCGCAGCCAGTCCATCGACGCCATCGGCAGGGTGAAGTGGATTCCCGGTTGGGGCGAAGAACGGATTCGGGGCATGGTGGAGAACCGGCCCGACTGGTGCATATCGCGACAGCGCACGTGGGGCGTGCCGATCACGCTGTTCGTGGACCGCCAGACCGGTGAGCTGCATCCCCGGACCGCTGAGCTCATGGCATCGGCCGCCGACCTCGTGGAAGAAAACGGCGTGGACTGTTGGTACGCGCCCGACATCTTCGCACGGCTGGGCGTCGAGGAAGATCGCTATGAAAAGGTCACCGACATCCTCGACGTGTGGTTCGATTCCGGCGTCTCGCACCGTTGCGTGCTGGACGAGCGCGACGAGTTGGAGCGGCCGGCCCAGATGTACCTCGAGGGTTCCGACCAGCATCGTGGCTGGTTCCAGTCCTCGCTGCTGTCGTCGGTGGCTATGCATGGCGCGGCGCCCTACGAACAGGTGCTCACGCACGGATTCGTCGTGGACGCCGAGGGTCGCAAGATGTCCAAGTCCCTGGGCAACGTGCTCTCGCCGATCAAGGTCATGAACACCCTGGGCGCCGACGTGATGCGCCTGTGGGTGGCGGCTGCCGACTACCGGGGGGAGATGAGTGTTTCGGATGAGATCCTGAAGCGGGTGTCGGACGCCTATCGCCGCATCCGCAACACCGCGCGCTTCCTGCTGGGTAACCTGGACGGCTTCGCGCCGGAGCAGGCCCTGCCTGCCGCGGACCTGCTGCCTCTCGATCGTTGGGCTGTGGACCGGGCGCTGCAGGTGCAAGCGCAGGTGGAAGAGGCGTACGGCGAATACCAGTTCCTCCAGATCTACCAGAGGGTCCACCATTTCTGTGCGGTCGACATGGGCGCTTTCTACCTGGATATCCTGAAAGACCGGCTGTACACCACCGGCCGCGACAGCCGCCCGCGCAAGTCGGCCCAGACCGCGATGTACCATATCCTGGAGGCGATCGTGCGCTGGATCGCCCCCGTGCTGAGTTTCACCGCTGAGGAAATCCACCAGTTCGTGCCTGGCGAACGGGGCGAGAGCGTTTTCTTCGAAACCTGGTACCGCGGCCTGTTCGCACTGGACCAGCCCGGCGATGAGCGGGCACGCTGGCGGCGGATCATCCAGGTGCGCGACGAGGTCAGCAAGTCGATCGAGGCCGTGCGCCGCGAGGGGCGGGCGGGCTCGTCGCTTGCCGTGGAAATCGACCTGTGGCTGGATGGCCCGTTGCGCGAGGCGATCGACTGGCTCGGCGACGAGCTGCGCTTTGTGCTCATCACCTCCGAGGCGCGGGTCGGTGACCTGGCGGATGCTCCGGCGGACGCCGAGCGGATCGACCTCGACGAGGGCGGACTGGCTCTGCGGGTGGCCCCGTCGGAACACGCCAAGTGCGTGCGCTGTTGGCACTACCGGGCGGACGTCGGTTCGGATTCGGAGCACCCCGAGCTGTGCGGACGCTGCGTGGAGAATGTCGCCGGCGCCGGCGAGCAGAGAAAGATCGCCTGAGGCCTACGGTGAGCGAATCCCATACGTCACCTTCCCGTCCCGCCTTTCCCCCCTGGCCCTGGGCCTGGCTGGGCGTGACGGCGCTCGTGTTGCTGTTGGACGCGTACAGCAAGGTGCTGGTGAGCGAGGCCCTGGAACTTTACCGCCCGCTGGAAGTCTTTCCGTGGCTGAACATCACCCTGGCGCATAACTACGGTGCGGCCTTCAGCTTCCTGAGTGATGCCGGGGGCTGGCAGCGGTGGTTTTTCGTTACCCTGGCATCTGCTGTCAGCCTGGTGTTGCTGGTCTGGCTGCTGCGCCTGCCGCGCAAGGAGTGGGTCACCGGACTGTCGCTATCACTGGTGCTGGGCGGTGCCGTGGGCAACCTCGCGGACCGGATCCGGCTGGGCTACGTCGTGGATTTCGTGGACGTGCACGTGGGTGGCTGGCATTATCCGGCTTTCAACGTGGCCGACTCCGCGATAACCTGTGGTGTGATTCTTCTGCTGGCGGACGCTTTGTTGCTGAGCCGGCGCCGCAAACAACGGACTGAATGAACATTCTGCTTGCCAACCCCCGTGGCTTCTGTGCCGGAGTGGATCGCGCCATCGAAATCGTGGAACGAGCGCTCGAACTTTTCGGCGCACCGATTTACGTGCGTCACGAGGTCGTGCACAACCGTTTCGTGGTTGATCGCCTGAGCCGCGCCGGCGCCGTGTTCGTCGATGAACTCGACCAGGTGCCGGACAACGCCACCGTGATTTTCAGCGCGCATGGCGTTTCGAAGGCGGTTCGTTCGGCTGGTGGACATCGCGGGCTGAGGGTGTTCGACGCGACCTGTCCGCTGGTGACCAAGGTCCACATGGAAGTGGCACGGCATTGCAAGGCGGGCCGTGACGTGGTGCTTATCGGGCACGCCGGGCATCCCGAAGTGGAAGGAACCCTGGGGCAGTGGAATGACGGCGGAGTAAGGGGCAATGGCATCTTCCTGGTGGAGAACCCCGAAGATGTGGAAAGCCTGGAAGTGAATTTTCCCGACAGCCTCGCCTTCGTCACCCAGACGACACTGTCGGTCGACGACACCCAGGCGGTGATCGCCGCGCTGCAGGCGAAATTCCCGGCCATCACGGGTCCGAGGCACGATGACATCTGCTACGCGACGCAGAACCGGCAGGACGCGGTCAAGCAACTGGCGCACCGCGTCGACCTGATGCTCGTGGTCGGATCGGTCAACAGTTCGAACTCGAACCGTTTGCGTGAATTGGCTGAAAAAGAAGGCATCCGGGCATACCTGGTGGACGGCGCGGAGGACATCCGCGAAGAATGGCTGTCCGGCATTGGCTCGGTCGGCGTTACCGCCGGCGCGTCGGCGCCCGAGAGCCTGGTGCAGGGCGTGATCGAACGCCTGCGCCGATGCAGTGACGGCGAAGTCGAGCAAATGCCCGGCATCCCGGAAACCATCGAGTTCGCGCTACCCAAAGAACTGCGACTCACCATCGATAGTCGTTCCTGATCTGCCTCAAGAGGCGGTACTGCGGCCGGTGCTAGCCTTGTTCCCATGATTGACCTGTACACGTGGGCCACGCCGAACGGCCGCAAAATCTCCATCGCCCTCGAGGAACTGGGGTTGCCCTACAAGATGCACCCGGTGAACATCTTCAAGGGCGAACAGCACACCCCGGAATTCACCGCGATCAGCCCGAACCAGAAGATCCCGGCTATCGTGGATCACCAAAGCGGGATCACGTTGATGGAATCCGGTGCCATCCTGATGTACCTGGCCACCCGCTCGGGTCGCCTGCTGCCCCGCGACGAAAAAGGCTACTGGGAAACGATCCAGTGGCTGATGTGGCAAAAGGGAGGTCTCGGACCCATGCTGGGGCAGGCGCATCATTACCTGCGTTTCAACCGCGGTAAGGCGCCTTACTCCGAGGAGCGCTACCACAAGGAAGCAAAACGACTGTATAGCGTGCTGAACCAGAGGCTGGCCGGTCGGGAATACCTGGCTGCGGACGAATACACGATTGCAGATATCGCTTCCTGGCCCTGGGTGTCGCGCTACGAGTTCCAGTCGATCGATCTGCATGAGTACCCGCACGTCAAGGACTGGTACCTGCGCATCGCCGGCCGGGCCGCTGTCCAGGCTGGGTATTCGGTGCCTGTGCCTGAAGACGTCCCGATTCCGGCGGACGTCGCGGCCTGAGTCACCGTCCGCCCCAGCATGCCGCGAGCGATCCGTCAGGACCGCTGATCGAGCGGTGACCGGACTGGTCGAGCTGCAGGCTGCCGCACGAATCGCTGCTGTCGGGGTCGCTCGGCGTGGCAATCACGCTGAATGTCAGGGTTTCCGGCTCGTCAGGCGGTATGAATCTGATGGTGTAGGCATCGCCCCCTCCGTCGGCGCAGCGCGTGGTGTCGTAGTGTCCCGCACTCGCCCGCACTCGTTCCTGACAACCGGCAGCGGCCAGCAGGCGTCTGATGGCATCGGCCCGGTCCGTGCGCTCGAGGTGCCGGTGATACGAAGGAACGGCCACCCCGAGCAGGATTGCGGCGATGGCCAGTGCAATGACCAGATCCAGCAGCGACATACCTGGAGCCGGCTTGCGTTGGCGCCTGGACCGGACGGCCCTCATCGCAGTTGCCGCCAGGCGAGTACCCCGCACGGCTGCCCGGTTGTGAACTGGCTGCAGAAGGCCGGCGCGCCGGGTTCCGGCGGGTAGGCCGCCGGCGACACCTCCTCTCCCCAGGGCCGGGCGACAATCATCTCGATGGCCGCCGGACTACCGGCAATGTGCCCCGTACCCCGGGACAGGATCCGGTAGTAGCCGGTGCCGCGAATGGGCGTTCCGGTGGCTTCCGCATCCGCCGGGGCGGGCGTGTAATGCACCTCCTCCATGACCCATCGGGCAGGCGACACACCATCACCGGGGTCGGACACGAAATCTCCGGTTTCCGGGTTGGCGCCGGCGAGGAACGCATTGTCCCGCCACCAGGCCGCGCTCTCGAATTCGGGCCGGTCCGGAAGGCTGCCGGGCGCCAGGATCGCCGCCGGCAGCACACAATCCTCGATGCAACCGGCCTGCCGCTCTACGTCGGCCCTGCTAAAAAGCCACGCGTATCCGGTGGCCTCGGCCAACCGGGCATTGGCGAGCGCGAGGCGTTTCGAATCGAAATTTCCCGCCAGGCGACGTTGCTCCAGCATGCCCCCGGCCGCAACGATGGCCAGCAGGCTGAGCGCCGCGAGCAGTACCAGGCCAGTCAGAAGGGCGATGCCGCGGTGTTGCATCACGATCGGCTCCGAATGGCCGCCGCGAAGTCGAAGACACGACGCAACCGTCCGTCTGAGCCGCGGCGGATGGAGGCATCCAATACCGTAAAGTTTCGTCGCCCGGTTGGCTGCACGACCTCGTCGCCCCGCACCAGCAGGCCAAACCGTACCCCGCGGACATTTTCCGAACCCAACCAGGCGCCGGCCGGTACCCAGCGCTCGACACGCCCGTCCCGGTCGGCGTCCTCGCCGAATAGCACCTGGAATGATTCCACCCCCGGTACAAGACCCTGGCGGGAAATCTGCGTGGTCAGTTCACCCGCTGAGGGGCCGTAGCGGCAAAGCAGCGTCAGGTTGTCGCTTCCGCTCAGGTCGAAGGTCCGCTCGCGCAGGTAGAAGCGCGGGCGGCCGGCCGCGTCCCGCTCCGGGTTGAGGTTGCCGTAGCAATTGCGGTCGGACCAGGCACGCAATACCAGTCGGTCGCTGCCATGCGCGACATCGTCGGCGGAACCGTCGCCGAGCGCCCGCAGTGGGTGGTCTTCGCTCCATGGCCGGGGTCGAAACCCGGCTTCGCGCACTGCACGGGCAAGAGCAGTCGCAGCATAGCGGGCGCGGTCCTGGACGGCTGCCTGGCTGCGTTGGAGGGCTGACGCAGCGCCTGCCGAGGACACCATGGCGACGAGCCCGGCAAGCAGCAGCGCGCCCAGCGTCATCGCCATCAGCAATTCGAGCAGGCTGATACCGCGGCTGCCCGGCAACGAAGATCCACATTCTCGCGCGCGAAGTCGGCTCACGGCTCTGGCAGGCGTCCCACCAGGCGCCGCTGTCCGTCCTGGCCGGCGCTGTCGGTCGCCGAGCCCGGCTCTTTCCAGAAGACCTTGACCACCGGCTCACCCTCGCCGTCGCAGGATGGTGCCCCCGGGCTGCCATCCGCCGGGGTGCTGTCGCGGCACACCAGGCCCGATCCACCCGGAAGGCTGGCCTCCAGCTGTTGGAGCCAGGCACCGATCTCCGCGGCCGCCATCTCCTCGGGAGAGCACTCGCTGCCGAGGTTACAGGCGGAAAAGTCGCCGGCCGGCGGCGCAACGTAGTGCCCGGTCGCGTCCGGGTTCATTGCAATCAACTCGGCCAGCGACTCCACCTGCAACGCGGCGACCGTCGCGTAGCGTGCTTCGGCGGTGCCGCGAACGGCTGTCATCATCATCAGTGACAGCCCCCCTATGCCCATCGAGAACACCGCCGTGGCGGCCGCAACCTCGAGCAATGAGAATCCAGTATGGCGGTGGGCTGGTAGCAGTCGCATGGTGGCATTCCCCCGGTGGTGTTGGTTTACCTGCCATCATCCTTGGAGTCCAACCACAGCGGAATCGGAAGGCATCGCGGAATCCTGTAGGAAACCCCGCCAGTATTGTGTGGGAGGGGGGTTTTGAATATACTGGCGCCCCTTCCAAGTGCCGGCATAGCTCAGCTGGTAGAGCGGCGCATTCGTAATGCGTAGGTCGGGTGTTCGAGTCACCCTGCCGGCACCATATATTTCACTATCCTGGCCACTCTGCTGCGATGAATGCATCCTGGTGAAGCGCAAGGATGTAGCAATACTTCGGAATATCACACGCCCGCGGGCGCATCGCGATGATCACCGCCTTGGTGGACTGCGCCGCGGATAGCGAACAAATAGTAATCGAACAGATCGGGCGTGACGGCACCATCCTTGATGCCGGCAACACCGCCTCAGGGCTTCTTCGGCTTTACCAGCACCGGCGGCCGCCTGCTCTGCGCTTCGGAGAACAGCGAGAAGGTGCGATTCACGAAATTGGTCACGTCCGCGATCGCCTTGATGTGTTCCTCGAGTTCCGGCGTGAGCTCTGTTTCGACCAGGCGTACCCGCGCCGACGGGGTTTCCGTCTCGAAACGGACGTAAAACCACGGTTCGCTTCGCTTCAGCACGAGCGGTTGGTCGGTGTCATACCACTCGAACGCCCAGCTGAGCGGACGCGGCCATATGTGAATGGGAAACCGCCCGCAGATCTGCACGCCCGGGCGGGGGCGCGGGAAGTGGTCGAGATAGGGTGGCGTCTGCGCGATGTAGCAAGGGTCGTCCGCGACGAATACGTAAGGCGCATGGAACTGAACCACGGGACGTGAGGGATGGCGCCATTCGTTCTGCGGCGTCAGCGTCAGGAGTTCGCGAAGCCCTTGCTGCCGCATCGCGGACTGCTCCCCATCGGCGTCGACAAGCTTCGTCTGCCCGTTCGCCTGGCGCTCGAACTTGAGCGTGAGGTCCAGGGGACAGGGGATGACGAAATGCCGCGTGTCGAAATCGATGGCCGCGGGGCATGCCTGCACGGATTTGGCGGAAGTGGGTTTTGGGAGCTTATGTCCAAACGGTGTCGGTGGGCGCCAAATGGCGTGCGCGTGCGGAGCGCGTACGGTCCAGCCTACCGTCACGGTCCGCTTCCTGGCGCCGCGAGCGTCCATGTCGTTCGCAAACTCTTCTTCCCAGCTCATGACAAACTCCAGCCGAGGGCGGCATCGCAGCGCGGCGGCCCTCGGCGGCCACTATATCATCTTCATGCGATGGGAAGCCCGGGCAGTAAATTCTGGGGTCAGAGTAAAGGGACAGAGTAAAAACGAGAGCTCGGATTTCAATTCCGAGGTCGGCGCAGCTGCCCCACGGCACTCATGTTGCACACCAGCTTGTGACCCTTCAGGAACTGCTGCTACTCGTCGCTGAATTTTCTTCGTTTTGACATGAAACACTGCCACGACCATTATCGGTCTTTTCAGACGTGTCCGGGAAATCAGGATCCAAGCCATCCGCGTCAACACGATCGTGCCGGGCAGCATCCACATGCCGATGTTCGAGCCCGCCAAAGAGTCCTACGATCAGGCGCCGGTGGACACCTCGTTATCCCGCAAGCGGCTGGGCCGTCCGTCCGAGCTCGCAGCGCCGTCAGCACATATCGTGGAAAATGACTACATCAATGGCGAGAAGATCCGATGCGACGCGGCTACCCGGATGCCGCCGTGGTGACGGGACAGAGAGGCGTTCTATGGGAGCACTGAAAGGGTTTCGGGTGATCGAACTGGCCGGCGTCGGGCCGTGCCCGATGGCTGGCATGCTGTTGGCGGACATGGGGGCGGAGGTGATCTGTATCGACCGAAGCCTGCGGACCGACCCGCTGTTCGCCAAAGACATGAGCCGGCGCGGAAAGAAATCCATCGTGCTGGACCTGAAGCGCCGGCGCGGCCGCGAACTGGCGTTGGAACTGATCGCCTCGGCGGATGCGCTGATCGAGGGATTCCGCCCCGGCGTGATGGAGCAGCTGGAGCTGGGGCCGGTACAGTGCCACGCAGTGAACCTGAAGCTGGTGTACGGGCGAATGACCGGCTGGGGCCAGCAGGGCCCGCTGGCGCAGAATGCGGGCCACGACATCAATTACATCGGGCTGGTTGGGGCCCTGCATGCCATCGGCCGCGCGGGTGAACGGCCGGTCCCTCCGCTGAACCTGGTCGGCGATTTCGGCGGTGGCGCGATGTTCCTGGTTGCCGGCGTGCTGGCGGCCTTGCTCGAAGCGGGGCGCACGGGGCGGGGTCAGGTCGTGGATGCGGCCATGGCCGATGGCGCTGCCAACCTGATGTGGATGTGCCACAGCTTCCACGCCGTCGGCCAATGGGATTTTTCCGGGCGCGAGCGCAATGTGCTGGACGGCGCGGCCTACTTCTACGACACCTACGAAACGCGGGACGGCCGCTACATGGCGCTCGGTGCAATCGAACCGGAGTTTTTCAATCGCTTCGTCGAGCTGGCCGGGCTGGACCGGGCGGCCTTCGATGCCGTGGCCAAGGGCGACCGCACCCGCTGGCCCGCGTTGAAGACCGAGCTTGCGGCGGCATTCCGCCGCAAGACGCGCGACGAATGGTGCGAACTGCTGGAGGACAGCGATGCCTGCTGCACGCCCGTGCTAAGCGCGGAAGAGGCGCCGGCGCATCCCCACAACCAGGCACGCGAGGCCTATGTTACGGTTGACGGCTACCCGCAGCCCGCGCCTGCGCCGCGCTTCAGCCGCACGCCGTCCGCTGTCGCGCACGGCCGGCGCAATCCGGGCGCCGACACCCATCTCCTGTTGGCGGATCTCGGCTACGGAAAAGACGAGATCGACACCCTGTGCCGCGATGGCATAGCGGCCGTGCAGGACTGACACTGAGGCAGGAACGGAGATCCGCAATTGATGCCGTCGAACGCGACCGCGAGGTCTGCGCCGCGGCATTGACTTACCCGTCGACGACATGGCGGGTGCAAGTAAACGGTGGCCTGCTAGAATGCCAGCATGGCCCAATGACGGGAACCCCGTCGTCGCGATACGCGGTACACTTCGCGATCACGCCCGGCTGCCGTCGGGCTCCGCCGGTTCGCAATTGGGTCGGAGACCTGGAGAAGAAAAAATGAATCAAAAAAAGACCAGCAGACGGGAGTTCCTCGCCGCCACTGGATCGGTTGCCGGCACGGGCTGGCTCGCTTTCAATGCCCCGATGTTGATGGCCGCGGGAAAAGAAGCGGCGGCTCGACGTGACGCCGGCGCGAAGTGGCAGAACATGAACCGCTTCGAGGCTGAGATGTTGGCCGCCGTTGCCGACCAGATCATTCCGCCGGATGACCTGCCGGGCGCATCGCAGGCCGGCGTGGTCTGGTTCGTCGACACCGCACTGGGGGGCTTCATGTCGGGCGCGGGCGACGCGCTCAAGCAGGGGCTTGCCGATCTGAATCGCCAGGCGATGAAGGCCTATCCGGACGAGGACAGCTTCGCGGCGCTTCCCTTCGATCAGCAGACGGGCCTGCTCGAGGCGATCGACGATACGCCGTTTTTCCAGCTGATGATCTTCCTCACCCACTGCGGCATGTTCGCCATGCCTGACCGGGGCGGAAACGTCGATCTGGCTGGCTGGAAGCTGCTGGGCTTCGAGAACCGCTTCGCCTGGCAGCCGCCGTTCGGCTACTACGATGCGCTGGCCGCGAAGGAGGCCGAACATGCCAACGGATAGCGCACCGGTCACCTTCGACACCCGCAAACCCGTCGATTTCGTGATAATCGGCTCGGGCGCGGCCGGCGGCGTGCTGGCGAAGGAGCTTTCCGCCCAGGGCTTCGACGTGGTAGTGCTCGAACAGGGCCCCTACCGCAGGGCCTCGGACTTCGTGCACGATGAACTGGCGGTCATGTTCCTGGGCGAAATGACGAAGCATCCGTCATGGAGCGATCCGCAGACCTTCCGCCGGGACGCGTCGGAAACCGCTGCCATAAACACATCGGGAGGGCCTCCACCGGCCCTGTACGCGCGCGGGGTCGGCGGCAGCAGTGTGCATTTCACCGCCAATTTCTGGCGCCTGCGTCCGAACGATTTCAAGGAGCGCAGCCTGGTGGGAGAGATTCCAGGCACCGGCTTCGCCGACTGGCCGATCACTTACGACGAACTCGAGCCCTACTACTCGAAGGTGGACTGGGAAGTCGGCGTGTCCGGCGCGCCCGGCCCGTTCGATCCGCATCGTTCCAGACCGTACCCGGTCCCGCCGCTGCCCCTGAAGTCATCCGGCGCACTGCTCGAGAAAGGCGCGAAGAAGCTGGGCCTGCACCCGCAACCGGCGCCGATGGCGATCCTGTCGCAGCCGCACAATGGCCGTCCGGGTTGCATGCACTGCGGCTTCTGCATGGGATTCGGCTGCGAGGCGAACGCCAAGTCGTCCACGCTCGCCTCCATGATCCCGCTGGCCGAGGCCACCGGCCGCTGCGAGATCCGGCCGCTTTCGACGGTGTTCCGTATCGATACCGACGACAAGGGGCGGGCCAGCGAGGTCGCGTACCTGGACGCCGCCGGCACGCAGCACGCGCAGAAGGCGAAGGCCGTTATCGTGGCGGCCAATGGCGGCGAGACGCCGCGCCTGTTGCTCATGTCCGAATCGTCACGCTTCCCGCATGGACTGGCGAACGGGTCCGGGCTCGTGGGCAAGTACCTGATGCCAAATACCCACTCCCTGGTGCATGCCGTGTTCGAAGAGCCCCTGAACGAGTTCAAGAGCGTGCAGGTGACACGGATCGTGCACGACTTTTATGAGAATGACCCGAAGCGTGGCGTGTACGGTGGCGGTGGCATCGACGCACGGCCGTTCATCCAGGGCACGCCGATCATGTTCGCCATGTCCGGCCTGCCGCCGGACTCACCGCGCTGGGGCAAGCAGCACAAGGATCTTCTGCGGCACCTGTACACGCGCCACATGACCCTGCTCAGCAGCTGCACCTCACTGGCGCAGGAGTCGAACAACATCACGCTCGACCCGAACGTGAAGGATGTCGCGGGTCGGCCGGCCATGCGCATCACTTACCGCGACCACGAGAACGACATGGCGCTGGCGAAGTTCATGCAGGACCGCGCCGTCGAGATCATCGAGGCGGCGGGGGCGAAACAGGTCTGGCGCGACCCGATCGAATCCGAGACCGTGTTAGCGCACCTGCTGGGCACCTGTCGCATGGGCGACGACCCGGCCAGCTCCGTCGTGGATCGCTTTCACCGCAGCCACGAGGTGCCGAACCTGTTCGTCTGCGACGGTTCCAGCATGGTCACCTCCGGCCGCGGACAACCGACGATGACCATCCAGGCGCTGGCTTTCAGGGCCGCGGAACACATCGGCGGGTTCGCCCGCCGCGGAGAAATCTAGATGAAACCGAAGGAGTGCTGTATGAAATCGATATTCGTATTGGCTGCTTGCGCCAGCCTGTGCCTGTCGACGGCTGCGCTGTCCGCCGGCCTGGAAGTGGAACACTACACCACGGACCCCGAGATGCAGTTGCCGTTTTCAGATGCGGTGCGTGTCGGCGACATGCTTTATCTGTCCGGCAAGATCGGCAATATCCCGGGTACGGCGCAACTGGCAGAGGGTGGCATCGCCGGCGAGACCCGCCAGGCCCTCGACAACATCAAGACGGCACTGGAAAAATACGGTTCTTCCATGGACGAAGTGGTCAAGTGCACGGTGTTCCTGGCCGACATCGCAGAATGGGGCGCCATGAACGAGGTCTACAAGACGTACTTTCCGGTGAACCCCCCGGCCCGCAGCGCCCTCGGTACGAGTGGCCTGGCGCTGGGCGCCCGGGTAGAGATCGAGTGCCTGGCGGCCATGCAATGAGCAACTGCCGGTAACCGGGGGCTTTATTCGGCGACCTGCAGCGGCGCCTTCACTCCGTCAACGCCGGTCAGGTTCAGCATGGCTGCAAAAACGTCGGCCGGTGACAGTCCTGTCATGCACCGGTTGGCCCGGCACTGCCGTTGCATGGGGGTCCCGACACAGGGCCGGCAGCCAATTTGGGTCGTCAAGACGCGGCTGGGCGCATCGCCGGGATAGGGACCGGTCACGGCAGGGCGGGTCGGTCCGAAGAGCGCCAGTACCGGGGTGCCCGCCGCGGCGGCGAGGTGCATGGTTCCGGTGTCCACCGAGACGACGCACAGCGCGCCGCGAACCGCCGTCAGCAGTTGGCGCAGATCGCAACCCAGGAGCGAGCGCACGCCGGACAGTCCCAACAGGGGTTGCAGCATCGACTGCTCTGCGGCGGCCCCGTTCACTGCGACCGACCATCCCGTTTTGGCCGTTATGCAGCCAACCAGATTCTCCCAATGCTCCATCGGCCAGCCGCGATGGGCCCGGTAGTCGGTCCTGTCCATACCCGAGAAACCGGGGTTGAGCAGCACGTAGCGGCCGCAACCCTCGAGCATGGCAGGCAGCGGTCCGTCGGCCGTCCGGATGGACGGGGTGGCGGCATCGGTCAGTTCATCGCCCAGCAAATCCCGATAAATCTCCTTTTCGGTATCCACGCAGTGCCGGTCGGCCACCTGGCGGGCTACGGTACGTGGCCGCCCCTGGAATTCCTGGTAGCGCAAAAAGCGGACGAAGTCGTCGCATTCCCTGCCGCATTCCAGGTTCAGGACCAGATCATAGGGATGCATCCTGGAATGTGCGCGCAGAACCGCTTTGAGCGGGTTCAGGCACCAATGGAGACGCCGGCGCGTGATCGGGAATACCCGGTTGATCCGGGGGTCCAGCCGCAATATTTCCGCACTGGCGCCCGGCCCGCAGGCGTAGTCGATAACGACGTCCCGCCCGAAGCGGGCCTGTAGCGGTTCGATAACGGTCGTTGCCATGACACTGTCGCCCAGACGGCCGATGCGAATGACCAGCACTCGCGCGGCACGGCCCGGAGTATCAGCGGCATGCGCCGCCCGCGCATCACTGGTGGCCTGGTTCATTGGCGTTCATCGGTGGCGGAATTGGCGGATCCGGGTGCGCGAATCGGCGCTCCGGGCCTCCCGCCGGACGACTTTTCCGACGGGAACGAGGGCAGCGGTTGCAGCTGTGGGCGCGCTCACGCCATGTATTGTACCGGCGGTACGGACTCCCGTCAGTTGCAGGGACTACCCGACGCCGGTCTGGGATGCGCGAACCTTTCCCGTCAATTGGAACCAAAGCACTGGCGGAAGAGACTAGAATTCCATGATGCTCCTGTTTTCCGAAAGCCGTGCGGCACTCCTGTCGCGCCTGTTCGTCGCCATTGCGCTGGTGTGCGTGGCCGGTTGCGCGACTTATGAACCCGCCCCGCTGGACACGGGCGAGTTGGTCCGGGAACACGAGCAGTCCTCAATCGATGCCGGCGCCATTCAAAATGAACTCGAACGGCTGGCACCCGGTTACGCCTGGGACGGGAACCACTGGGACCGACTGGTTCTGTTCGCCGCGGCCCTGGACGGGAACCCGCGCATCGCGCAATCCCGCGCGTCCGTCCTGGCGGCCAGTGCCGAGGCAGATGCCAGCGAAATTCGACCAGGCCCTACCTTCGGCCTCACCAGTGAGTATTCGTTCAACGCGCCGGAGGCTTCACCCTGGCTGCTGGGCGTCGGCGGGGATCTGCCGGTGGACTTCGGCGCCCGGCGCGAGGCCCGGATCGATGTCGCCAGGCTGCAGGCGAGGATTGCACTGATCAATTACCTCGATACGGCGTGGTCCGTCCGCTCGTCCCTTCATCGGGCCTTCGCCGAGCACCTGCTGGCGGGGCAGGAGGCGATGATCGCCGGGCAAGTCGTCGCGCTGCGTGAACGGCAGGCTGAGGCAATGGGGCATCGGGTGGAGGAAGGAAGTGCCTCGCAACTGGACCTGTCGCGCATTCTGGCAGACCTCGCGGCCGACCGGTTGAGGGCGGCTGACGCGGAAGCGCGGGCCTCGGCCTCTCTGGTCAAACTGGCCTCGGCGGTGGGTGTGCCACCGGACGCTATTGACGAAGACCTGTTGGATTGGCCCGAGGTAGCCGAGCCGGAGCAGCTTGCGCCCGGCCGCCTGGAAACCTGCCGCGAGGCCGCGATCGTCGCCCGGCCGTCCGTGATGCAGGCGAGCCTCGCCTACGATCAGGCGGAGGCGCGATTGAAGAGCGCCGTAGCCGCGCAGTATCCTTCCGTTCATCTCGGGGCCGGCTACACCTGGGAACGCGGCCTCAAGAAGCTGCCGTTCTCGCTGGGCCTGGCCTTGCCGCCGTTGGATCTGAACCGCGCCGCGATCACCGCCGCGGAGGCCCGTCGCCAGGAGGCCGGAAAGGCCGTGGAAGCGGCCGTCGCCGATGCCGGCAATGCACTCGACCTGGCGGTCAGTCAGTATGGCTCTGCATGGCGGCACCTCGAACGCACACGAGCGCAGGCGGCCATCGCTCAGCAAGCCGCGGCCCGCGCGGACACGGCGTTGCGCCTGGGCGCCTTCAACCGGATCGACTGGACTGCGGCGCAGACCACTGCAAAAGTCATGATGCTGAACGAACTGACCGCCGTCCGGCTGGTCCGGGAGGCGGAGGCGGGGCTCGAAGACGCGCTGCGCCAACCGCTGGAGGGGCCGGAGACGGCGATCACGGGCACGATATCATCCGATCAGGAAACGACATGCGAATTCTTCTTGCAATCCTTGCCCTGAGCCTTTTGGTCGACCCGCCGTCTGCGAGGGCGGCTGTGCCGGAAACGGCCGCCGGCGACGAGGTCAGCCTGGACGCCGCGGACCAGGGTCGGCTCGGGCTCCGGATCGCCCCGCTCGAGACAACTGACGCGGCGGAAAGCACCGAGGCCATCGCCAGGGTGCTCGATGTCGGCAGCCTGGCGCAGCTGGACGCGGAAATCATGACGGCCGAGGCCGCTTCGGCCGCCTCGGCCGCCGAGGTCAAGCGCCTGACCGTGCTTGCAGCGGAAGATGTGAGCGCGTCACTGCGCGAACTGGAAACGGCCCGCGTGCAGGCGGCCGCCGACCAGTCGCGGCTTGCGCTGGCCCGGCAGCGGCTCGCCCTCGAATGGCCTGCCGCGGAGGCCCTGTCCGACGCAAAGCATCGCCGCGCCCTGATCGACGACGTTGCCGGGGGCCGGGCGGCGCTGGTTCGGGTGGACCCCCTGGGCGGATCGGCGCCCGCCGCGGGAAAGGCGTACCTGCAGCTGGAAGAGGGCAAGCCGCCACTGCAGACCTCGACGCTGGGCCGCGCCGCGAAAGTTGACCCGCGCCTGCAGACCGAAGCGTGGATTGTCGTGGTCAGGGGACCGGCGGCAGGCACATTGCGCCCCGGCCGTGTGTTGTCAGCGCGGATCGAATCGAACGCCGGCGTCACGGGAGTCCTGGTTCCCCGCAGCGCCCTCGTGCGGGCTGACGGCGCGACCTGGGTGTACGTGGCTCGCGACAACGGTCGTTTCGCCCGTCGGCAGGTGATCGCGCCACGGATTCGGGATGACGGATGGGTCGTCAGCAGCGGCTTCGAGCCCGGCGAACGCGTGGTCGTTGACGGGGCGGGCGCCCTGCTGGCGATCGAACGTGGTGGCGAAGATGCCGAGGACGACTGAGGGGTGCTGAAACAGCTCGTCAGGGTATCGCTCGCGCATCCGAAACTGGTTGTGCTGGCCAGCGTCCTGCTGGTCGCTTACGGTTGTGTGTTGCTGACCGGCGCCGAGTTCGAGGTCTTCCCGGAATTCGTCCCGGCCCAGGCGACTATCCAGGTCGAAGCGCCGGGAATGGTCGCCGAACAGGTCGAATTGCTGGTGACGCGCCCCGTGGAGCTCGCGATCAGCGGAGCGACCGGGGTTGCTTCGGTGCGCTCAGAGTCCATACAGGGCCTCGCCGTGATCAACGTGGTGTTCCGCTCGGGAGAGGATCCGTACCGGGCGCGCCAGGTGGTTGCAGAGCGGCTCGCCGAGGTAGGCGGAACACTGCCTGCGGGCGTTGCCGCGCCGACCCTGTCGGCACTGACCTCTTCGACCATGGACCTGCTGAAGATCGGCTTGCTCAGTGATCGCATGTCACCGATGGAACTCCGGGACCTGGCGCAATGGACCGTTCGCCCGCGACTGCTGGCGGCGCCTGGCGTCGCCCGGGCAGTCCTGTACGGGGGTGAACAGCGCCGGCTCGAAGTGAGGGTCCGGAATGAAGATCTCATCGCCCGTGACCTGACCCTCGGGGACGTCATTGCCTCGGTCCAGGCTGCGACCCGGATCCGGGGCGGCGGTTTCATCGATACCGAGGCACAGCGAATCCTGGTCGAGCCGCGGGGCACGGCCGTGGATGCTGACGCCCTGGCTTCCGCCGTCATCGCCCCGGCAGGCGCCGGGGCTGTGGGCACGGGCACGGTGCGGGTTCGGGATGTGGCGGATGTCGCGTACGCCCAGACCCCGCCTTTTGGCGACGCACTGATCATGGGCAAGCCGGGGGTCCTGGTGTCACTGGCGAGCCAGTACGGCGCCAATACCCTGTCAGCGACGCGGGCGGTGGAAGCGGCGCTCGACGACTTGCGCCCGGTGTTCGAGGCCCGCGGCGTGACGCTGTACCCGGCCCTGCATCGGCCGGCCAACTTCATTGAAACCGCGCTGTCGGGTATCAGCGGGGACCTGCTCATCGGAGCCATCCTGATTACGGTGGTGCTGCTGACCTTTACCCGCAGCCTGCGAATTGCGTTGATCGCGTTCGTATCGATCCCGGTATCCCTGCTCGCGGCGCTGATCACGCTCGACTTGCTGCACCAGACCGTCAACACGATGGTCCTCGGGGGATTGGCCGTGGCGCTCGGCGTGGTCATCGACGATGCCGTGATCGGCACGGAAAACATCGTTCGCCGGCTTCGGGAACGCGGTGGCCGCCCGGCCTTCGATGTCGTCCTGGGGGCCACCATGGAGGTCCGGGCCCCGGTGGTCTACGCGACCTGGGTGCTCGCGCTGACAATGACACCCGTCGTGTTTCTGACCGGTTTGCAGGGGGCATTCTTCTCACCGCTCGCCTGGTCGTTCCTGTTGGCGACCGTGGCGTCGCTATTGGTGGCGGTGACACTGACACCGGCGCTTTCCCTGCTGTTCCTGAGGAATACCGAGCCGCCGCCGGAGCCTCGCTTTCTTGTAGCGGCCAAGCGCATGCATGAGGTTCTTCTGCGGCCACTTTGCCGCCACCCATTGTTGGCCCTGCTGGTCACGTCGTTCCTGGGATTGGCGGCGCTGGCCGGCCTGGCCTCGTTCGGGGCCGAGTTGCTGCCGGCATTCCGGGAACGCCACTACGTGTTGCAGGTGACCGGGCCGAGTGGCGCGTCCCTGGACTGGATGAGCCGGACAGGCCAGCGCATTTCCGCGGACCTGCTGGCCATCCCCGGTATCGCGACGGTCGAGCAACAGATCGGACGGGCTTCGGCCAGCGAGGATCCCTTTCCGCCGAATCGCAGTGAGTTCCACGTCGAACTGAAAGCCGTGGACGGCAAGACCGAGGACAGGATCCTGAAACAGATTCGGGAAACACTGCGTGGCTACCCCGAGATTCAGTCCGAGGCCCTGACCTTCCTGGGAGACCGCATCGGTGAATCCCTGTCCGGAGAGACCGCCGCCATTGCCATCAGTATTTTCGGCCCGGATCTCGACGGCCTGGACCGGGCCGCGGCCGCCATAGCCGCGAAGGTGCGGCAGGTACCCGGCACCACCGATGTTCAGATCAAGACGGTGCCCGGCGCGCCGACCCTGATCATCGAGCCCCTTGCAGCCGTCATGGCGGTGCGGGATGTTTCTCTGGCGGACATCCAGACCGCCGTGGAAACCGCCTACCAGGGACAGAAAGTTGCGCAGGTCGTAGACGGCGAGAAGGTCGTCGACGTGGCGGTGCGCCTGGCACCCCCCTATTCCGAGGACCCCGAGGCGGCGGGACGGATCACGGTGCGCGCCAGCGGCGGCGCCCTGGTGCCGCTGTCGGACGTGGCGCGGGTATATCTCGGCGGCACGCGGTCGGAAATCCTGCACGACGGCGGCCGGCGCCGGCAGGTGGTGACGGCGAATTCGCAGATCGCGGACATCACCGGACTGACGAGGCGGGTTCAGAAAGCCATAGCAGACGACGTGCACCTGCCCGAGGGGATCTACCTCGAGTACTCGGGCGCCGCGGAGGGTCAGGCCAAAGCGCAGCGGGAACTCCTGATCAACGTGGCGCTCTCCCTGGTCGGAATCGTCGTGCTTCTCGTTCTGGCGTTCGGTGGGGGCCGCCCCGCCATCCTGATACTTTCCAGTGCTCCATCCGCGCTGGCGGGTGGCGCTCTGGCCATTGCGCTGGGCGGCGGCGTATTGTCGCTGGGGGCGCTGGTCGGTTTCGTGACGCTGTTCGGCATCGTCGCCAGGAATTCGATCCTGCTGGTGTCCCACGCCGACTACCTGGTCGAGCGGGAGGGGTATGACTGGAGTCTCGCGACCGTGTTGCGTGCGACAAGGGAGCGCTTTTCCCCCATTCTGATGACGGCGCTGGTCACTTCGCTGGGCATGGTCCCGCTGGCCATGGCTTCGGGCGAGGCCGGGCGGGAGGTCCAGGGTCCCATGGCGACCGTGATCCTGGCCGGCCTGGCGACATCGACCCTGCTGAGCCTGTTCCTGCTGCCGCCCCTGATTCTGGCCTACAGACATCGCGAAGCGCACGGTGCCGCGCAGGATGAGCCTTCGGCAGGGCAGTGACGGGCCCCGGCGATGGCGCCGGCCGTGACTTCGCTGGCTGTGTCAAAAATTGGAACCGGAGCTTTCAATCTCTAACTCAATCGGTCACGCGCGACGCTATTGCACAAGCGCTTCTTTGCCTTCGGCAAAACCGCACTTGCTTCATCGCCTGCGCTCGCGGTGCCTGTCCGAATCGGATGGATCACGCATTGGCGGTAAATGAAGGTTATTTTCTGTTACAGCTTCCTATGTTAGGCACGGCCTGGGAACTCGCTTCAGCGATTTTCAGTTGTGTTATGAGGCCGTAGGCGGTGACTCTTGGAAACCGGCTGAGTGTCCGCTTCCGACTGCGGAATTTGGCGTGATGGTGACCTGTCAGCCCGGCCGTTGATACTTGCTCGTATCAAGCAACATGTGCATTATTCTTCCTATACGCTTTGTACTTTGTGTTCGCAGATGACCGTGAACAAACAGACCTCCCTTTCGCTCCTGGCTGCAGCGCTAGTCTCTATAGGCCTGATGACAGCGTTTACCGGCACCGGGGCTTCTGCGGACGAAGTCGACGACATCCAGGATGCGCTCGATGGTCTGCGGGACCTGCCGTTCGACAAGTTCGTCGACGCCTCCTACAAGCAGATTCTGTTGAGGAATCCCGAAATGGTTACCTCACTGGGCCTCTCCCGAGTGCTGGGAATCCGCGACGACCGGCTGGATGACATCTGCAACAGTTACGTGGCGGACACCTACCGGCTGAAAGCCGGCATCCGTGAGATCCTCGGTGCCTACGATCTCTCCGCGCTGAGTTATGAGCAGAGAATCAGCTACGATTCCTATTCCTGGCTGCTCGCCGACTGGCGGGTAGAGCAAGAATTTATGTATCACATTTACCCGGTCACCCATGAATTCAGCCGGCAGAACGATCTGTTCCGCTTCCTCGAAGACGAGCATCCGCTGGAATCGCTTGAGAATGTCGAAGATTACATCAGCCGACTCAAACAG
>JASFKQ010000018.1:0-29950 GCA_050118555.1 Lysobacterales bacterium
TAAATGTCCCGAAAGGCGAGCACAGAATAATATACGCTGGGCAGAAGGGCTCACTCGTATTTCCTGAGCGAGAACTGAAACTGGCGTTTGTTGAAGAGATTTACGTACAGGGCCAGTTCCAGATGCCTCGCGTTCAATTTCTCCTTGAACTTGATCGCCGATGTATTGACACATTCAGAAATGCTGAACGAGCGATACCTTCCCCTTCGTTCCAGTTCCTTGTATGTTTGATAGCGCAGGTAAGGGCCCACTTTTTTTCCTCTGAACGGCACCATGGTCCAGGCATCGAACAGATAGGCCTCATCGTCTTTCAAGGGAAAAGTGTGGGCGGTGAAGTGGCATCGATCGAGATCGATCCAGTTAAAGGCTGCCAGTTCCCCATGCTGCTTCAGCGCGAAGCAAAGCATGCCATCCTCGAGTCTTTTCAATAGCTCGTCTTCGGTGGTGTACCGGCCTGGAATCCGTGCGATTTCCGCCATGTCGCATTCATCGAGGAAGCCCGTCTGGTAATCGTCAAACCCCGACTCCAGTTCCACGATCGACTGGCCGAATCGTCCCTCGAGAACCAGATAGTAGGGTCGAAGAATGATGCCGCATCGATCGAGAGCGTCACTGGTCAGCTTCAGGAAACTATCGTGCCGGAGCCGATTTCGAAGGTACTTGAATGAGAATCCCGGTCTCACAATCGTTCCACGGAATGCGCGAGTGGTGGGAAAAACGAGGTTGGGCGCATTGGCCCCAGAATCAAGACGCCGTCGTGCAAGTAAGGCATCTGTCATGCACAGCAGAGTTCATCCCTTTCCAGAGGTTGACATGGTACGGGGCCACGAGCGCGCATGGCAAGGCAAGAAGGCCTTCGTAAAATGCGAGGCTAGGATGTTATGTCTATACTGGTCCGGAGGTAAATGAGTCATACATCCGATTTTGTTGGGAGAGCGGCCCCATGAGGGTTTTCAGCCCCAGGATCGCCGAAGAAGGCGGCGAAATACGCGTTTCGGCCCGGGTTGAGGTGGACTCCGCCAGGACCAGGCTACCAGCCGAGATCTGGTTCAGTTTTCCCACGAGCTGCAAAGACCATGTGAGCGATCATCTCAACGGATTTGCAGTTGCCCTGCTGCCATTGGCGATGACGCTTGGCGAAGACATTCACCTTGAGGGTACTCTTTCTCCCCACTTGCTCAGGGGCATAAGGGACTATCAACGCATTCAATGCGCGTGGAAGCCAGGCGCCTTCAAATCCGTCAATATTTTTCAGGGCCATCTTCAAGCCACCGAAATTGGTCCTGCGGGCCCCGGGGTCGGATGCTCATTCTCTGGGGGCATCGACTCTTTTCATACCCTGTGGCGTCATCTTCCTGAAAACGAACCGATCCCTAAATACAGGATTTCACATTGCCTGATGATCAACGGTTTCGACGCCGACTCCGACATTGAAAACAACAACCATTTCTCAGCGATTCGAAGGTCCATCAAGCCGATGATGGCGAACCACAATCTCAAGCTGATTGTGTGTCGAACAAACTATATGTCTTTCAGCGACCCGAGCATCCTCAAGCAGTCTTTCGGCGCCATGGTAACTGCCCCGGCGCTCATTCTTGGCCGTCTGTTTTCCTGTTTCTATGTACCGTCATCCTACAGATTCGATGAGTTCTTTCGCGATGGCTCGCATCTATTGCTCGATCACCTGGTCAGCACGGAATCAATGGAGACCATTCACGATTCCTCGCACCTGAACCGACCTGAAAAGACTGCGATCCTCTCAAACTGGAGCGAGACCTACTCGCGGCTCCGGGTATGTTTCAACAAAACCGGATTCGATGAACATGCGGGCTCGATCGTGAACTGCGGCAGATGCGAGAAGTGCATCAGGACCATGAAGACTCTGGAGATCCTCAACAGCCTCGACAAGTACACCACTTTCACCCGGGTGCCCAGCCACTTCAATGTCTGGATGTGCAATTATGGATCCAGGGGCGCCAGGATCCATGCTCGAGAGATCATGTCGCTGGCCTGGAAAGCCGGCAGGAAGGGCATCTGGTTCGATTACTGCGTGGCGATTGCCGTGAGCCTGATTTTCAAAGCGCCGAGAGCACTCGCCCGGCGCCTTCACCTCTTTCTCGAAGAACGGTCGGAGCGCTATGCAGTGAATATTCGCCGGTTATTTCCCCGACTGAGGAGAAGAGCATACTGGATCAAATAGACAGCCAGGCAAGTTCATCCACTTCCGCCCACCAGTGAACCTGCTCCAGGTCGGCGGTGAAACGCGGCGTCGCGTCTACTCGCCCGGATGCAACCCGTGAGATGTAGCCGCGCCACTGGATGATCCCGGTGGAGAAAGTGGATAGATTCGTCCCGACAAACCGCCATCCCAAACAGCAGCACAGCATGTCCAGCACGCCCGAGAACCTGGCATCGGCTGTTTGCTTTGTCGCCCAACAGACCGGCTCCCAGCCCTGCCTGCGGCACTCATCCAGAAGTTCTTCATCGTAGGCATCGCTGACAATCAACACGGTGCCAGCGGCGTCGGCGCCGTGCCTGCGCAGAGCATCGATGACGTTCTCTATGGAAAGATAGCGCATGGCCTTTTGTTGAAAATCACCACGCCTTATATGGGCTGCCAAGTACCCGCCTGGCCTCAGCCCATGATCCTCCAGCAGTTCCATCGTCCTGTCGAGCAAATCCGCTCGAACCCGAAAGGCCCGGTGTATCAACGCATATTGCCCGGCTTCACTCCCCATAACGCTGGAAAAACGGCCAAACATGCGCGCAGACTTCGGGAAGTACCAGCTTTCACGATCCTGCTGTCGAAGATACGCCTCTTTTTTGAGCCTCACCGTGTTAATGGCGGCCAGGTTCGCCGGGACCTCCCATTCATCCTCCAGGCGGGTTTCTGAAGGCAATACGGGCACAGCGGCCCGAAAAGCAGCTTCATCAAAGAAATCAAAGAGATGTGAATTATCACCGGGGACCAGATACCATTTTTCCGGAGCGGGAAGAACCAGCACGCGGTTGAAGCGTGCAGCCAGGCACACCATGACCTCCGCCTGCATGCGGATGTTGTTCCACCCTCCCCTGTCCCACTCAAAACGGATCACCCGGTCTGAACGCTGCACCCGCCGTGGGGCAGAGTCCGTTGAGGCTCCGAGCCCCTGCTGCAACCATTCGCGTCCCTGGTCGCAGTCTGCGGCAATTGGCTTCGGGACCTTACACAACTCTGTGAAAAACCGGTTGGGCCTGCAACCCTGCTGCTTTCCCCGTTGAAAGTAATGCCAGAGTGGGTTGAGCTCGGATCTGGCAACGTCAGGATTCTGGTCAAGGTAATATCCCGTATCGAAGGCAGGCCCCGGGTCAAGTCTTTTCCGTGCGCCATGGCGGATAAAGTGGACCAGCGGATTCTGTCCCGCCCGGATAGCCTCGCGGTTGTGTTCACGGTAGTACTCGGTATCGAAAAGTGGATTGGGGTTCTTTCCTTCAAAGGCCCCGAACAGCACATAGTGAAGTATGGGTGACAGCCTCAATAAATACCTGTCAGCCTTGAGCTCCCTATAGAACTGGCTGCGATAATATTTCACCTGGAACAACCCGGATCGTCGAATCCGGGTCGCATCGATCATCGGACGAATAATGCCGGTTCCGCGTCTCATCGTGATGTCTCACCACGGGCGGTTCGTTCTTCTTCTTCCTGCCAATCGATAAATCGGTGCAAGACCTGCAGGGTTCTCCGATCGGTCAATGTAGCCACATCGCCAGGAGGCGGTGGTCGCCGCCATGGCCTGGACGAGGTGTGAGGCGTGTACTTCCGCTTGTCCCATATCTCACGCCCGGTGCGGTCTTGCATCGCCTGAGTGTAGTGCGAAATGGGTGCGCTCAAATCGTCGGGGAGCCCATGCGGCCAGTTATTGCACGTACCCAGCGCTGCGACCGTGTGACACTCCAGCTTCGCTTCAGTCATGGCCATGACAAGGCCGTACATTTCAGATTTCCAGTCCCTCGACTTCTTGTATATCTCTTCGGAAAAACGTCCGTATGAATCGACGATCCGGAGCATGTCCCCCACTGTGATGCAAAAGGGAAACATGATGGCGGACTCATTCCCCGGGCACAGGGATTCGTTATCACTTTCCTCATTGTTGCGACAGAACACCGGGTCGTAGCCCCACCAGTACTGACCGACGAGACTGCCCCGCCGAACCATCGATGCCGCCGGTTCCCAGGGCTGATGAAAGACCATGTCCGGATCCAGCCAGAGCAGCTTTGCTTCTTTGTCCAGGTCGGCGTGCGAGTCCAGGAAGGCCTTCATGGCGAGCGCCTTGTTCAGGCAGTAAAAGTGATACCGGCCGGAAGCCCTCAATCCAAGCAACCTTTTCGACCAGAGGACGAACTTGATGAAGCCTGTGTCACCCAGTTCCGCGTAGGTGGGCGTCACGAACGTATAAGCCGTCGATGAAGGCCTCACATCGAGATTCCGAAAACTCCCCTCCTGAGAGCAGAGCCGAACAATCACCCCTCGCTGTCCCACTTCCCGGAAGCTGAAATCCAGCAGATCAGCCTGCCATTGCTGGTACGGCGAGTTACTCATGTTGTAAATGACGTAAAAATCGGATTGCGGCAGGTCGACCCGGTTTTCAGGCGATGGGAGACTCATATGACAACCCGCAACCCTTCCCAGCCCCGTTCCAGCATCGGGCAGTTCCTGCATGAAACGACACGGGTATCGCAGAATTCAATATCACACCGAACGGTGCGTCCCTCCAGTATCAAGGAGATGCGTTCAAGTCGTTGGGTATCCCGACCTTTCAAAAGAACAGTGTCGCCCGGCCGCAGTTCGTTCCGAAGGCATTCAGCCGCTTTGTGTACGCTTCCGCCCGCATCACGCATGGCGCTCTTTGGGAAACCGGCTCTCCTGGCACCTGCCGAATAGCGTTGAAAGTTGCCACCGACAAAAACGGCGAAATCAGCCATGCTTGCGATACGTCTTCCGAGTTCTCTGTAAATAGGCCCTTGGCTTCCCCTGGGCTCTGAAACCTCGCCCAGTACAATGCCTCTTCTTCCGGCGGGGATTTCAGAAAATACATCGAGCGCAGCATGAACCGTCTCCAGCGAAGATTTGAAATCATCCCGCAGAAGTATTGCGCCACCCGGTAGCTGCACGCGCTCAAGTCGCCCAGGAGTCGGCGGCATGGATTCAAGGGATGAGAGCATTTGCTCCAGAGAAAGACCTTCGGCAGTGGCGACCGCTATTGCAGCAAGAACCGGATAGACCATGTGCGATCCGAAGAGGCTGCTACGGACTGCTCTTTTCTCCCCGTTGATGTGGAGATTGAAATGCGTCCCTTCCGGCCAGACAAGCTTGACGTTGCTCGCTCTCACGTCATTCGATTCGTCAAAGCCAAATTTGATGACCCTGGCTTCAGTGAGGTCCGCCATCCAACGGACATTCGGGTCATCTCCATTAATTACGGCGAGTCCGGACCTTGGCAGGGCCTTTACCATTTCAGCCTTCTCTGAACGGGTTACTTTCAGCGATCCCAGCGACCTGTGATGCTCACTGCCAATAGATGTGACGACTGTAATATCCGGGCGGATCATTCTGGCATACTGCTTCATCTGACCGGTGTTGTTTATCCCCACTTCAATGACCGCATGGCGATCGTGCGGCCGTATACGAAGCACCGAACCTGACACATAAGACCAGGAGTTCCGGGACATATTCTCGTGAACCTGTTTCTGTAACGCGCAGGTCAGTGCACGCGCTGTCGTGGTCTTCCCGAATGACCCGACGACACTGACAATTCTGGTATTGGAAACAGCGACTCTGCGATACGCGCTTGCCAGCACAGACAACAACGGCCACAACCTGTAGTAGATGCCCTCACGAAACTGGATTCGGCCCAGTGGGCTGCGAATAAGGTGGGGGATATCGGCGAGGGAATAGCGATTTTCTTTTTCCGCGGGTCTTTCTTTTCTTGCCTTCACGGTTTACTCGAGCGCTCTGCAGAAGTGAAATGGGTGGACACTTGCGTCGGAATGCAGGTCAGCCTCGACCCATAATCATGTCGAAAAGATCTTGTTTCAAAAAGATAATATATGTGGATTACCGGGAAAAACAGGAAAAACATGTTGGGCTGGACAGACAGAAAAGTCTTGGTAACCGGCGGCTGCTCGTTTATCGGCTCCCACTTGGTGGGCGCCTTGCTCAAGCGGGGCGCCCGGGTGCGCGTGGTTGACAATCTATCCAGCGGAAAGCAGGAGTACATCCAACATTGGATCGACCAGGGAGCGGTTGATTTCCTCGAGGCTGACCTGCTGGACGGTGAAAATGCAGAACGGGCTGTTCAAGATATCGACAACGTATTTCATCTGGCCGCAGATCATGGTGGACGGGGCTATATCGATCTTCACCAGGCTGCCTGCTCGACCAACCTGGCCCTTGACGGATTGATGATTCGGGCCGCTTGCAAGGCCGGGGTAGACCATTTTACGTTTGCTTCTTCGGGATGTGTCTATCCCACGGACCTTCAGGCCGACCCAACACAGACGGTTTACCTGACCGAGGACCTGGTTGGGCCACCGTACCGGGCAGATGATCTTTACGGCTGGGCGAAGTTGATGGCCGAATTGAGCTTGAAAGCCTACTATCGCGATTACGGCCTCAAATCCGCCTCTCTGCGGTATTTCACCGTCTATGGCGAACGATGCACCGAGTCTCATGCGGTGCTGGCGATGATCGCCCGTGCTTTCGTGAAGCAGGACCCGTTCGAGGTGTGGGGAACAGGAGAACAGATCAGAAACTGGACGTACGTGGGAGACATCGTGGAGGGCACCATTCTCGCAGCGGAATGTATCGAAGACGGCACCGCGATCAACCTCGGTACGATGGAACGAATTCGTGTGCTCGATGCAGCCCGCAAGATCATGAAGAAAACGGGACATGATGCAGCGATTGAAACCGATCCTTCCAAGCCGACCGGTCCCTACAATCGGGTTGCAGACAACAGCCTTGCCCGCAGGCTGCTGGGCTGGTCAGCTCAAATCGGGTTCGATGAGGGTCTGGACAGGACCATCCGGTGGTACTTCGAGAACCATGACGTGCAGGACGTAAGCGAAAAACTGCATCAACGGTTGACCGAACGATGATGGGCTTTCAGTGAAGCCTGAGCCGTCGGGCGCATTTTCTGCCTCGTAAGATAGCGGTCGATGTTCCAACCCAATGGCGGCAACGCGCATTCAATTGGCTACCAGAATATTTCACAACAACGGGAATCTTCGGCTCTTCGTCGACCGCAGGCGACTCCAGTTGAATAAGGGGCCGGTATTTTGCCGACTTCTTGAAAAACAGCTCTATGACAGGCAAGGACCGGGGGGGCAACTCCGCAGGCCCGTTGATCTCGACATTGTGCTGTGCACCACGCACGCGGCGAAGCAGTACACGGAATCCATTCTGGAGTATCTCGGGATCGACGACTTTGTGGTTTTGGGCAGGGATCTTCAGCGGTGGAGACATATTTACAAACTCAAACTCATCGTCGATTACATCAGAAATCATCCACAGCCGGGGCTCTTGCTCCACCTGGATGCTCCGGATGTGCTCGTCACTGGTGACCTCCAGCCTGTTGTCGACTGTTTCCTTTCGGATTTTGAATGTGACCTTCTGTTCGGCGCAGAGAAAAACAGTGCGCCGGGATCCAGAACCACACGCGATATCACGGAATCCGAGGTGAAGTTTTTGTCCAGGATCGAAGAGTTTGAGAGAAGCAACTACCAGCCTCCTTTTCAGCACCTCAATGCGGGTTGCTTCATTGGCAGGAAGGAATGCATATCGGATCTCTTCTCGGAAGCCCTGTCCACCAGAATGGATTTTCAACTCAGCAGCCGTTTACACCACGGAGACTACCTGTACAACGATGATCAGCTGGTTCTTCGTGAACTCCACAGGAAACACCATCCACGAATACAAGTAGATCACACGAACAAGGTGTTCCAGAACCTGTATGCCACCAGGAGACGGGAAATCTCTACCGATGATATTTTGCCGGGCGGAGCCAGTACCGTGATGGCTTACCTCAGCCACTTCATGTTCCTTGCTTCGGCCACAGTCAAGCGACGGTTCAGAACCAGAAGACAGGGCTTCGCCAAGCAAACGAGCCGTCGTTGAGTGCTGCCGTCAGAGCAATCAGGAAGAGCAATCAGGACGCCCACCTCTTAGCCGCTGAAGTTTATCGAACTGAGAACCAGGCTCTTCCTGGAAGCACTTCCGGGGGAATCCCGCCATGCGCTGGACAGCGGGTTAAGGTACTGATGAGACGACGTGGGCAGTCTTCGACCCGAAGCGGGACCGTGGACCCGTGCTAGACTGTCCGACCGTTGTCGACCCAAAACGGACGCTGATCCGATCGTCGTGGCCAGGATATGGATTCAACGAAACTGAACAGTTGGATGCAGGTCGCCGGCACATTTGCCGTCGTCGCCTCCCTGATATTCGTGGGCCTGGAAATGCGGCAGGCCCAGGAAATATCGATGTCGCAAACCTATCAATCCAGGACCAGTGCGGTCGCCGAATGGGATTCTGAATTTGCTTCAAATCCTGCCGCCTTGTCCGCCCAGAGGAAAGCTGCACGTGGCGACATGGATCAGGTTACCGATGCGGAATATGACGCGTATCTGTACACGGTGCTCGGCCTGTTCATGATGTTCGACAACGCACATTATCAATACCAGCAGGGGTTCGTATCGCAGGAGTTCTGGGATTCGGCACTCGCAAGTCTGAAGTTTCAGATGAGCAACCCCCTTGCCAGGGCCATCATTCTGGAAAGAGTCGAGCGTGGGGTTCGGCCGGATTTTCGGGACGTTGTACTCGGCATTGACGCAGAACTGGAGACAGCATCGGGCAAATGAGTGTCGGGATTTTGCCGTACCCGGCCCAGGGGTCGCCCCCCACCCCACATCCTCGCTCTAATCGGCAGATGGAATGGAGATTTGAAGTTCTGCTTCTCTCAGCCAACAGATCTGTCCGTTTTTGCTACACTTTTTTGAGTGCGCCAAAAACAACAATCCGATGCGACTTCAGTCGGCGACACCTCCAAGCCGCTTGATTCGTTGATCGAGAAGATCTACGCCGAGCTGCGCGAGGTGGCGCGATGGCACAAGAGAGGCGAGCGCGCGGGCCTGACGCTGCAGACGACTGCCCTGGTGCATGAAGCGTATTTGAGACTGGCGGAATCCGGTTCGGAGCTGTCCCTTAGAGACCGCCGGCATCTCAAGGCAGTGACGTCGCGCGTCATTCGGCATGTTCTGGTGGATTACAGCCGCCGAAGTGCTGCGGCCAAGCGGGATCCCAACAGTGCGCATCCCGGGCTCATCGAGGAAACACTGATCGAGCCCATGCTGGACGTGAACGTCGTGGACCTTGACACCGCGCTGCATCGGCTCGCCCGACACTCGCCCCGCATGGAACGGGTCGTGGAGTGCCGGTTCTTCGGTGGACTCAGCGTCGAGGAAACCGCCAAAGCACTGGACATGTCCGAGAGCACCGTGGCGCGTGACTGGCAAAAGGCCAGGGCTTACCTGCTGCACTATCTCGACGATCGCATAATCAGCCCGAAGGATTGAATCGCGGGGATGGATCCGAATATCCAAAGCCGCCTGGACGACCTGTTCGACGAGGCCCTGGCCATGGAACCCGACGCCTGGCCGTCATTCCTGAGCAGAGTCTCGTCCACGGAGCCGAACCTGGCCGAGGAACTGGCGGCACTTCTCGCCCGTGTAGAGCAGGCAAACGACTTCCTGGAACAGTCTGCCGCCGGGTTCAGAAACCGCTTGCTGGCCTCGGCTATGGCCCAGTACGAAGAATCCGGGGCATCTGCTCCTGAACATCTGGGTGAAATCCTGGGCGCTTATCGAATCGAAGCCGAGATCGCGCGAGGATTGAGATCCGTGGTCTACGAGGCCAGCCGCGTGGACGAAGACTGGTCTCAGCGGGTTGCGATCAAGGTCCTGACGCGCGGCTTCGATTCGGACGACGTGTGGCGCCGCTTCCTGGCCGAGCGGCAGATACTCACCGTCTTGCGACACCCCCAAATCGCCACGCTGCTCGACGGCGGCGTGACGGCGGACGGGGCGCCATTCTTCGTGATGGAATTGATCGACGGCTTGCCGGTTACAGACTATTGCCGCAGGCGAGATCTTTCGCTGACGGAGCGTGTTCAACTGTGCCGCGATATCTGCAACGCTGTGGCGTTCGCGCATCGCCACCTGGTCGTCCACCGCGACCTCAAGCCATCCAACATCCTCGTCACGCAGTCCGGGGCGGTGAAACTCCTCGATTTCGGCATCGCCAAGATCCTCACTCCCGGAGAGGAGCTCGGTCTGGACCTGATGAAAACGGCGCAGACGATCGAGTTCACTCGGCCGATGACCCCCCGCTATGCCAGTCCCGAACAACTCGCAGGGGAACCCGTGACCTCCGCGACCGACGTTTACCAACTGGGGCTCGTGTTCACGGAAGTGCTGACCGGTATCGAGGATGCCCGGAACGCCCTTGGCATTGCAGCGGATGGCGAGCCGTCCTGTTCACCGAGCCAGATTGCTTCGCCGGCAGACGCAAGGCCACCCTACCGCCGGCGCCAACTGCGGGGCGACCTGGACGGCATCCTGTTGAAAGCCCTGGAGCCCTCTGCAGACGCCCGCTACGGCTCGGCCGCCGGACTCGAACTGGACCTGGACAACTACCTCGAATCCCGCCCCGTGCGAGCTCGCCAGGCAAAGCCGACTTACGTGCTGCGAAAGTTTATGCGGCGCCGGCCTGCGCTGGCAACGGGTCTGGGTCTGGGGCTGGCGGCCATGCTGGCCTTCGTGGTCACCCTCGCCGAGTTCAATCGGCAATTGAAGAATGAACGCGAGGCGGCCATGACGGCAGCGACCCGCGCGGAGGAGGTGAAAGACCTGCTGGTGGAATTCATTCAGTCGCCGGATCCGTTTGCCGGGGACGGCGTTGACGCTCGGGTCAGCGACGTCCTGGCCGGGTCGGAGGACGTCATCACCCGTCAGCTGTCCGGCCGGCCGAAGCTGCAGGTCGAGCTTTACACGATTCTCGCCGACGTTTACCAGAATCTCTCGTTCCACGAGCACGCAATCGATCTTCGGCAACGAGAACTGACGCTGCGAGACCGGTTGGGGCAGGACGGAACCATCGATATGCTCGAAGCCCGGCGCAAGCTCGCCCAGTCACGGATGGCTATGGGCAAAACGGAAACGGCCCTTGCCGAGTTCGAGTCCGTGCGAAGCACACTCGTCTCGGATTATCCGGGCCGGTGGCAGGAGCGCGCCCAGGTCGAACTCGATATCGGCCAGTACCAGCGGGTCTACGGCAACGCCGAGGCGTCACTCGCTCACTTCGAAACGGGCATCGACCTGCTGAAGCAACACCGGGGCGAAGACATCCTGTTGGCAGAAGCACTCACGGAATACTCCATCGCGCTGGATGTCCTGCGACGCTATTCGCTGGCGGAAGACATTCTGGGCCAGGCTTTGGACATCTACGTCAATTCCTATGGTCCCGATCATCTGGCCACACTGGGCGTGCAATTGCGCGTCGCCGCCAATCTGAGCAATCAAGGTCGCCCAAAGGAGAGTATCGCCATCTACGAGAAGCTCCTACCGGCTCTTGCCGACAAACTCGGACCAAAGCACGACACGGTGATGTCGACGCTCAACAACTATGGTTTCAGCCTCGACCAGGCCGGCAGGCTGGAAGACGCAACCCGGGTTTACGAAGATGTGCTCGAACGGCGGCGCGAAAAGTTCGGAAGCCAACACCGGGCCGTAGCGGACTCGCTCCAAAACCTCGGATCGCTCCTCAGGCGACTGGACCGGCAACAGCAGGCCATCGAATTACTCGAAGAGGCGGCCGCAATCTATGCCGAGGTCAACGAACCCGGGCAGCCCTTGACCGCCTATCCCCACGTGTCGCTGGCCATCATCTACTCCGAACTCGGCGACATCGACCAACAGGGGCAACATGCGCAAGCCGCGGTCGACCTGCTGGAACCCAATGTTCCGAAGAATCACCCCGCCCTGCTACGCAGCCAGTGCCTGCTGGGCCACGCTCTCGCGCTTGAAGGACGGGCCGAAGAAGGCGTGCGCCTCATGCAATCCGCGCTGGCGGGCCTCGAGGCACACGCGAATCGATTTGGATCACATCTGAAGGCATGCAGAGAGAGTCTTTCAGATATCGAAGGTATCCCGCTGGACTCCTGAAAAACCCCCAATCGACGCCCTGTCGATAACATGGATGAGCGCTTTTCCGCTCATTTTTCGCTTTTCATACTGAGAATCATTTTTATTTGTCGAATCCCACGTCGGAGTGACTTCCGTTCGGGATGCGGCGCTTTCAGTCGTCGAAGTCCGCGAAGACCCAGGGGGAGCCCTCCATGAATTCAATTGTTTTGAACCGAACAGCCAGCCCCGGCAAGCACACGATCGGTTGGGTGTTGATATTGGCAATCTGCCTCACTCCTGTGAAGCTCCTGGCCCAGGCCCAGACCATTGAAATTGACCTGGGTTACGACCCGACCGTGGCCCCGGATGGAAGCTATGTGGCGTACCACTGCTCCTATTCCGGCAGTAACGTCCGGGAAATCTGCCTGTATGAGATCGCAACCGGGATCCGGTCGGATGTGACGTTCGACGCCACCGATGTCACGGACATCGCCACCGAGCGGGTGGAACTGTCGAATGGCGCCAGCTATATCGCCTTCGAAGCCGAAGATCCGGGTTCGAGCGACCAGCAGGTGTACCTGTACGACAGGGCCGCCGACAGCCTGGTGATGATCAGCAGGGGTCCCTCGGGCGCCCCCGCCAACGAGTTCGGCGCCAATGCACCCGCCATCACGCCCGATGGGCGCTACGTCGTGTTCCAGAGCGAGGCCTCCAACCTGGTTTCCGAGACCGTCCTCGCAGAACAGCAATTCCGCTATGACCGCCAGACGGGCACCCTCGAGGTCTCCAGTGCGACGACCACCTGGGACGGCCAGCCCGTACCGGACACCGGGCCCTACGTCTATTCCGACACCGACATTTCCGATTCCGGAAGCCGGGTGCTCTATCAAACCGAATGGCAACTGGTTCAGTACGACAACAACGACGACGTAGACGCCTTCGTCACGGACCTGCCAGGCGGCCTCGTGACCCGGGTCAGCGTCGACAGTGCGGGTGACGAGTGCTACGTCACCGGTTTCGAGGACCGTCTCGCGCTGAGTGGCGACGGCGACTCCATCGCCATGATTGGCGAGGCTGTCAACCTCTCCAACTACGGTTATGGGCAGCCCTGCCTCGATGAGCAGAAATCGAACACTTCTTCCGACCAGGTGTTCCTGCGCGATCAGGCAGCCGGGATAACCTTCATGGTCAGCGGCACGCCGACAGGCGAGGAGCCGTTAATACTCGATTCGAGCGGCTATCCCGATCCCCGATACAGCGAACCGGCTTCCGCCGACTTCGACGCGGAACTCATCGTCTCCCGCGACGGGCGTTTCATCGCCTATCAGCATTCCGGAGGAAACATCGTTGCCGGTGACGCCAATTATTCCCGGGACGATATCTTCGTCTATGACCGGCTTATCGATGCGAACACCATCCAATCCATTGACGAGAGCGGAAGCCAATGGCTCAACCAGGGGCCCGGGGCGCAATTCGGAATGAGCGATGACGGGCGGTTTCTCGCCTTCTCCTACTACGACTCCACTGCGGGGGCCAGCAAAGTCTACCTGAGGGACCGGGGAGACATATTCCCGCCAACGATCGGGCAGATAACAACTGATCCCATTGAACCAAAAGCCGGCGATTCTGTGTCCTTGTTCGCGAAGGTCAGTGACGCCTTCACCGGTCTGCAGCCGATCGATTCGGCCGAATTTCAGGTTAATGGTGGGGCTTGGCAGCCAATGGACGCCACAGACGGTGCGTTCGATTCCTCTACGGAAGATGTCCAGGCATCAATTGGAACACTCTCCGGCACCGCCGAATTGTGCATCCGGGCCACGGACGCTCTGGGTTGGACCTCGGAGCCATCATGCATCTCCCTGGTTATTGGCGGCGGGCAACCCAGCGACCTGATGGCCAGGTGTTTCCACACGCCCATCTATGTCCCGACTTCAGGGGAAGTGGTCACTATCGAGGCTGAAGCGATCAATGAAGACGGCACCCCCGTTGAAGCGGACAGCATCGAGATTTATCTCGATCTGGACCGCGAAGCTCCTCAGCTGATAGAAACCCAGGCAAGCCGTGCAGCGCTTGAATACCCCCCTTCCTCCTCGTTCGCCTACTCGTGTCTCGTCAGGCGGGGAACCCAGGAATATTTTTCGGGCTGGATGCGGGTTGGTGTCGATGAGTCGGACATAGATTTTCCGGCCATTCCCGTGCGAATCGGTGGAAAGCTCGACGATCGTATTGACGTGGTCTTCTTTTTCGACGAGGACGAGTACGATTCCTTCGAAGACCCCGCCTTTATTGAGGACGTGGGTCTTCTGATCCAGGATGGCTATTTCACCATTCCCTGGTTTGTCAAATGGCAGAAGTTTTTCAATTTCTGGATTGCCAAGACACCTGCGAATACCGGACCGCAGCCAGACAGCGAGAGATGCCTCCGGGAGGCGCCCGACAAATTCAAGAAAAGGTACGGTTTTGCGGACGTGGCCGGAATTGTTCACCGAAGCGATTGCCGGGACAACGCGGGGTCGCCCGGCACCTTTACTGTCGAAATGGAGCTTGACCGCCTTCAGACGGTTGCTCACGAGTCAGGGCACAGGCCATTTGGTTTGGCAGATGAATATTGTTGTGATGGTGGTTACTTTACGAAACAGTTATTCGGCCCACCATTTCCCAACATCTTCAAGGAAGAACCTGGGTGCAGGGCTGCCGCTATCGACGGCGGCTTCGACCCTGATAAATGCCGCTCGTTCACAGAAGACAGGCCGTTTCCGAGAAACAGAGACTGGTGGTTATTTGAACTGGATAAGCGCGTGGTACGGATTCGTGACCTCATGCAAGGCGGTGGGTGCGCCGGCGCGACTCCCGACACGCCGTGCGCTATTCAGTTACCAATAATATTGGGATCAGACCCGGATCCAAACGGCCTATATCCCTGTTCCAGGCCCATTGAAACCATTTACGTTGCAGACGTCGACAGTGACGGAGTCGACGCCTCCGACGCGGCTTGGGGCTGCCGAAGTACTGGATCAGCAACAGAGGCTGTATGGGAACCCAATACGTGGGATGACGGAACACCGCGGCCTTCCATTGACCGTCACAAGATCGGTGACTCGGAACAAAGAAGGATGTTCTGGATGCTGAACGAATGCCTTGCGGGGAGGTGCTGATTATGCGTTCCTGGAACGACGACATCCATTCTTTTCGTGTACTCAAGGGGCTCCACGCGGCCATTCTTATGCTGGCCGGAACCGCTCTTCCGCTGACGTCGTTCGGACAGAACGATCCAGCATCGGCGCCTATTCCGTCCATTGACGACATTCTGAACGATACGCGCCGGGCCCTGATCGTCGAGGCTCGGGTTTTCGAAGGAGGAGCCGAATTCGTCGACGCCTACATCAGCGAGACCCCGCCCGGAGCATTCGTAGCCGACCCCGAGATGATCGGCATTTCCTGGTTTGACGACACAGGGGTGGAGATAAGTAACCGCTACGCATGGGACCCGCGCTGGGAATTCGAGGAATCGGCGGATGGTGAACGGCAGATCACCCTGGCAGAAGCCGTCGGCGCGTTCGAGATTCCCTTTTCTCACGCCATCCACCGCCTTGAATTCTTTGACGGAGAAACCGGCGCAGTGCTGTTGGAAGTGAACGTCGGCGCCGTCGTGGAGGGCTATTGCGTCGACTACCCGGACGATCCCAATTGCGCAGGATTCGTGCCCACCGACTCGGATGGGGATGGCGTGGCGGATGCGGATGACAATTGCCCCAATCACGCAAATGCGGACCAACTGGATTTGGATAGCGACGGCTCAGGCGACGCGTGCGATGACGATGACGACAATGACGGCGTCGCTGATGTCGACGACAATTGTCCGCGGGACCCCAATCCGGACCAGGCCGACCTGGACAATGACGGCATCGGCACGGTGTGTGATTCCTTTGAAGGGCTCAACCAGCCTCCCTTAGCGAATACGGACGGGTACTCGACCGATGAGGATCAGGTGCTGAACGTTCCCGCGCCCGGCGTCCTGGCGAACGACTCGGACGAAAATACGGCCACGCTGCAGATCACGGGCAACATGGAACCGTCACACGGCAGCGTCACGGTGAATGCAGACGGGTCTTTCGCCTACTCCCCGGACCTCAATTGGTACGGATCGGACAGCTTTGGCTACACGGTCACGGACGAAACCGGGAAGAGCGCGAACGGAACGGTCAACATCACCGTCGATTCGGTGAACGACGCGCCACAGGTTTCCGTCAGCCGCGCCACGACCAGCGTTCAGTACAGCGATACGATTTCCGACCTGATCGTGACCGCGACGGACATTGACGATGCGTCGCTGACGCCGGGCGCCACCTGGAGCGACGACGGCAATGTCAGCACCACTGCCGGCCTGCCCGACGACCTGGCCCTGGCGGCCACCGGCGCCTCGGCCTGCTCGGCCCAGTCATTCGACTATTCACCGGTCTCGGGCTCCAGTTGCAGCTGGACCATCAGCGGCCAGGTACTCCTGCCGGCGAACCCGGATGACTACATCCTGAACCTGACCGTGAGCGATGGGGACGCCTCGGACACCAAGGCTTCAACCCTGGTGGTGAGCGCCGAGAACGCCGCCGTGGCGCTTGCCGGTGCAAACGCGGTCTCCGTTCCGGTGACGGGGGCGGGAGAAGACAGCGTCAACTTCTCGCTGATGTTCACTGTAAGTGAGACGCAACCGGATAGCGCCACTGCGAGCGCGCGGGCCGGCGACATCGAAAAGTCCGTCGCAACCATCGAGCTCAACCCGGTGGGCCCCGGAAGTAAGGTGAGCCCGGCCGGTCCCTGCACGGTGAGCAGCAACGAGGCACTGGCTGACAACGCGCTCAGCTACAGCGAAGCGTTGACCGTCACCTGCGACTTCGAAAATGTCCCGGTAAACACCTACAGCGTGGATGCGATCGTGAATGGCGGCTACTACGCCGGCGCCGATGACGACGTGCTGACGGTGTTCGATCCCAGCCTGGGCTACACCACCGGCGGTGGCTGGTTCTACTGGCCGGGCACGAACAACCGGACGAACTTCGGTTACACCATGAAGTACAACAAGAAGCAGACCAACATCCAAGGCAGCTTCCTGCTAATCCGCCACATCGAGGGCGCGCCTGAGGGCGAGGACAAGTGGCGGATCAAGAGCAACTCCGTCGACGGCCTGGCCCTGGGCCAGGGTGCGGACTTCAGCTGGGCCACGTTCACCGGGAAGGCGACCTTCAGAGCGCCAGGTGCCGACACGGAAGGCAATCACGGGTTCACGGTATACGCCGAGGACCGTGGCGAGCCTGGCGCCGGCCTGGACGCGCTTTGGCTGGAGACCACGGACAAGGACGGTGCCGTCATCGACGACCTGTCCATGGACGGTTCCGCGGACGCCAACGCGACCCGCCTGGGCGGCGGAAACATTTTCGTACCCTCGGGCAACCGGGGCCACGGAAAGAGTCGTTAATCTTTCGGGAGAGGACTGCACCAGGAGCAGGAACGCAGAGGACCATGCGGACGATCCCGGATTCCTTTGTGTCCTTTGCGTTCCCTGTGTTGACTTTTAGTCCGGCGCGTTCGGAGGATCGGGATCGAAGGCAGGCTCTTCTTCGGGCGGGAGTTTCTCAATCCAGGCCTGCAACAGGGCCACATGCCCGCTTTCCTCAGCGGCGAACTCCGCGGCAAGACCACGGACCGCCTGATCGGGGCTGCCTTCGCTGATCGAGAAGTAGAACTCGTGCGCGCGCTGCTCGTTGCCCATCGCTATGTTCAGCGCCTGCCGGGCGGTCATCAGGTAATTGACCTTGCCGATATCGGCCGTTTCCGGCCCTTCCATGGTTTCCCATTCGAAGTCCCACGGGGCGATCCGCGGCAGGTCGTGGCCACGCGCGTGGTCGCGGATCTCCTTTGCATGCAGCCGGCTGTAGTGGGCCAGTTTGCGGAAGGTCGCGGCGACTTCCGGGTTGTTGTGCACGTCCATCATGTCGGCTAGCTCGTCGTGGCGACCGGCCGCCTCTTCCTCGAGAGCCACGGAGTAGGCCAGGAAGATTTCGAGGTCCGTCATCTTGTCCGGGAGATTCATATCGCGAACTCCTGCTCGATGGCGGCGAGCTCGCCCGCGACCGGACTGCCCGGCTGGAACACCGGGTACTGCGCACGGAAGATCACGCCCATGCTCATGCCGTCGTCCGCCTGGATGCGTTGCGCGGCGAGAATGGGGTCGGCGGTCCGCTCGTCTTCGAACGGCCTGACCTGTCGCTTCCATTCCATCTGCTCCGGGCGGAAGGTCGGGCACGGGCTGAGCGCCTGGATGAAGGAAAAACCAGGATGCTGAATGGCCTCGACCAGGATCTTCGCCAGCCCGTTGGGGTCGCCTGTGAAACCGCGCGCGATGAACGACGCACCCGCGGTCAGCGCCATGCCTGCCGGCTGGAACGGCCGCAGGCCCGTGCCGCGTGGCGTCAGCTTGCTGCGCGTCCAGTCGGGCGCGGTGGTCGGGGAGGCCTGGCCCTTGGTCATGCCGTACACCTCGTTGTCCATGATGATGTAGGTCATGTCCATGTTCCGGCGGCAGGCGTGCAGGAAGTGGTTGCCGCCGATCGACAGGCCGTCCCCGTCGCCGCCGGCCACCAGCACCGTCAGGTCGGGACGGGCGGCCTTCAGGCCGGCGGCCAGCGCCAGCGCCCGCCCGTGCACGCCGTGGAAGCCGTAGGCACTGGTATAGGCCGCGATCCGCGATGAACAGCCGATGCCGGTGATAAGCGCCACCTCTTCACGCGGCAGTTCCAGGTACGCAAGCGCCTTGGTCAGCGCGTTCAGCACGGCGAAATCGCCGCAGCCCGGGCACCACACCGGCTTGATGTCCGACTTGTACTCTTTCGGGCTCACGGGCGGGGAAGCGACTGCGTGTTCCATGTTCAGCTCCAGTTCTCGATGCACTCGACAATCTCGCCGGGCGTAATCAGCAAGGGACCGGGACGCGCTAGGACGTGCGTTTCGGCCCCGATGTCGTACCAGGCGCGCAGGTAGCGGTGAAATTGCTCGCCGTGGGACTGCTCGACAACCAGGACCCGCTCGACGCCCTGCAGGGCCTGCTCCATCCGCGCGGGGCTGGCCGGCATCAGCAATCGCAGTGCGACGACTTTCACTGACTGCCCTGCGGCCTGCAGACGCTGGGCCGCTTCGCGCACGGCGGCGCTGGTCGAACCCCAGGTCAGGATGGCCAGGGGGCCTTCGCCACGCACGTCCGCCCAGTGTTCCCCGAAGTCGAAGGCTTCGAGTTTGCGCAGGCGCTTGTCCAGCTGCCCGGTGTGATCGCGCGCCGCAGAGCTCGGCTTGCCGGTTTCGGTGTGTTCCAGTCCGTCGGCGACGTAGGTGGCGCCGCGGGTGCCTGGCAGCGCCATCGGCGATACGCCACTGGGTGTTATCTCGTAGCGCCGGTAAGACTCGCCGGGCTTGTCGGGCTCGGCGGCAAGGCGCTCCGGGATTGCGGGCAAGGTGTAATCGGGCTCCGGAATCAGGGCCCGCGACTGCGCCAGGTTCTGATCCGTCAGCATTACCGCCACGGTTTGCAGCGCCTCGGCCAGGCGAACCGTCCACTCGGTGGTCAGGATGCAATCGGCGTGATCGAGGGCGCCCAGGACCAGGTGCGGCGCATCGCCGTGCAGGCCGTACAGCGCCACGTTCAGGTCGGACTGTTCGGACTTGGTCGGGATCCCGGTCGACGGGCCGCCACGCATGACGTCCACCACCACGGCGGGCGTCTCAGAGGCAACTGCCAGCCCCATGCCTTCGAGCATCAGCGCCAGGCCCGGACCGGAAGTTGCAGTCAGGGCCGGGACGCCGCCGAACGAGGCGCCGATGACCATGTTGATCGAGGCCAGTTCGTCCTCGGCCTGCAGCAGCGACCCGCCGAGCGCTTCCAGCCGTGGGGAGAGCCACTCCAGCAGGTCGCTGGCCGGCGTGATCGGGTAGGCCGCCGCGAAGCGGATGCCGCCGCGCAGGGCGCCGATGCCGCAACCTTCGTTTCCGCTCAGGTCCCAGCGGGGTCCCCGGTGGCCGGCTTCACGCTGCCCGGATGAAGGCCGCGCTTCGCGGGCCTGGACGATGGTGGGTTCGGTGAAGCCCTTGTCGAAGGCGGCGCGCGAGCCGGCCACGATCTCCTCCCCCTTGGCGTGGAACACCTGATCGATCATCTGCCCCGCCTTGTCGGGGGAGAAACCCAGCCAGTGGCATAGCAGGCCCAGGGCCACCATATTGGGCCGGCCACCGGCTATTTCCCTGGCAAGCTCCTTCATCGGCACCTCGATCAGGTCGACACCGAGATCGAGGATCGCCTCGGGAACCTCGCCGGCGGAAGGGTCGGCGATGATCAGGCTGTCCGGCCGTAGCGGAATCTCTTCGGCAAAACGTTCCGCGTTGCGCCAGTCGAGCGCCAGCAACAGGTCGAAATGATCATTCATGCACTCGATCGGCTGATGGCCGATACGAACCAGCGCGGCCGCTTCACCCCCCCGGATCTGCGGGCCGAAGGAGCGCCGCATGACGCCGTAGCAGCCGTTCTTGCCGGCCAGGCTCAACAGCAGTTCGCCGGCCGTAACGGCGCCGGCTCCGCCGGAACCCGTGACGGCGACGGAGATGTCGCAGGCGTTGCTCGCGTCCATGTTTTTGTGGGGATCTGATCGGGAGAAAGGATTATTATCCGGCAAAATCCCGGCGGTTTCACGAACGAAAACAGAGCCCCCGGCAGGCTGTTGCGGTATGACCCGGGTGAGCAGCGACTTGACTGGCCTCAGGGACGGGCCACTTCGGCGCCATGAGCGGTGTGCCGACAGGGTAGAATCCAATAGGGAGAAATCGACACCCGCCACGCAACCACGTTTCGAAGCCATGTCATTCCAGGAAGCGCCGCTGCTGCTGACCCTGGGGCTCCTGTTCCTGCTGGGCCTCGCCGCCGACCTGCTCGGGCGACACACGATATTCCCGCGGGTCACCCTGCTGATCGTCGCGGGGCTGGCCGTCGGGCCCGTGGGTTTCAACCTGCTCCCGGTCGAGCTGGTGGACGACTGGTTTCCGCCGATGACCACCGTAGCGCTCTCACTGATCGGCTTCCTGCTTGGGCCCCAGCTTTCGTTGTCCGCGCTGCGCGCCCAGGGCGGTACGGTGGTCAGCATCACGATCGGGGAAACCAGCGGCGCGGTGATCGTCGTGGCCCTGGCCCTGTGGTTTTACGGGGTAAACCCTGTTGTCGCGTTGCTGTTGGCCGGCATCGGGGCAGCCAGTGCGCCGGCAGCGACCTTCGACGTGGTGCACGAGAGCCACATCCGCAACCGGTTTTCGAACACCCTGCTGGCCGTGGTGGCGCTGGACGACGCAATCGGGCTGCTGCTGTTTTCCGTCGCCATGGCCCTGGCGACGGCGCTGGTGGGAACGCACTCGCCCACCGAAAGCCTGCTGGTGGGCGTGAAGGACATCGGTGGCAGCGTGTTGCTGGGCGCCGCGCTCGGGGTTCCGATGGCCTACCTGAGCGGACGCGTCCGGCCGGGCGAACCAACGCTGGCCGAGGCCATCGGTTTCGTCCTGATCTGCGGCGGCATAGCGACCTGGCTCGATCTTTCGCCGGTGCTGGCCGCAATGGTCATGGGTTCGGTCGTAGCGACGCTGGCCACGCACCACGACCGGCCCTTCCACGCCATCGAAGGTATCGAGTGGCCCTTCATGATCCTGTTTTTCATCCTGGCCGGTGCTTCGGCCCATGCGAAAGCCCTGCTGGCGGTAGGCAGCGTGACAGCTGTGTACATCGTGGCGCGGTGCATTGGCACCTATGCCGGAGCCTGGGCCGGCGCCACGGCGCTGCACGCCGACCCGGTAACGCGAAAGTGGGTGGGATTTTGCCTGTTTCCCCAGGCCGGCGTGTCGATCGGCATGGCCCTGATGGCCTCACAGCGATTTCCGCAGTTCGAAGCCTGGGTGCTGCCGGTGATCCTGGCCTCGACGGTGCTCTACGAACTGGCTTCCCCCGTTATCACGCGCCGGGCGTTGCTGGCATCCCGAGCCGCCGGCAACGCTTCATAGCTCTTTCGGAACAGGCGGTCGACACAGTCCCGCTCGCTTTCCGGCAGTCGAAAATCCGTTCGCCGATAGACAAAGCCGCTCGCCGCCCTCACGCTGTCGCACACGCCGCGGTCGAAGTCGTCCTGCACGTCGCTGCGCCAGATGACCGGTGACTGCTCCGGGAAACGCAGCCGCCAGTTGATCATGTCGGGAGTGTAAGCGATGCCCAGCACGGAGCACAGCCGCCGGAAGGCCGCAACGGTGTCCTCTCCGAAGGACTCGTAGCGGATCGCCGTGGCGGCCGAGCCCAGTTCCAGCGCTCTGAAGTAGAGGGAAAGCAGGTGACGGTACGCCATCTCGAAAGCCTCCGGCGTGCCCCAGCCGGCCCGCGACCAGGCGGCCCAGGCGTCCACCGGGTCGCGGAACAAAAAGACGGGAGCCGTCAGGCGCATGGCCGCGTCGGACGGGAATACGCGCAACGTGCAATCCTCCGCGGTGCTGTGGCCGATGGTTTCCTTGCTCAGAACCACGCCGGGATGATCCGAGTGATAAACGGAATAATCCGGCGCGCCGCGCATCCGTTGACCGGACTTCACGGTCTGCAGGTAACAGGTTACGCCCGACGCATGCGCCAGCGAGTGGATCAGCGCTGTGGACCCGCTTTTGCACAGGGAGACGATGACCCTCAGGTTTTTCGTCAGCACGATTCCCTCCCCTGGACGCGGCCGTCAGTCGAGTTTCGCCGGCAAGACTTTCACCACCGAATCCGGCGTCAGCAGGTACAGAGCGCCGTCCGGGCCGTTGCGTACGTCCCGGATCCGAGCCCCCAGTTCACTGAACAACGCCTCCTCTCCGGACACGCGACCGGCTTCCAGGTGAAGGCGGCGGACTTCACGACTGACCAGCGCCCCGATGAACAAGTCGCCTCGCCATTCCGGAAACAGGCCACCCTCGTAGACCGCCAGGCCCGACGGTGCAATGGAGGGCACCCAGTAGTGCTCAGGCTGCGCCATGCCCTTCATCGTCGTGTAGGGAGAGATCACGGCTCCGTTGTAGTCCACGCCGTAGGTGATCGCCGGCCAGCCGTAATTCACGCCCGGCTCGAGGCGGTTCAGCTCGTCCCCACCACGCGGCCCGTGCTCGTGCAGCCATATCGTTCCGTCGGGCGCGACAGCGAGCCCCTGCGGATTGCGGTGGCCGTACGTGTAGACATATGGCGACGAGGGAAACGGATTCCCCATCGCGGGCGTGCCGTCGTCGTTCATCCGGAGCACCTTGCCCAGACCGCTATCCACGTCCTGCGCCGCCTCGCGGTAATCGAAGCCTTCGCCCGTGGTCAGCAGCAGCGTGCCGTCGCCGAGGAAGGCCATGCGGCCGCCATAGTGCACCGGCGTATCCTTGCGGGTGAAATTCCGGAAGATGATCTCCACGTCCTCCAGCGCGCCGTCCTCCAGACGGCCCCGGGCGACCGCCGTCCCGTTGTCGGACGGGCCGCCCTCGGCGAAGGACAGGTACACCAGCCCGTTGTCCTCGAAACGCGGGTGCAACACGACGTCGAACAGGCCGCCTTGACCGGCGAAGTACACGGCGGGAACGTTCTGCAGGGGTGCGCCGACCTGCCCTTCCGGGTCGATTCGCCTCAAGCGGCCGCCCAGTTCGGTGACCAGCGCGCCGCCGCCGGGCAGGAAGGCGATGCTCCAGGGAAGATCCAGCCCCCGGGCCCAGGTCTCCAGCCGGTACTCCGAGGCGGGAACGCAGTTGGCGAGGAACAGGGCTGCGGCGGCGGCGAACAGGCGGACACTGACGGACATCATGGTTCTCCGTTGCGACGAGCAGGGACAATTCGTATGGTAGCCCTGCCAGCGGAGAAATATCACGTATGAACGAAGGGACTTCGGCCTTGAAATTCCTGGCGCTGCGCCTCGGCGTATTCGTGGCAGCCGTCCTCGTCGCGTACCTGTTCGCCAGCGTCACCGCCACCCTGTCAGTGGCCGACAGCCTCAGGGGCATGGGCGTGGACGTACCACTAGCCCGCACCGCTGCCATGATGCTCCACGATTTGAAGGGCATGGCGAGCATGTTCCTGCCGATGATCGCCTTCGCCCTGCTGGTCGCGTTCTTGATCGCGGCGCTTCTGTGCCGTTGGCTCACCCGTGGGCGGGTCATCCTCTACGTTGTGGCCGGCGCCACGGCGCTCGTGTCGATCCACCTGACGCTCCACCTGGCGTTTGCCATCACCCCCGTCGCGATTGCGCGGACGGGTTGGGGCCTGCTTGCACAGGGCGCCGCCGGCGGGCTGGGCGGTGCCACCTATCTGTACCTGACACGGCGCATGAGGGCGGCCTATCCCACAGTCCCGCAGCCGGGCACCAAGAGGCCGGTGCAATGAACGCCCGGACAATTGCGGAAGCCATCCGGGGTGGCGCCGCCCTGCTGACCATCAGCATCAACACGATCGTGCTGACCCTGCTCCTGTGCGTGCTGTCGACAGGCAAGTTCCTGGCGCCGACCGCGGCCATGCGGGATCGCGTCCGTCGGCTGCTGGCCGGCATTGCGGGAATCTGGATATCGATCAACAACGGGGTCCTTTCAATGTACCGGGGAACCCGCTGGGACATCGAGCTTCCTGACGGGCTCGACCGCAACGGCTCCTACGTAGTCACCTGCAACCATCGATCCTGGGTGGACATCCTGGTCCTGCAGCGTTGTTTCAACCGGCGCATCCCGCTGCTGCGGTTCTTCCTTAAGCGCGAGCTCATACGTGTCCCGTTCCTGGGCATGGCCTGGTGGGCGCTGGATTTCCCCTTCGTGCGCCGCCACTCCAGAGCGGAGCTGGAAAAGCGTCCGGATCTGCGCGGCCGGGACCTCGAGAATGCGCGCAAGGCCTGTGAAAAATTCCGCACAGTTCCGGTTGCGATGATGACCTTCCCCGAAGGCACGAGGTACTCGGCGCGCAAGCGCGACCGGAGCCACTCCCCATTCCGGAACCTGCTGAAGCCGCGCATCGGCGGCCTGGGCCAGGTACTGTATGCGCTTGGCGACCGGCTGGATGCCCTGATCGACGTAACGATCGTCTACCCCGTGGAGGAAGGCACCGGTGCTGCGCCGAGCTTCTGGGACCTGCTGACCGGCAAGGTGCCGCGCGTCGTTGCGCGGGCACGCCGTATTGAGATCCCCGAAGAGCTGCTGGGCCGCGATTTTGAGACGGACCCCGCGTTCTACCATGATCTGCGGCAATGGATCGGGCAACGGTGGCGGGAAAAGGAAGCATTGATCGCTCGTCTCGAAGGGCCTGCCTCGGCTTCGGAAGCGCAGTAAAAACGGACGGCAGAGTCGCATGGGGTATAATTGATCGACGGTCTGCACGAAGTGGGCCTGCCGGACGCGCCTTCACCGGACGCCGGCAACCTCGATAATGGAGCGACGCGACAACCGCCGGTGAAGCGGTTGTCCCCGAAAGAATGGATGATGGCCCGAAAGGGTCAGGGAGATGAATTGATGCTGAAAAAAATCATGTTGATGCTGACCGTGGTCCTGCTGGCCGCCAGCCTTGCAGCCTGCAACAAGGAAGACCGCGAGGAAGCGAAGGACACGATGAACAAGGCGGCCGAGAGCGCCAAGGAAACCACGAGCGACGCCATGGCCGCCGCGAAGGACACCGCCGAGAGCGCCAAGGAGAGCGCATCCGACATGTACGAATCGGCCAAGGATTCCACCCAGGAAACCATGGACGAGGCCGGCGAAAAGGCGTCTGACATGTACGATTCCGCCAAAGATGCGGCGGGCGATACGATGGACAAGGCCGGTGACGCCATGGAAGATGCGGGCGACACGGTCGAGGACGCCACCGACGATGCCCAGGACGCTGCCGAAGACGCGGCCGACAAGATCAAGGACTCCATGGACTGAACGTCGGAGAGCAGGCACATGAAGAAACGGGCCCGGAAGGGCCCGTTTTCTTATCCGCCATCGCTCCAGGTGACGCTCAGACCAGGGCGCGCATACCCTCCTCGAGGCCGCTCACCGTCAGCGGATACATCCGCCGATCCATGATCTCGCCCATCATCTGAATGGAGGGCGTGTGGGGCCATCGGTTGGTCGGTTCCGGATTCAGCCAGACCGCCTTGGGGTAGGTATCGAGCAGACGCTTCATCCACGTGGCGCCGGACTCCTCGTTCCAGTGTTCCACGCTCCCGCCCGGGTAGTGGATCTCGTAAGGGCTCATGGTGGCATCGCCAACGAAAATCAGCTTGTAGTCCGCGGCGTACTTGTGCAGGACTTCCACCGTCGGCGTGCGCTCCGTGTGGCGCCGGCGATTGTCCTTCCAGACACCCTCGTAAACGCAGTTGTGGAAGTAAAAGTACTCCAGGTGCTTGAACTCGCCACGCGCCGCCGAGAAGAGCTCCTCGCACACACGGACGTGGTCGTCCATGGACCCGCCGACGTCGAGGAACAGCAACACCTTCACTGCGTTGTGCCGCTCCGGCACCATCCGGATGTCGAGCAGCCCGGCATTGCGGGCGGTCGACTCGATGGTGTCGTGCAGATCCAGTTCGTCGGCCGCGCCCTCGCGGGCAAAGCGCCGCAGCCGGCGCAGGGCGACCTTCAGGTTGCGCGTGCCCAGTTCGACCGAATCGTCCAGGTTGCGGAACTCGCGCCGGTCCCAGACCTTTACCGCGCGGCGGTTGCGGGAACCGTCCTGGCCGATGCGGATTCCTTCCGGGTTGAAGCCATACGCGCCGAATGGCGAAGTGCCTGCCGTTCCGATCCACTTGCTGCCGCCTTCGTGGCGCTCCTTTTGCTCTTCGAGGCGCTGGCGCAGGGTTTCCATCAGTTTTTCCCATCCGCCCAGGGCCTCGATCTGCGCCTTTTCCTCGTCGGTCAGGGTGCGCTCCAGGTGCTTGCGCAGCCACTCCTCGGGGATTTCAGCCGTTTCGTCCCCGAACAGCGTTTCAATTCCTTTGAAATGCGCCGCGAAGACGCGGTCGAAGCGGTCATAGTGTGCCTCGTCCTTGACCAGGCAGGCGCGCGAAAGGTAGTAGAACTCGTCGATGCTGTAGCCCGCGATACGGCGTTTCAGCACCTCCAGCAGCGTCAGGAACTCGGTGATGGAAACTTTCAGCCCGCCTGCGCGCAGCATGAAGAAAAACCGGATCAGCATCGGTTCGGCCCGCCCCTTTTCAGCGCCCCTCGCGCTGGCTGAGGAAAATCAGCCGCTCGAACAGGTGCACGTCCTGTTCGTTTTTCAGCAGTGCTCCGTGCAAAGGCGGCAGGGTCTTGCGGCGGTCGTCGCTGGACAGGGCTTCGGGCGGCACATCCTCGGCCAGCAACAGTTTCAGCCAATCAAGGAGTTCGGACGTCGACGGCTTCTTCTTCAGGCCGGGCACTTCACGCAGGGCGTAAAACGCGTTCAACGCTTCGCTCAAAAGCTCTTTCTTCAGCCCCGGGTAGTGAACATCGACGATGTCCCGCATGGTCTCCTCGTCGGGAAACCGGATGTAATGGAAGAAACAGCGGCGCAAAAACGCATCCGGCAATTCCTTCTCGTTGTTGCTGGTAATCACGATAATCGGGCGGTGCCGGGCGGTCACGGTCTGGTGCGTCTCGTAAACGTAGAACTCCATGCGGTCGAGTTCGCGCAGCAGGTCGTTGGGGAACTCGATATCCGCCTTGTCGATCTCGTCGATCAGCAGTACCGGCTGCACCTCCTGCTCGAAGGCCTCCCACAGCGGCCCCTTGACGATGTAGTTGGCGATGTCGTGCACGCGTTCGTCACCGAGCTGGGAATCCCTCAACCTGGCGACCGCGTCGTACTCGTAGAGGCCCTGTTGCGCCTTGGTGGTGGACTTGATGTGCCACTGCAGGAGCGGCCGGTCAAGCCCACGCGCGATCTCCTCGGCCAGCTGGGTCTTGCCGGTGCCGGGCTCCCCCTTGATCAGGATGGGGCGGCCCAGCGTGACCGCGGCATTGACGGCGGTCATCAGGTCCTCGGTGGCGACGTAGCGGTCGGTGCCGGTAAAGCGTTGCTCGGTCATTGAGTCTTTTCCACGGGCAAAAATGAAATTCTACCGGAGCGGTGCGTAAAGAGCACAGCCTGACGGGATTGGGGAGGGCGGGTACCGGACAGGTGTGCTCGGTGCCGAAGTCAGCCACCTTGAGCGGCGGCGTCCGCTTTCAGATTGTCGGCAATCAAGCATGAAAGGCGAATATCGGCTATAAACCCATTCACACCATAAAAACGGGAGAGCCCATTGTGAAACGCCGCCAGTTCCTGAACACGTCCCTTGCCGCCGCTGCCGCGGTTTCCCTTCCCAGTCAGCAGGCGCTGGCCGCAGCGTTGGCCGAGCTGAGTAAAGTGGCCGGCGACGTCAATGCCGTCACCGGAGACGGCGCCCAGGTAACGCTGGAGCGCGCGGCGGTTCAGGAACTCAGCGATCGATTACGCGGCCGCCTGCTGCTGCCCGGCTACGAGGGCTACGAAAAGGCACGCCACGTCCTGAATGCCGGCATCGACCGGCACCCGGCGCTGATCGTGCAGCCCAGCGGGGCCGCCGACGTCTGCTCGGCAGTCACCTTTGCTCGCGAGCGGAACCTGCTGCTGGCCGTCAAGTGCGGCGGGCACAGCTACGGCGGCAAGTCGACCTGCGAGGGCGGCATGCAGATCGACCTGTCCACGTTCCGCAATGCGCGTGTCGACCCGTTTTCGAAGACCGCCAATATCGCCGGCGGCAGCCTGCTGGCCGGGCTGGATCACGAAGCTCTCAATTTCGGGCTTGTGACCACAGCCGGCACGGTTTCGCATACAGGTGTCGGCGGACTGACGCTGGGCGGCGGTTTCGGGCGACTGGCGCGGCGCTTCGGCCTGGCGCTGGATAACGTCAAGTCGGTGGACATCGTCACCGCGGACGGCAAGTTGCGGCGCGCCAGCGCCACGGAAAATCCGGACCTTTACTGGGGCGTGCGCGGCGGTGGCGGCAATTTCGGTGTGGTGACCAATTTCGAGTTCGCGCTGCACGAGATGGACCGGCAGGTGATCGGTGGGGACATGGTGTATCCCTTGTCGAGTATGCGCGACGTGCTGAACATGTACGCCGACTACTTGCCCGAGGCGCCGGACGATCTCTACCTGGATTTCGGTGTCACGTCCCGCATGGACTCGAAGGATGGCATATGTATGGTGCACGCCTGCTACTCCGGACCGCCAGGCGATGCGGAGAAAGTCCTCGCCCCAATCTACAAGGCGGGCAAACCGCTGGACGACGGCATCAAGGCGGTCGATTACGAAGCGATCCAGCGCTCCTGGGACAATACGGACCCGCGCAATTACGGCGAGTACATCAAGGCGGGCTTCATCAACGAGTTTCCCGGCAAACTGGTCGACGCCATCGTCGAGAACTTCGAGACCTTTGACAACATGGGCACCACCCTGTTCTTCCAGTGCTCGGGCGGCGCGATCGGACGCGTACCGGCCGACGCCACCGCCTTCGCGCACCGCAAGTCCCTGGCCAACCTGATGAACGTGGTGGAGTACCCCCTGGATGACACCGGCGAGGGCGTCACCTACGGGCGCGCGAGGTGGAAGGCCTATGAACCGTTTACCGACGGCTGGTACACCAACGAGGTGGACAGGGAGTCACCCCAGGCGATCAATGCAAATTACCAGGGCAACTTCGAGCGA
>JASFKQ010000019.1:0-29643 GCA_050118555.1 Lysobacterales bacterium
GGGATTTCAACGCCGATCCGTTGGATGGCGACAGCTACCCGGGCGCCCTCGCGCAACTCCTGGACGCACCGTGGATCGATTCAGGCTGCGTCCCCCGCAGCGCGGGTGCCGTCGAAGCGGCCGCCGCACAGGGTGGCGCGAACCGCGGGCAACGAGGCGACCCGGCAACGGACACGGCCGACTTCAGTGACCAGCAGGTCGGCAACCTGAGACTCGACTACGTGCTGCCCTCCAAGGGCCTGCACGTCATCGGCTGCGGTGTCTTCTGGCCCGCGGCCGGGGAACCGGGGCACGGCCTGCTCAGTGTCTCCGACCACCGGCTGGTCTGGCTGGACGTTCAGCTGTGAGCGCCGCCCCACAGGACCGGCTGGTGCGGCTCTACCAGGAGGCGATCCGCAGGCACGCGGCCGAGCCGACGGGCTTCCGCCAGGCCATCGAGCCCACCCATCGGCACGAGGCCTGGAACCCCCAGTGTGGCGACCGCGTCGAGATCCTCCTGCGGCTCAGCGGAGAAACCATCGAAGCAGCCGCCTTCGAGGGCGAAGCCTGCGCCATCTGCCTGGCCTCGGCCTCGATTTTGTGCGGGATTGCCCCGGGCCAGCCTGCCGTGCGGCTGCAGCAACTCCACGACGCCCTGAGCGACGCGTTGCGGGCGGAAGAGACGACAGATGGGGACGATCTGCGTCTCCAGCCCGAACTGAGGCCCTTGCTGGGCGTCCGGCCCTACCCGAGCCGCATCCGGTGCGCGACGCTTCCGTGGATCGCGGCAAGCAACGCACTGACCGATTGAGACGCGAGGCGGTCACGGCGCTGTCACGATCAGCTGCTAATCTTAAACTTCACCATTGCACCAGCTGCTCACGCGGCGGCCACGGAAGCGGGAGCTTCCCCCGCTCCGGCATGACCATCCGTGGATTCGGCCCCCTCTTGCAGGGGGCTTTCTTTTTTGCCGTAACGGGACTTACGCAATCGGGCCGGATAATTGATGTCATTCCTGAGCGAGCGGGGTGGCTTCATGGCGGATATGGATATCAGGGAAAAAGTGCCGGCCTCGGACTGGGGCCTTCGTTTCCTCGGCGTCGGCAGTTCCCACAGCACTGAACTGGGCAGCGCCGCCGCAGTGCTTGAACGCGCAGATCGGCCGCTGCTGCTCATCGACTGCGGCCATGGAACGCCGGCGCAGTTCCACGAACGCTACGGCCAGTGGCCGCGCAGCCTGTTCATCACCCATGTGCACCTCGACCACGTTGGCGGGCTGGAACAGCTTTACACCCGGCTCGCGCTAGAAGCGGACTCGCCGGCGCGCATCTACGTTCCGGCAGAAATCGTCGCCTTGCTGCACCAGCGTGTCGCTTCGCTGGCGTCTCCGCTGGCCGAAGGGTCCGGAAATTTCTGGGACGCGTTCCAGTTAATTCCCGTCAGCGGGGGGTTCTGGCACGACGGCCAGTGGTTCGATGTATTCGAAGCGCGCCACCACGCACCGCGTTTCGCCTTCGGACTGCGACTGGCCGGGCGCTTCGTTTACACGGGCGACACGCGGCCGATCCCCGAGGTGCTGCGCCGTTACGGCAATACCGGGGAACGGCTGTTTCATGACTGCGCGCTGCACGCGAATCCATCCCATACCGGGTGGGCGGACATCGAGCGCGAGTACGAATTCGCCCTGCGCCGCCGCATGGTGCTGTACCACTACGAGTCGATCGAGGCCGGCCGGCAGTTGCGGGAGCGCGGCGCGGTGGTGGCATACGCCGGGGGATTTTACGGCTTTCACCCGGAAACCCGCGGCGGCGGAGCATCGGACCTGGAACCGGGTTTGCGCCTGGCCAGCTGAGCCGCCCGGCGCCCTGGAAAGAGGGCTGGCGAATCACTTTTCCGATCGTCGATGCCGTTCCAGCCTGCCTATCGAGACAGACCTGCAATGATTGGGAATCCGCGGGCGCTCTCGTGTCACGGAACCTTCATCGCTGCTTCATCCAGCGGTAAAACTCGCCCCGTAGTCTGGTCCGCGCTGACGTCATCAGCACACATTTCCCAATCATTCCTGACCTGGAGAGTAGCAATGCGTCGAACTCATCTTGCCCTGGCGATTACCTCGGCACTTTTCATTTCCGGCAGCGCGGCCGCCGGCGACCTCGATTTCCAAGGCGACGGCGTCAAGGTGCCCACCAATGATGCCGAAAAGCGGTCCATCCTGGCTTCCAAGAGCGTGCGCGTGGACGGCAGGAAACAGAAAATCGGCTACCACACCATCATGCGCTCGGGCGACACACCGCCCGCGAACGATGCGGCCAACGGCGACCTGCCGTTCGGCACGCTGATCGACCAGAACGGCGATCCCATCGGCCGGGTGTCGAACGACAACGACTTCTCCTCGCTGATCGAGGGCGACGACGGCCTGTACATGGTCTCGCACTTCGAGAGCCGTCCGGCCGCAATGTACCTGACCCAGCTGAACCAGGACCCGGACACCGGCGAACTGAGCCCGGTCCGCACCCGCCCGCTCGATTTCTCCGGCGTCAACGGCGGCTGGGTGCACTGCGCCGGTTCCGTCACGCCCTGGGGCAATCACCTCGGCTCAGAGGAATACCCGCCGGACTCCAAGCAGTGGCGCGACAGCACCATTGACGACTACAACGCGGAAATGGCCGAGTACTTCGGCGTGACGCCGGTGCTCGACGGCGACGGCAACGTCACCAACCAGCCTGAGATCATCGCGGTGGTGAACCCCTACGACTACGGCTTCACCACCGAGGTCGAAGTCACCGACTACGACGACGCGACCGTCACCAAGCACTACTCCATGGGCCGCGTCGCCATCGAGTTGTCATACGTGATGCCGGACGAGAAAACGGTTTACACCTCGGACGACGGCTCCTATGTCGGCCTGTTCCGCTATGTCGCCGACACGCCAGGTGACCTGAGCGCCGGCACGCTTTATGCCGCCCGGTTCCATCAGACCTCCCCCTGGTACAACGCCAAGGACACCCGCGTGTCTCAGGCGGAACGCGACGGCGGCGCCGGCGACCTCGAATGGATCGAGCTCGGTCACGCGACCGACCAGGAAATCCGGGATCTGATCGACACCGACATCACCTTCGAAGACATCTTCGACGAAGATGTAGCCGGCTGCACGGTCATCCGCAATCGCGATGCGAGCGGCGGCGAATGTCTGATGGTCAAGTCCGGCATGGAAAAGGCGGCCGCCTTCCTCGAGACCAGTCGCTACGCGGGAATGATGGGCGCCACGACTGAGTGGGAGAAGATGGAAGGCATCACTTTCGACCCGGATAGCATGACCATGTATCTGGCGATGTCCCGTGTGCGCAACGGCATGACCAACGGTGGTGACGAAAAGGCGTCCGGCGACGGCGATTCAGCTTCAAACCACATGAGCGTGCCCTTTAACTACTGTGGCACCGTGTATGGGCTGCCGCTCAACAGTGACTACATGGCCACCAGCATCCATGGCGTCGTCGCGGGCATTCCGCGCCTCTACAGCCGCGGTGCGCTGGTCGACAACCCATACGATCCGGACGGCCCCTTCGCGGAGAACCAGTGCGACCTGGAAGGCATCTCCGAACCGGACAACCTGACCTTCATGCGTGGTTACGGTACGCTGATCATTGGCGAGGATACCGGTTTGCACCAGAATGACATGATCTGGTCCTACAACGTCGAGGCCGGCAAGCTGACGCGCATCCAGACCACGCCTTACGGCTCTGAGACGACTTCGCCGTACTTCTATCCGAACGTCAACGGCCACGGCTACATGATGTCCGTCGTGCAGCACCCGTTCGGCGAATCCGACCAGGATGCCCTGCTGATCCCGGAGGAGAAGCGCGGCTACACCGGTTACGTCGGCCCCTTCCCGGTCATGGACTGACCCGGCGCCTTAGTCCCTCATCGGGCGACCAAAGCAGCGAAGGCCCCGATCGGGGCCTTCGTTTTTTTTGTGGCGCGAGAGCCGTTGTCCCAATCGTCGGCGCGGCCGCCTCAGCCCGGGCCCTCGCCCTCCGGACGGAACATGGAAGCCAGCTCCAGGCGGCGCAGCATCGAGCGCTTTTTGGTTCGGTGACCCTGCATGCGCCGCAGAATGTCGTCAAGCACGCGCACCGCGCGCTGTATGTGCAGGCCTTTGTTGAGCATGACGCACTCGGCCGCCTGGCCCATCGCGGCATCGGTGATCTCTGCGCGCGTCGCGTGACCGCGCTTGGTCAAGGCTTCGAGCACCTGGGTGGCCCAGACCACCGGCACGTGCGCCGCTTCGCAGACCCACAGGATTTCCTCCTGCACTTCCGCCAGCCGCTCAAATCCGGTCTCCACCGCCAGGTCGCCGCGCGCGATCATGACGCCGCAGGCCGGGAACTGCATGGCCTCCAGCAGGATGTGAGGCAGGTTGCCGAAGCCGCGCTTGGTCTCGATCTTGACGACGACGGCCACTTGTTCGCCATCCCGTCTGATCAGTTCTTCGCGCAGGGCGCGAACATCGGCTGCCGAATTGGTGAAAGAGAGACCGACCATGTCAGCGTGCCGGGCGGCGAAGTCCAGATCCTGCAGGTCCTTGGCGCTGAGCGCGGGCAGCTTGAGCGCGGTATCGGGAAAGTTGATGCCCTTGTCGCCGCCCAGTTTTTCCTCGGGGTTTCGCGTATGGGTCACACGAAGCTGCAGCTGCCGATCCTCGACTCGCTCGATGATCGCAGCGATGCGCCCGTCGTCGAAGAAAACGGGCTCACCCGGACAGGCGTCCTGATAAACCTCGGGAATGGGCAGGCTGACCCTCCCGGGTCCGAGCAGGTGCCCGTTGTCGTCCCTGACCGCCGGAGCGCCCGGCGCCTCGCTGTGCTCAATCAACAGCACGTCCCCGGTGCGCAGCAGAATTTCGCTCTCCTGTGACGGCAGGCCGGCAACCACCGTTTCCAGCACGAGCTTGCGCTGGTGCTGCCGACCTTTCTTCTCCCGGGAGCCGCCGGCGGCGTCGGGTTGGTTACGCCAGAGCCCAAGTGTGACGTCGTTCATCAGGTATGCGGTCTTGCGGGCCTCCACCCAGCAGCCCTCCGGCATGACCTCGCGAACGCGCCACGAACGGCCGGATCCACGGGCGTCACGAAACCGGATGCGGTCGCCCGCCCTGACCTCGTCCAGCCAGTCCCGATCCACTTCCAGCATCGCGTCCGCAGCGCCATAGTCACGTCCGTCGGCGAGTGACGACGTCAGCCAGACCCGGGCTGCGCGCGCGACCTTGCCGTCGCGGCCGCGGCGCGGCCGCACCTTGAGTACGCCCGGCGCAACCTGCATGGGACCGGTGCGCAACTTGGGCCCGCCCAGATCCATCAGCACACGGCACTTGCGACCGGTTGTCCGCTCCGCATGACGCAGGTTGCGGATCATCTGCAGCCATTGCTCCGGGCCATCGTGCGCGCAGTTGATCCGGACACAATCCATGCCGCTGTCCAACAAGGCATGAACCAGCAGGAAGTCGTGCGCGGCTTCGGTTGGCAGCGTGACCATGATGTAACCGCGGCGGCTGCCCGGCGAATCGCCCAGCAGGCGGACGGTATTGTCGTGCAGCCGACCGGCCTGGGCATCGAAGGCGGCGTAAATGGCCTCCGCCTGGGGCGCATCCTCGAGGTCATCGCCGAGCAGCAATGCGAGATTGCGCCGAACGGCTTCGATGGTGGGCAGGACATGGGCCTCGGAACGCCCCAGCGAGGAAAGGCCGAGACGGACCAGGGCGTCCTGCAGACCGCGCAGGTCGCGTTTGCGGAGGGCCAGGTAGTGCAGGAGGTTCAGGCCGCAGGCGCGGCTGTCCGGCGGCAGGCGGTTGAGCAGCCGATGCGCATCTTCCTGGTCGGGACCGATGCCCACGATCTCGGTTCGCAATGTTTCGATCTGCCGGGCGAGATCACGGCACGAGGCGTATTGCGGGGAGTCCGGGGGTATGGGAATCATGGCTCAGGGCTCCGGCCAGGGGTTGCTGGCGTCGATGCGCGTGTGCACTTTCCATTCTAGTCCCATAATGTTCAGGATGGGTTACAGAACCCGGGGCTCCGGCCAGTCCACAACGGCATGCGGGAACGGTCTGAAAAAAGGCCGCGGCGAATGGACGCCGCGGCCAGGCTCAATGGAGCAGAGTGCTCAGTTGGAAGCCGGTTGGTTGTTCCTCTGACAATTCGTCACGTTGTCGGGCGCGACGCGCTCAATCGGAACAACACCGGCTCGGTCAATCGTGGGCAGGTCGTAGATGACGCTGCCGGCCGAGCAGTTGTCGAACTGGAGCAGGATGGAGCCGATGACGTCGTGGACGGGCTCCGGTTGCGCCGAGTCGAAGATACCGCCGCTCGAGCTGTACACGGCCAGTTCGGCCGAATCGCCGACGTATTTACCCTGCGCGGTCAGCCAGCGTTGGCCGGCGTCGCCCAGATTCGCGGACACGCCCTCGGCCGGCAACTCGGTGTCGAAGGTGAACCAGGCCAGGAACACCTGCTGCGAGTCCGGGAACACCGAGATGAAGAAGCCCTGGCCGGGCATGGCCGGGTAGAACCAGGTGTCGGTCAGCCCGCTGTTCATGGTGAAGCCTTCATTCGGTATCACGTCGGGAAAGTCGCCGACGATCTCATCCACGTCGGCCTGGTCGAGCAACTGCGCTTCGTAGTCGTAGCCCAGCGCCACGATATGCGCCACGAAGGCGCGCAGGTGGTTGCGCGATCCGGCCAGCAGGTTGGTATAGGCATTGACCAGGGGCTGCTCGTCGGTAGCGGAAATGGCCTCGCGCAGATCGCCGATGTCCAGTTCCTCGATGTACGCTCCCGTGTAATAGGCGTCCAGCAGGGACTGCTCACCGCGGGAAACCAGTTGGGAAAACAGCGTGGTGAAGGACTCGTCCCCGAAGACGCCCACATCGTCGCTGGGCACCGGGTCGTCGATACCGTAGCGAACCAGCATGGTCAGCATGGCATCCATGTGCCGCTGTTCCGATTCGGCAATAGTCGCGAAGACCGGCTCGCCCCAGCGGTCGTACAGCGTGAGGTAAGTATCGCGGGCGAGTTTTTCCTCGTCTCGCATGTGCACCAGGCTGGCGGCCTCCGTGGCGTCAAGGTCCGAATCGTAAAAAATACCCCCTGGACCCGCCGCCGGGAGACCGCTGGCAACCAGGGTGGCGAGCAGAATGATCAGACAGGCTGCGCAATGCTTCATGGGCCCACCTCCTTGATGTGATTATTCTAGGAGGGGGCCGCTTAACGTCGCCTTAAAGAACAGGCGTTGAAAAGCCCGCGCGGGGCGGAGGGGTTGCGGAGCCGCCCGGGCGTGTGCGGGCCGGGTTCAGGCGACGAGCACCTGTTCCTTCAGCTTGCCGATACGGTCGCGGATCCGGGCTGCTTCCTCGAATTCGAGCAGCTCCGCGTGCTTGAACATCCTGTTCTCGAGTTCGGCGATGGCTTTGCCCAGGTTCTCCGGGGTCACATCCGCGTATTCACCGTCCGCTTCCGCCACGCGCGCGGCCCGGCGGCCACGCCGTTTGGTGTCCTCGTAGGCGCCTTCCATGATGTCGGCGATGTTCTTCTCGATGGTTCTCGGCGTGATTCCGTGCTCTTCGTTGTAGGCCATCTGCTTGGTGCGACGGCGCTCGGTCTCCGCCATCGCCCGCTCCATGGAACCCGTGATCCGGTCGGCATACAGGATCGCCTTGCCCCGCACGTTGCGGGCGGCGCGGCCGATGGTCTGGATCAGCGATGACTCGGAACGCAGGTAGCCCTCGCGGTCGGCGTCCAGAATTGCAACCAACGAAACCTCTGGCATATCAAGACCTTCTCGCAATAAGTTAATGCCAACCAGCACATCGAATTCGCCCAGTCGAAGGTCGCGGATGATCTCGATCCGCTCCACGGTATCGATGTCCGAGTGCAGGTAACGCACGCGCACCTTGTGGTCCGCCAGATAGTCGGTGAGGTTCTCGGCCATGCGCTTGGTGAGCGTGGTCACCAGCACCCGGTCGCCCAGCGCCGTGCGTTTGTTGATCTCTGACAGCAGATCGTCCACCTGGTCCCCCGCCGGCCGCACCTCGACGTCGGGGTCCACCAGCCCGGTCGGGCGTACCACCTGCTCGATGATGTCGCCGCCGGACCGGCCCAGCTCGTAATCCCGCGGCGTGGCGGAGACGAAGATCATCTGCGGCGCCCTCGCCTCCCATTCCTCGAAGCGCAGCGGGCGGTTGTCCAGTGCGGAAGGCAGCCGAAAGCCGTAGGTGACGAGGTTTTCCTTGCGCGAGCGATCCCCTTTGTACATGGCACCCAGCTGGGGGATCATCACGTGGCTTTCGTCCAGTACCACCAACGCGTCCCGCGGCAGGTAGTCGAACAGTGTCGGCGGGGCCTCGCCGGCCCCCCGCCCCGTCAGGTGCCGGGAGTAATTCTCGATGCCATTGCAGTAGCCCAGTTCCAGCAGCATTTCCAGGTCGAAGCGCGTGCGCTGCTCCAGGCGCTGCGCCTCCACCAGCTTGTTCTGCTCGCGAAGGACTTCCAGGCGCTCCTTGAGCTCCGCCCCGATCGATTCGGTGGCGTCCAGCACCACCTGCCGGGGAGTCACATAGTGGGATTTCGGATAGATGGTGATGCGGGGCAGCTTGCGCAGGATTTCGCCGGTCAGGGGGTCCAGCACCCGGATCGATTCGACTTCCTCGTCGAACAACTCGATGCGGATCGCCTGTGCTTCCTCATCGCCCGGGAAAATATCGATGATGTCGCCGCGCACGCGGTAGGTGCCGCGGCGCAACTCGAAATCGTTGCGGCTGTACTGCATTTCCGCCAGACGGCGCAGGATGCCGCGCTGATCGATGACGTCACCCGTGGACAAATGCAGCACCATGCTCAGGTACTGCGTGGGGTCGCCCAAACCGTATATCGCGGAAACGGTCGCGACGATGATCGTGTCCGGGCGCTCCAACAGGGCCTTGGTGGCCGACAGCCGCATCTGCTCGATGTGCTCATTGATCGAAGCGTCTTTCTCGATGTAGGTGTCGGACGACGGAACGTAGGCCTCGGGCTGGTAGTAGTCGTAGTAGGAGACGAAATACTCCACCGCATTTTCCGGGAAGAACTCGCGGAACTCGCCGTAGAGCTGCGCGGCCAGTGTCTTGTTCGGCGCCAGCACCAGCGTGGGCCGCTGGACCTGCTGGATCACGTTGGCGATGGTGAAGGTCTTGCCCGACCCGGTCACGCCCAGCAGGGTCTGATGCGCCAGGCCGGACTCCAGGCCCTCGATCAGGCGTGCGATCGCCTGCGGCTGATCGCCGGCGGGCTCGAAATGGCTGTGCAACCTGAACGTTTTTTCCTTGCCTGAACTCATGAATGACCTGGTATGGCGCCGCTTCGGGCGGCGCCCGGAGCCAAACCGGTAATTATAACCTGACCTGGATTTTATAAACGTGTCGATCAGCGTTTTCACAGGCTATTCAACTGATATCATCGGGCACAAAGGAGAGAATAAATCATGCCTCGTACTGCGCAGAAACTCGACCAGATCAAGCCGTCCGCCACCATCGCCGTCAGCACGAAGGCGATGGAACTGAAAGCCCAGGGCAAGGACATCGTCTCCCTGGGCGCCGGCGAGCCCGATTTCGACACACCGGAACACATCTGCGAAGCCGCCATCGCAGCCATCCGCTCCGGCCAGACCCGCTACACCCAGGTCGACGGCACCCCGGAACTGAAGGCGGCCATTATCCGCAAGCTGCAGCAGGAGAACGCGCTGGAATACGCGCCGGAGCAGATCATCGCTTCCAACGGCGCCAAGCAAAGCCTCTACAACCTGATGGTGGCCCTGCTCAACCGCGGTGACGAGGTCATCGTGCCGGCGCCCTACTGGGTCTCCTACCCCGACATGGTCAAACTGGCCGACGGCCACCCCGTCATCCTGTCGGCCAGCGCCGAAAACGGATTCAAGATCACCGCCCGCGAACTGCGCAACACGCTGAACGAAAACACCCGGCTGCTGATCCTGAACTCGCCGTCGAATCCGACCGGCAAGGTTTACTCCGAGACGGAGTACCGGGAACTCGGCGACGCGCTGGCGGAGCACCCCAAGGTGTTCGTGGCCTGCGACGACATCTACGAACACATCTACTGGGGCGAAGGCCCGTTCCGGACCTTCCTCAATGCCTGTCCCGAGATGGCCGACCGGACCGGCGTGATCAACGGGGTTTCCAAGGGCTACGCTATGACCGGCTGGCGCATCGGCTACTTGGCGGGTCCTGAAGACGTGGTCCGTGCCATGTGCAAGATCCAGAGCCAGAGCACCTCGTGCCCGGGCTCGGTGTCACAGGCCGCGGCGACCGCCGCGCTGGCCGGCCCGCAGGACTGTGTGGAAACCATGCGGCAGGCCTTCAGGCGCCGCTACGAGTTCATGCACAAGGCACTCAATGACATTCCCGGCGTCGAGTGCCCCGAATGCGAGGGCGCCTTCTACGCCTTTCCGTCCTTCCAGAACTTTATCGACGGCATGGAAGGTATCCGGGACGACGTGGAACTGGCGACCTGGATGCTGGACAACGCCGGCGTGGCCACCGTTCCCGGCTCCGCCTTCGGCGCCCCGGGCCACCTGCGCCTGTCGTTCGCCGCCAGCATGGAATACCTCGAGGAAGCCGTCCGCCGCATCCACAAGGCAATGGACTCCGCGTAGGAGCCCGCTCTGCGGCCGAATCAGGCCGCGGGGCCACCATAGCGTCACAGGTAACACCAGCCCCTTGTGGGAGCAGGCTTGCCTGCGATTGGTAAGCCCGGGAGATCGCACCCAAGGGTGCTCCCACAGTCATTCAACAACATATTCCAAACTAGGTTCGGTCCTACGGAAACTACCGGTATTTTCCTATCCCCGGATTCCCACCTTCCGGATACGCTTCTCCCATGCGCACCCACGGACACGAAACCGGCATCGAACCCAGCCTCGGCTTCACCGTCCTCGAACTGATGGTGACACTGAGCATCGCGACGATACTGCTGCTGACAGCAGCGCCCTCCCTGCGCCAGTTCTCGATGCGGCAGGCGATGAAGGCCGCGGTGACCTCGCTGCAGAGCGATCTACTATTTGCACGCAGCCAGGCCGTGTTCGGGAACGTGGAGACCGTCGCCTGCCCGGGCGCGCCGGATACCGGTTGCTCGGAAGCGTCGGACTGGAGCGGCGGCTGGATCGTTTTCGGGGACGCCAATGGCGACCAACGGCGCCAATCCAGCGAAGCGCTCATGCGTCACGGCTACGGCATCGAGAACGTCCGCGTGCTGGGCACCTCCGGCCGCACGCGACTGAGGTTCCTTCCCGATGGCAGCGCACCGGGCAGCAACGGCACCATTTCGCTGTGCGGCCTGAACGGCCCGGCCGGCGCCCGCAAGCTCGTTGTTTCGAACGTCGGCCGGGTACGGCGGGACCTCTATCCGGACATCGATCCGGCACGTTGCCCTTTGAATTGAATTGATTTTGGCGCTGGGATGCCCTACTTATTACAGTGCAGAAGATCGGTGTCCGACATTGCGCGAGGCAACCTTGACTCCCCCGCTCAAAGCACGGACAATACCGCGCTTCCAAATGCTTCCCCGGTAGCTCAGCTGGTTAGAGCGGGTGACTGTTAATCACTAGGTCGTTGGTTCGAATCCGACCCGGGGAGCCAAAATTCAGAATAGAAACGGGAACTTGGCCGAGATGGCGGGTTCCCGTTTTACTTTGGCAAGCCGATTCGTAAGCTCCCCCAGCTTCCGGAACGCCCTGAACTTGGCAAAGTCCATTTTCAATCGACGTGTGTGGTCGAGTTAGGCAGGTCAGTTGGAAACAAAAGTGCACCTTGGCCAAATCCACCTGAATTCCAATCACCAAAGCTGTTGTCGCCGTAAAGAACCTTACAAGCACCGTCAGACAGTTTTCAGGCCCGGTTCATGGAACCTCGGTCATCATCCCCTGCATGCCATGCGCAGGAGACCGTCAATGGACCGCTATACCAAGTTCTTACTCACTGTTATTGCATCCGCATTGGTCTGGATATGCCTGAAGGATGTCGGAACGTGGATGAAGCTGTGGCATTGAACGGTGCTATCGAAGTGAAAGTCCTCGATATTGATTTCAAGAGCTGGAAACCAGAGCCGGTTGAGGTTAAGGGCACAGTGGTCTGCACGCGTGATTGACGAAGTTCAAGCTTACGAAGAATTTCCTATACTCTGAGGGGTGCGAACGAATATCCCGCGAGGATTCGTTTTCGCCGTGAAACGACATCCACGCCATCAGAGTAAATGCAAGTTGGTTGGTTGAATGATTTTCGAACACTCCATAGTCCGCACTACTGGACAGATTTGGAAAGTCCACGTCTCGGGCTTGGGCACATTAGTCGCTATCGCATTGATACTGCTCGCGTTTCTGGTGTTTACCTTTCCCGTGAATAATTTTCGGTTTGTGACCGCCAACGTCCTTGGGACTACTTTGGCGATTTCCAGCCATATCTTCGCTGTCGTATCCATCAAGTGCCCTTCATGCGAAAGCCGGTGGGTTTTTCAGGCAATTTACAGGAAGCGTGGAATCAATTGGTACGACTGGTTAGCCGCTCAAGCCGTGTGTCCGAAGTGCGGCTATTCAGCAGATGGCGCCAGACCCTTGCCCATGACCGATACGGATTAAGGGAACGTTTGGGGTCAGAACATTTGGGGTCAGAGTAAAAACCCACAAAAAGCGGCGAAGAGTTCTTGCAGTCCTCGCAGATGGCCGGCACTAAACTGCAAAGATGCCGCGCCAGCCCCGAAAGTGTCCTCCCGGACTACCTGTCCACGTCATCCAGCGGGGCAACAATCGCCAGCTTTTCTTCACTTCTGATTCGGACCTGAAAGCCTACGCGAATTGGTTGTTCGAGGCTTCCTTGAAGTTTGGCATCAGCATCCATGCCTGGGTGTTCATGACCAACCATGTGCATTTAATCATGACACCTTCGTGTTGGTCCGGTATTTCACGAACCATGCAGTACCTGGGCCGGCTCTATGTCCGCTATTTCAACTTCACCTATCGACGCACGGGCACGCTCTTTGAGGGCCGATTCAAATCGAGCATCATCCAGGATCGGCATTACCTGCTGGCTTGCCAGCGGTACATCGAATTAAACCCGGTGCGCGCCGGTATGGTGGACGACCCGGCTGACTACCTGTGGTCTAGCTATCGAGCGCACGCTTTCGGTACCAACGTGAAGATGTGGACACCACATTCCGAGTACCGCGCACTGGGATCCACCAAATCTCTGAGAATGGCAGCATACCGGCGACTGTTCGACAGCGAACTGGACAAGGGCACAATTAAGGAAATCCGCAAAGCCCTCAACACAGGGCTCGTCTTGGGGAATGAACGCTTTCGCAACGAAATTGAGCAGCTCACAGGGCAACGCCAGCAACATCTCAAACGCGGCCCAAAGCCAAAGACCCAACGCGAAGACTAGTTTTTACTCTGACCCCAAATATCCAAATATCTCGAGAATCATACTAGCGGGGCGGATCGACTCGCTCCGGCAGGGAGCTGTTGAGGCGAAACCATCCGGCCACGCTATAGCGGTCGCGCTTCGCCGTCTGTACTTCGTGGGGGATTTCCTCCGACAGGAACAGGACCAGCGTCCGATACACGGGCGGCACCCGGATGGCGCCGAGTTCCGTGTAGAGGACAAGCTCGCCGCCGTCGCCCTCGCTCCAGTCTTCGTTCAGGTAGCAGACCAGGGAGACGATGCGGTTAGCCTCGCCCCGGAAGGCGTCGACGTGGGTTCGGTAGAAGTCACCCCGGCGGTAGTGGGCCAGATGGCCCTCGAAGGAGAAAAGTCCGAGAAACAGTTGGCGGTTCAGATGGACACGCAGCAACTCGGTCCAGTTGCGCCAGGGCAGAAGTGCCGGATCCCGCTCGTCGATCCAGTGGATCCGGTCCCGCCGAACGAAGCGATTGCGCTGCTGTTCCGCACCTCTGCCGACCGCTGCTGGGCGGTATGCCCGGGCGCCTACCCCCGCCGCGTAATCGGCGAGCGCAAAGGTGACGTCCAAAGGCAAGCCGTCTGGCTGCACGGCGAAGCCGTATTGCTCGAGGTCCCGGCTCAGCGTTTCCAGGGAAGGAAGCGGTGCAGATGGCGAAACGGATGTGGCGTTCAATGCGGCTCATCAGGCAGCGGTGAATCAATGTACACCCAGCCGCAGAATTGAGCTACAGAAATGATTCACCCTCAGCCGATTGACTATCCACTGCGGCGATTGGCCCGGCCGCGGTGCGCGAACCGCTTTCAGGGACAGGGTCGGAGCGCCTCGCCAGATCCCGGAAAAACAGCCAGATCGCCGTCGTCGTAGGGGGCCACCAGCCCTTCCGCTGTCGTCTCCCCTGATCGGTAGCAGCCGAAATGGTCGGCGCGAAGGAAATGGAACTCCCAGTTCTCCGGCCGGTTCTGCACCAGCGGGATCATGTAGATCATCTGCAGATTCTCGATCTGCCGGGCCATGCGCAGCGGGCCGAAGTCGACCGGGTCGAGCCCCATACGGGCGACGATCTTCGCTACCGTCTCCCTGGCCGCCCGGTCGTCCGATGCGACCGGGATGGTCACCGTCTCACCGGCGGCGGTCGGGTCCTCGATGATGTAGGCCCCCATCGAGCCGAACGCCTTGACCACCCGGGCGCCGGGGTTCCAGCCCTGGATCAGCTCCGCGCTGGAGGTCTGCAACATGTGCTTCGGATAGCCGTCCTCGCCCTGTTCAAATGGCATCGAAACGTCGATCACGATCTTGCCGGAGAGGTCACCCAGGTTCCGGGCCACGGTTTCCATGGCGGGCCAGGGAACGGCCAGCACGACGATATCGCCCTGCTTCGCAGCTTCGGGTTGCAGGGCTGCCGACGCGTTCTCCCCCGTCTGCCGGACCAGGTCCTGGACCCTTGCGCTGTCCGGATGCCTGGAACCGTAGACCACGCGGTATCCGAGTTCCGCCAGGCGCCCGCCCATCGCGCCGCCCATTTCGCCGGTACCGATGACGGCGACGGTTTTCGCATCTGACGCGAGACAGGAGCCCGGCTGGCAGAAGGCCAGCCCAACGGCCAGCCATATGGCGATGATTTTCATGGTCTTAACCTCAATTCGATGTTTCGGAAGCAGTCACTGACCGCCGGCATCTTGCAGCGCCCGCTCTGCTTCGCGGCGTACGTAATGCCGGATTTTCAGCAACTGCTCATCGGTCAGGTGGCGGTAAGCCGGCATGCCGTTCTGCTGGCGGCTGCCGCCGCGAACCACGTCGGCAAACGCCTCCGCCGAGCCCAGCACGGCCGAAGCGCGAAGGTCGGGGGCCATGCCCGGCGAGATCGCGTCAAAGCCGTGGCAGGCCATGCAGCGCCCGGCGTATTCGCCCCAGCCCTGCTCGGCCAGATCCTGCCGGACCTCGAACTGCGGGATCGGCACGGGCCGCGCGGGCGCAGGCGCGGGCTGCGGCGGCAACACTTGTTTGCCGTCCAGTGAGAATGCCACCAGGCGGCGCGTCTGCAAACCGTAGGCCCAGCCGTTGGCGACCGAGGGCTTCCCCCCGAGCGCGGCCGCTCCAGAGCCCCAACCCACCAGCAGTGCGATGTACTGCTTGCCATCCACCGAATACGTGACCGGCGGCGCCGAGATGCCGAGCCCCAGCGGATACTTCCACAGCTCCTCGCCAGTCGTGGCGTCGTAGGCGACAAAATCGCCCGTCACCCGGCCCTGAAAAACGAGATTGCCGGCCGTGGTCATCGTACCGGGATTGCCGATGCCGACCAGCGGCACCTCCCACACGGTCTTGTTCGTGACCGGATCCCGGGCCTGCAGGGAGCCTGAACCGGGGCCCACTTCGTACGACCAGGACCAGCCGACCCCGGTCGTGTCGCCTTCGAACAGGGCCGACTGCCAGGAACTCTTATCGACGCCCTCGTCGTTGTACATCACGGACGCGTGAATGACCGGTATATAGGTGAGGCCGGTCATCGGGTTGTATGACATGGCGTGCCAGCTGTGCGCGCCGGCCGGCGTTGGCGTCAGGCGAACCGAACCATCCGGGTAGCGGGCGTCGGGCGTTTCCACCGGACGCCCTGTTTCCAGATCCACGTGGGTAGCCCAGTTCATTTCGGCGAATGGCTCGGCGGAGATCAGCTTCCCCGTCTCGCGGTCAATGACGTAGAAGAACCCGTTTTTGGGCGCGTGCATCAGCGCTTTGACGGTCCGGCCGTCGATCTCCAGGTCGGCCAGCACGATGTCCATATTGGAGTTGAAGTCCCAGGTCTCTCCGGGGGTCGTCTGGTAATGCCAGAGATACTCGCCGGTGTCCGGATCCAGCGCCACGATCGAGCAGAGGAACAGGTTGTCGCCGCCTCCCGGGCTGCGGATCTTCCGGTTCCAGGGAGCACCGTTGCCCGTTCCGATATACAGCTGGTCGAGTTCCGCGTCGTACGTGAACCCGTGCCAGGCGTTACCACCGCCGCCGTATTTCCACCACTCGCCCGTCCAGGTCTCGGCTGCCATGCGCATCGCGTCGTTTTCAAAGCCGAGCGCCGGGTCGCCCGGCACGATGTAGAACCGCCAGGCCATTGCGCCGGTTTCCGCGTCGTAGGCGGTCACGTAGCCGCGTGTCGGGCCATTCTCGGTACCGCCGTTACCAATCAGGACCTTGCCTTTGAAGATCTTCGGCGCCCCCGTAATGTAAAGGGGCAACTCCGGGTTGAAGGTGTGCACGCTCCAGACCCGCTTCCCCGTGGCCCGGTCGACGGCAATCAATCGCCCATCCCAGGTGGCCACGTAGACCATGTCCTTCCAGATGCCAATGCCGCGGTTGTGCTCCCAGCCGGCGCGCAGGTCGTTGCCGGTATTTTCGACAACTTGCGGGTCGAACTCCCAGAGCGCTTTGCCGGTGGCCGCATCGAGCGCCCGGACCCGGTTCATGCTACCGATGAAATACAGCACGCCGTCGACGACCAGCGGGGTCGACACGAGGCCGCGATCGTTCGGGTAGTCGACGTACCAGTCAACGCCCAACTTTGAGACATTAACGTCGTCGACCTGGTCCAGCGGACTGAAGCGCTGCTCGCTGTACGTGCGGCCGAAGGCCAGCCAGTTTTCACCGCTGGTTTCGTCAGCCATCGCCGCGTCGTCCACCATCGTGGCATGTGTCCCACCAGGCCCTTGGTCCCCAGCGGCTGCGCTTTCACCCGGATCCGGCGCCTTCGAGCAGGCGCCAACAAAGAGCGGCGCACACGCGAGCAGCGCCACAAAATAACCTGGTTTCATGGTCTCTCCCTCACTCATCCAGGGGGCCGTCTCCCCGCCCTGCACTCCTGGTTTCTACCTCGACGCGCGGTGTTGTAACGCGCCGGCGCCCCTAACCATAGCAGTTTCCGCCGCGGCAGCCATAGACGGTTGCCTCCCGGCCGAGTCGCGTGCCGCGATTTGGCACGCGAACCAGTGATCATCCGGGCCCGGCGCCGTTTATAATGCAGGACCGGCATGCGAGTCGCTGACCACACCCCATGACGCCACCCCGTCTCCGATCCCCTTCCCTGCGCACCTGGCTGTGTTGCCTCCTGCTGGGCGCGGCCTTTGGCGCACAGGCGGATGAATTGACCTTTGCCGTGCAGGGGATCAGCGACCCCCTGCTGGGCAACTTGCGGGCGCGAATCGATCCGTTACGGGTCAGCGGCGACGAGCGTCGGCTTTCGGAGCGCAGATTGCAGAGGATTCGCGAACAGGCGGAGAACGAGGCCCGGGTGGCGCTCCGCCCCTACGGTTTCTATCACCCCACTGTCCAAAGCCGCCTGGTTCCCGCCGGTGAACGGGCCTGGCGTATCGAACTCACCGTCGACCATGGGCCACCCGTACTGGTGGAATCGGCGCGGATTGAGATTACCGGCCCGGGAGCCCGCAGACCGGAGTTGGCCGAGTGGAAGGCGGAGTGGCCACTCACGCCGGGCCGTCGCCTGGACCAGACAGTGTGGGAAACCGAAAAACAGAACGCGCTGGACATCGCGGAAACCCACGGCTACCTGCTCGCGGAATTCACGACGAAAACCATCGAGGCCGACCTGGAGCGTAACCGGGCGGCGCTGACACTGGTGCTGGATACCGGCCCGCGGGCTGTTATGGGCACAATCGACTTCCGGCAGGACATCGTCCGGCCGGGCGTGCTCGACTTGCTGCCCCGGTTCTCCGCCGGACAACCGTACGACGCCTGGCTGCTCGACCGGTTGCGTCTGGACCTGTGGAACACGGGGTACTTTGAAAATGTCGAAATCATGGAAGAGCGCCGGCTGGAGGAAGACCCGCCGACCGTCAACCTGGTGGTGAACACCACGCCGAGAAAGCGGAACACCTACCAGGGCAGCCTCGGCTACGGCACCGACACGGGAATTCGGGCCCAGGTGTTCTGGAACCAGCATCGCCTGTCGTCCCGGGGCGACAAGCTCGACATGGGCCTGGGCTGGCAGGAAACCTACCAGGAATATTCCTTCCGGACGAACTACCGATTGCCCCGCCGCGCCCGCGCCCGCGAATATTGGACGGCCGACCTCCTGCTCGGCCGCAAGGAGCAGGATTTGCGCGTCAAGGAAAACGACACCGATTCGGATTACGTCAACCTGAGCAGCGGCGCGGTCGACGACTATTCCCTCAAAGCCGGCCGGCTCATCGTGCGGGATTTTCAAAGGGGCTATCAGCAGATCCTGGAGACCTGGTTCGCGCAGTACCTGTACGAACACGTGTCCGCGCGCCTGGACTCGTCGGGTCTTCTGGGGATGGATGATCCACAGCGCGAACTGCCGCCACAGTTCACGAACGACACGAACATGCTGGCGCTCGGCGTGAGCTGGGACTGGCCGGCGGTGCACGGCAGTGCATTCGGGACCGCCGGCCACCACGAGCGAGCCTGGGTGGTCACCGCGAACAAGGCCTGGGGCTCCGGCGTGGATTTCACCCAGGCGTATTTCTCTACCAACTGGCATCACCTTTTCGGGGACCGTTGGAAGCTGTTGCTGCGTGGGGAAATCGGCTACACCGATGCTCACGTCGACGACATCACGCTGGAGGTCGGCGACCGTACCCTGGACCTTTCGCTGACCGAATTGCCTAACCTCTACCGGTTCAAGGCCGGCGGCAGCCGCAGCGTTCGCGGCTACGATTTCGAAACGCTCAGCAACAATGGCATTGGTTCGAACAACATCATCACCGCCAGCGCCGAATTGGAGATGAAAATCCGTCCGAAATGGTCCGTTGCCGCCTTCTTCGACGCCGGCAACGCGTTCAACGACTGGGATTCCTATGCCCTGCGCAAGGGCGCGGGGGTCGGTATTCGCTGGTACAGCATCGCTGGCGCGATCCGGCTCGATTTCGCCCAGGCCATGGACCTGGCAGGCGATCCGTGGCGGATTCATTTCACTCTGGGGACACCGCTGCTATGAGGCGCCGCGGCATCTTCATGGTGTTCCTGCCGGCCGCGCTGCTAGTGGCGCTAACCGGCGCGTTTGCCTGGCTGCTTCTCACCAACAGCGGCGCCGGGTGGGCTTGGCAACGACTCTCCGCCCTGACGCCGGGCACGCTGAGCGCAGGAGCCATCGAAGGCAGCCTGAAATCGGGTTTGAGGTTGCGAAACGTCCGTTATCAGGACGATAGCCTGACAGTCACCGCCGCCGCCGTAGGGCTGGAGGTCAACCTGGACCTGCTGCCCCCGGCCGTCTCGGTCGAGGCCGCCGAGTTTCGGGACCTGCATGTGCAGCAGCATGCCTCCGAAACGCAGGCCGCCCCACAGGATGTGGCGGTGATCATCGAGTCCCTGTCGCTGCCCTTGCCGGTGGACCTGAAGCGCCTGGAGGTCTGGCGGCTGCAATGGTCCAGGGGGGACGGCGAGAACCCGCTGGCAGTGGATACCCTGTCTCTTTCCGCCCGCTGGTCGGATTCCCTCGTTCTGCGTCGGGCTGAGGCCCGTCAGTCCAACGGACATCTGGAACTCAGCGGATCCATCGGCTTCAGCTCGCCATTCGACACGAAATTCCAGGGTAGGGTGCGGATGGACCAGGGCGCCCTGCCCTGGGCGACGATTCCACTCGACCTGAACTTCCAGGCGAACGGTGGCCTGGGCGCGTTGCAGCTGCAAGCCGGGTCGTCTGCGCCCGCCGCGGAACTGCGTGGCGAACTGGATCTGCTGGCCGAAGCGCCCCATGCTGACCTGCAGTTGACCGCGGATCACCTGGACTGGCCCCTGGGCTCGCCGCAACCGGCCATCACCGCCGATGAACTGTCCGTTAGCTTCTATGGGCAAATCGGCGACTACGGAGCCGAACTCGAGGGACAACTCACGCGCGAATCGTTGCCTCCGACCCGGCTGCGCCTGGTGGGCAGCGGCGATGCCGGCGCCATCGACCTCAGCGTCATAGAGGCCGTGGGCGAGGCCCTGGAATTCAAAGGGAGCGGCCGCCTCGAGCTAACAGGTCCTTTGGCTGCCAGCGCCTCGGGCCGCCTCGAGCGGCTGGACCTGAACCACTGGTGGGCCGAATGGCCGTCCGGCGCTCCGCTGCAAGGGCCGGTGACCCTGGCCTGGAACGGCGACCTGATCGATGTGACCACCACCGGACTGACCGCCCCCGCCGCGAAGTCAGGACCTTCACTGGCGGGCACGGCGCAGTACACGCCCGAGGACGGGGCAATGGCTGCCGATGTGTCCTGGCGTAACGTCTCCTGGCCGCCGGCCGGCGACACGACGCTCTGGAGCAGCCGTACCGGGCAGGTACGATTGAGCGGCAGGCTCGAGAACTGGCAGGCCGAAGGCCAGCTCGATCTCGGATTCACCGGATACCCGAACGGGCACCTCGAGGTTTCCGCCACAGGCGATGCCCACCGCGTGAATCTCGAGGTGCCCCGCGCCGCGGTGCTGGGTGGCGACCTTTCGGGCCGGGCCACGTACAGCTGGAGCGGTACGCAGCCGTGGACGGTGTCGGCGCGGGCCAACCGGCTCGACACGGGGCCGCTGGCGCCGGACCTTCCCGGCGTACTGAGCGGCGTCTTTGCCGCTTCCGGACAAGCGGATCCCATCCAACTGAAGGTCGACATCGAACGTCTCTCCGGGACGGTGCGGGGCCGAACGGTAGCGGCCCGCGGCGGCCTGGACTACGGTGGCGGACGATTGACCGCCCGGAGCCTGCACGTCGAGTCCGACCGCTCGCGGCTCGACCTCGACGGGAACCCGAAGACAGCCGGCGGGTTGAAGCTGAATGCGGACATTCAGTCCCTCGGCGATCTGCTGGACGATGCCGAAGGTACCCTGTCCGGCACCGCCGAGTTGGCGTTCAACAATGGCGTGCCGCGCCTGCGGATTGACGCGCATGGCGAAAACCTGCAATGGCAACAGTTTTCCGCCGACGCAATTTCGATTGCGCCGCAGACCACGGCCGGAAAGCAGAACCTGCTGGAAGCGGTCGCGGAAAATTCCCGGTTGGGGGACTTTCCGGTGCAGTCCCTGACCATCGTGACGGACGGTGACGCACCCTTCGAGGACGTCCGGGCGGACGCGCAACTCGGCGACACCACCGTCGGATTTCGTGCCTCGGGACACGTGTCTGACTGGCAGCAACCCCTGCAAACGGGCTGGCGCGGGCAGCTTACGGACTTCCGGATTCAAAACGAAGCGCTGGGCGCCCTGCAGCTGCTCTCTGCAGCGGAATTGGCGGTGGCTGCAGACGGTCTGGCGCTTGAACGCGCCTGTTTCGACGATACCCGCGGTGGCGGGCTGTGCGCGCAAGGCACATGGGAGGATGGCGGCGGAACCCGCCTGGACGCCACCCTGGACTCCGTTTCACCTGAATTCCTGACCACCCTGCTCCAGGGCAATGCACGCTTCAGCCAGCGACTCAGCGGCACCGTGACCTGGAACCGGGGTGCCGGACAGCATCCCGAAGCCAATGTGAACCTCCGCCTGTCCCCGGGCGAAATCCGGCTCGGCCTGCAGGAAGAGCGAACGCTGGCAACCGGCCCAGGTCTGTTCGAGTTCCGCATCGGCCAGGGACGTCTGTATGCCGGCAACCTGGATATCTCGATACCGGGAGCCGGCGGCATCGATACGGATTTCGGCGCGCCGGACCTGTCGGCGGGTTTGGGTTCACCGGTCGAGGGGCACATCCAGGTCAACCTGAACTCAATCGCTCCACTGCTCGAACTGTTGCCCCGCATCGAAGGCCAATCCGGGCCTGTCAGCGCCGACATGCGATTCTCCGGCACCCTGGACGAGCCCAGGCTCACCGGGCACGCCTACCTGGTGCGCGGCCGAATCTCGGATTTTACGACCGGACTGGTGCTGGAGGACATCCGCCTGGCCGGCGCCCTTTACCAGAACGACCGCGCGGAGTTCGACGGCTCCTTCCGGGCGGGCGACGGCAAGGGCGAAATCACCGCGTCACTCGCCTTCGAAGACCTGCTGCAACCCTCCCTGGACATCGGTATCAAGGGAGACAACCTGACCCTCGTTGACGTGCCGGACCTGCATCTGAACGCCAACCCCGACATCCAGATAGGCTGGCACGATGGAACGTTGCGCATCGGCGGCCGTGTCGTGGTGCCTTCGGCGAGGCTCTCGCCGCGCTACCTGCCCACAACCAGCGCATCCGAGAGCCCGGACCTGACCGTGGTCGCGGGCCAGGATTCTCGCGCCGAGGAGCATTCGAACACCGGTGACGGCATTCGGATCGCGGGTGAACTGGAGCTGGAACTCGGCGAGGATGTAACGGTCAAGCTGGAGCGTGCCGTAGCCCGGCTGTCAGGCAAGAGCGCACTGACCTGGACCGGCAACCCACTGCCAACCGTGCAGGGCGACTACCGGCTGGACGGCGAAATCTCCGCCTATGGACAGCTGCTGACGATCACGGAGGGACGGATCAACTACCCCAGGCGGCTGCTCGACAATCCATACCTGAACATTCGCGCGGAACGGGAGATTTTCGGCAACTCCCAGGTCAAACGCGCCGGCGTCCGCATCACCGGTACGCTCAAGCGACCGGAACTGGAAACCTACACGGAACCGATGACCACCAAGGAACGTGCGCTGGCGCTGCTGGTCACCGGCAACGATTTCGACTATGAACAGGGCGTGGGCGGTTTCGAAGTGGGGACGTACATCGCACCGAAGCTGTTCGTCAGCTACGGTATCGGCTTGTTCGATCAGCAGAATGTCATCAGCATCCGCTACGACCTGGGCAAGGGCTTCGGGCTGAAAGCGACCTCCGGCCAGCGGGAAACGGGCGGCGACATCAGTTACACCATCGACCACTGAGTCCGGCCGTCGTCAAATCCGGAACACATCCTCAGGTTCGATCGTGTTCTTCACCGCTTCTACGAACCAGCGCGGGCCGTAACCCAGTTTCCGGATACCGTTGTATTTGCCGTCCCTGGACAGGTTTTCACGAAACAGCAACGGTATATCCGTCTCCCGCGAATAGGCCTTGAGCCATTCCAACGTTTCTTCGGGAATCTCGGCGCCTACCGGGGTGGCCATGATGACCGCGGCCCCGTGCCATTTACGGTCGGTCATCACGATGGCCCCACAACGGTCCGGGCGCATCACCTCCGGCAGAGGACTGCCCTCGCGGAGCCAGGCGCACTTGAACGTAACGCAGGGCTTCTCGGGCCGGTCCGGGTAGATGGCGCAACCAACCGCCGCCATGCAATGCTGGCAGGGCCTGCCCGGCTTCATGCCGATGTCACGGGAAGGGACCCAACCTTCACAGCAGGCCGTGCAGCTTCCGCAAGTTCGTTCCATCATGCAGCGATTATCGCTGATCGCGGACTTTGCAGCCAGTGGGGAAAGGGCTACAGCGAGAGCTCCAATGGGGGATGGCTGGCAATCTGGAGCGCAAATCGCGCTTTATCACTTGTACAGATGCTTTGCACCTCGCCAGCGATCACGCGCGGAGATCACCTGCGAAACCGCGATGACGACAAAGAAGCCCAGCACGCCGGCGAACCGTGCAGACGCCGCGAGCGAGTCGTATTTGCCTTCCAGGTACGACCCGGCTTCGGGCAGAAACACGAACAGGCACAGAACGATCGCCCCGTACCAGGCCAGAAACCTGACCAACCTGAGGATATTCATCGATGAACGCTTCGGTGTCTGGTACATGAGTTCGCCTCCTCAAAAAAAACCGGGGGCGGAAGGCGCCCCCGCAACGTACAGCGTCTCAGGAGAGTCCAGGCCCTCGTCAAGCCTGGAAGTCCATTTTCGCCGCACCCCTCGGCCGGTGCTTGCTCCAGGCGGACATGCTGTTGACGCTGCCGTCCCAGGGGTGCAGGGGACTGGGGCCGATCAGTGCTTTGCAGCCGGAGCGCCCTCGTCCCGTAGCGGCGACGCGGTTTCGTCAGCCCCCCCGCCGCTTGCGGCAATCGTGCGACGGCGGGTTTCGTAGGCTTTTCGCAACTTCAGCTCGGCCAGCGCCAGCGCCTGCTGCATGCGCTCGACACTCTCGCGCGGCTGCGCCGGCCCACTGGTCTCAATCAATTCCCGCCAGAACAGGACTTCGGCGCGCAGCGCCACCTCGTTGAACGCCCATTGGCACGCCTTGTCCGCATCGTCGCGCGGCAGATGCCCATCACTCATACCCGATGTCCCCTGGGTTTCGCCCGGTCCCGCTCGGGTCCGGATCCTGCACAGAATCCTACAAGGAGCGCCATGCAGGAACTTGCCCCGTACGGACCGAGTGTTGACTGGAGTTGCCGGGTGCGGGGAGAATCCCGGGCTGTCGCCATGCTGAAACGGTGGGTCAGCAATGTCAGTTTTCGCTCCGACACTCGGCGCGCTCTGGAGGCAGATCGAATCGTACGGGATCGATCCGGCCCCGCTGTACACTGAAGTCGGAATCGATCCCGAGACCCTCTTCGACCAGGGCGCGCGGATTCCGGTGGAGGTCTGCCAAAGGCTCGAACGCCGGGCTGCGGAACTTTCCGGCGATCCGGACTTCGGTCTCAAGAGCGCGGAGTACTTCCGCGCCGCTCATCTCGGCGCACTGGGTTTTGCGTGGCTAGCGAGTTCCACGCTGCGTTCCGCCCTGGAACGACTGAACCGTTACGCGCGGGTGATTCAGGATGAAATGACCATCGACCTCGCGGAGGCGGGCGAGACCATCCGAATCTCCATCGATCCACACCAGTCGACGGAGGACCAGGAACGGCGAGAAGACTGGCAACTCGGTGCATTGCTGAAGATGATCCGCACCATCGCCGGTTCCTCCTTCAATCCCGTGCGGGTGCTTTTTCAACACGCGGCGCCGCCAAACACCGGCTACTATTACGAGCTGTTCCGCTGCCCGGTCGAATTCTGCGCCCCGTCCACGACACTGCTGATCGCGACGGCCGACGCCGACAAGCGGTTGACGGGATCGAATGATCAGCTGGCGCAACTAAACGAGCATATCGTCGTCAAGTACCTTGCGCACAGCGCGAAAGAGGACATCGTGAACCGCGTCAAGGCCGCCATCATCGATAACCTGGCCAGCGGTTCAGCCAGCGAGGCCGTCGTCGCCGAGGCAATCCACACGACACCACGCAACATGCACCGCAAGCTGCAGAAGGAAGACACGTCCTTCAGGCAGTTACTGAACGATGTTCGACAGGACCTCGCGCTGCAATACATTCAGGACCGCAGCAAGACGCTTACCGAGATTTCTTTCCTGCTCGGGTTTTCGGAGGTCAGTTCGTTTTCCCGCGCGTTCAAGAACTGGACGGGCAAGCCCCCCAGCGAGGCGCGCCGGAATGTGGCATGAACCCGTGCGGTGTGGTTTACTTTCTCAATGCGCTGCCGCCGCAACCACCGGCCGGCCCCGCGTTTACCATCCACGTGACTTGAACCTCGTCTAAGGAGCACACCATGCGTCATACAATGCTGAAAGCAGCGGCGGCCGCGCTTCTGCTGGTTACCGCCAACAGCTGGGCATTCGAACCCGACACCAATGATGAACTGCAACTGGACGTTGCCAGGGCCATTATCGACGTGAAGAAGGCCGATCCCAGTATCAAGACGTTTTTCGACTCATCCGCGGGCTACGCGGTATTTCCAAAAGTCGGCAAGGGCGGCGTGGGCATCGGCGGCGCCTACGGCAAGGGCCTGGTGATCGTCGGTGAGAAAGCCGTCGGCCGCACCTCGCTCAGCCAGGTCACCGTCGGCTTTCAACTGGGCGGACAGGTCTATTCCCAGTTCATTTTCTTCAAGGACCAGGCAGCCCTCCAAAGCTTTGAGCGCGGTAATTTCGAGTTTGGCGCGCAGGCCTCCGCCGTGGCCGTGACAGCGGGCGCCTCCGCTGATGCAGATTACGACAAGGGCGTCGCTGTGTTCACTCACGTCAGCGGCGGACTGATGTACGAGGCCACCATCAGTGGTCAGAAATTCAAGTATGAGCCGCTGTAACCCGGATATTTCGCCAGCCGATCCGGGCCTGCACCCAGGCCACAAGGAGAACAACATGCGTAAATTGCTTTTCGGCTTCGTACTGCTCTGTGTGGGCCTTACGGCCTACGCCGCCGAATTCCAACCCGATACCAGCGACCCGCTGCAACTCGACGTTCAGAAGGCCATCCTGGAGATCAAGAAAGCCGATCCCGGGATCCAGAAGTTCTTTGACCAGGCCGCGGGTTACGCGGTGTACCCGAGCGTCGGCAAGGGCGGTTTCGTCGTCGGAGGCGCGTATGGCAAGGGATTGGTCATCGTCAACGGCGTCGTCGACGGCTACACCACGATGTCCCAGGCCACGGTCGGCCTGCAGCTGGGCGGCCAGAAGTACGCCCAGTTCATCTTCTTCAAGGACGACGTGGCACTGGCCGACTTCAAGCGCGGCAACCTGGAGTTCGGCGCCCAGGCTTCGGCTGTTGCGGCCAGGGCGGGTGCTTCCGCCGACGCGGCCTACAACGCCGGCGTGGCCATCTTCACGCATGCCGCCGGTGGCCTCATGGTCGAGGGCACGGTGGGCGGACAGAAATTCACCTACGAACCCAAGTAGCAAAAAGAGTCCGAAGGGCCGGTGGTTCGGCCCTTCAGATTTGAATCAATCCGCTGAAGACGTCGAAGGCGCTGACTAATCGGGGCAAGCGCGGATCAGCCAGCAGGCTGACTATTACCCGATCTTCTGCGTGTTCTGCGCCCTCCGCGGAAATTTCCCGTGCCTTGGCTTCAACCGAACACCTCGAGTTCCCCGGCCAGGCAGCTGACGGTGGCCGGCAGGCTGCCACGGATCTCCCCGTCCGGCGCCAGCGCGAGCCCGCGCGGCGCCAGGATCCTCACTTGCCGACCCCTGAACGTGGAAACCTCCTCGAAACGCAGGTGCTCGCCACGATAAATGGTCGGGAACAGCCGCAGCAGACGTGCCCGCGACATGCGGCGCACGAAGGTCACGTCGAACAGCCCGTCGTCGAATTTCGCCTGTGGGGCGATCAGGAACGAAGTGCCGGTGTAACGCGTGTTGGAAACCTCCACGAAGAGAGCTTCCTGTTCGATATGTTTCCCATCTATTTCAATATGTAATGGGTAACTCTTCAAGTGAAGTATATGGTACAGGACGGCCAACGTGTAGGCGGACCGCCCGAACCACTTGAGGCGATGCGCCGTGTTCATGGCCGCCACCGGAAGGCCCGTACCCACGATATTCAGGAAGTGCCAGGTTTCCCGCGACGTATCAACCCGGCCGACGTCCACGCGGCGTCGCTGTTGCCGGCCGATCAGCTCCACGGCCCTCTGCCAGTCGCCCGGCCGCAGGCCGAGGTCGCGCGCAAAGGCGTTGCCCGTACCGACCGGCACCACGCCCAGTGGGACCCGGTCGGCCGCGGCACGGGCGCAGAGCCCGTTCACCGCGTCGAACAGTGAGCCGTCCCCGCCGGCGACGACCACGCCGTCATATGGGGTAAGATCCACCGTGGCCAGCAAACGGGCCCCTTGGTGGGGAACCTCCGTCACCAGGGTGTCGACTTCGGCAACCCGCCCGAGCGCATCCTGTACCCGCGGCATCAGGCGGGCCGACCGGCCGGCGGCTGCAACGGGATTGAAGACGAGGAGCAGTTTCATGCCAGCCGGAAACCCGATTCCAGGAGACCGCATGATAACGCCGCCCGGCCCGGTCTGGCGCTATCGGCGCGAGGATGACTGCGCCGGCTACGCGACACGATTTTTTCTGAACGAAAACGACGCCAAGCGTGTCTCGCGGTCAGAACTTGTAGGCCAGCGAGCTGGTGGCACCGTAGTCGTTGGTCGCCGCATCGGCGGACACGGGATCGCTGTCGTAACTGGCGTAGAAACTGAGCTTCCAGAAGAGATCGGATACGAGTTCCAGGCGGAAGTCCGTGTTGAAGGTCGCACGCCAGCGTCCCCAGTCCGTCAGGCCCGGGAAGACCTGCAGCGCGCTCGTCAACGTACGTTCGGGGTCCGAGTACTTGAAATAGTCGAAATAGACCATCCCGACGCCCTCGAGATTGGTTTCCTCCTGGCCCGTACTCGGGATTTCGTGATCGACGGCAAGGCCAGCGGCAAGGGCAATCCAGTTCCTCTGGGTGCGTATGGGCATGGTGCCGTAGCCTGCGCCGGCCAGCACGCGCAGGTCGAGACCCAATTGGTCGTTTCTCTCCATGTTCCCGAAAAAAACGTGGAAGGTTTTGTCGGCGTGGAACGCCATGTGATTGGCGTCCACGTTGCTGCGTGCCGTGTCGTCGCGGCCCTCCTGTGTAGTAACCTCGTTGCTGAAGGACGCCCTGGTGACAAAGCGGGGATTACGGTATATGGCGTCGACACCCAGGTTGTACTTGCCGACCTGACTGCCCTTGTCCCAACTGAAACCCAAGCTGGCGCTGACGTCGAGACGGTCCCAGAATCCCGACTCAACCGGGTACATACTGACCACGTCCCCGATGCTCAGGCCGACCTTCCCCTGGTCGGTGTTGACGACCACCATCTCGCTGTTGTCCGGCTTGTCCAGCGGTCCGTAGAAGCGCTGGCCATTCGTCAGCTCGACGGCCTGGCCGGTGTCGCTGACGATCTGCTCGATGTCCTCCCACTCGATGTACACCGTGCCCATGTGGTCGGTGCTGAACTCCAGCTTGCCCCGATCCAGGCCCTTGACCTCACCGGTGACGCGATCGCCGTTCTTGAGGTACACGATGTCGGTTTTCGCGCACAGGCCAGCCTGACTGAACAACAGGGCGGCAAGTAGAAGAATCGCTCTCGGGAGGCTGCTGGACATGAAAATCCCCGGAATGGTGAAGTACGTCAAGGAAATGTGACGCTGCAATTTTATACTAGCTCGCATATGGCATCAGTTGGAATTGACCCGTTTTTCTGGATATTGAATGTTTGACGAACTCTGGAGCTTCTTGTGCAGCTGACAAATCCGCGTTTTGTTCCATCGTCAAATATCATCCGCTGCCTGCTGCTGATCCCGGCGCTGCTCGCCGGTGGCTGCGAGCCGGGGGAGCCGGCCGCCCAGGCCGGCCCTGCAAAGCTCGCTTTCAAGGTGTCGGGCAAGCTCCAGTCACGGGCGCTGGACGAGGCCAGCGGCCTGCAGGCGTTGCCGGATGGCGAACTCGTGCTGCACAACGACGATGGCGCCAAGCTGTACCTGAGCGACACCGCCGGCATGGACCTGGGAACGATT
>JASFKQ010000020.1:0-29264 GCA_050118555.1 Lysobacterales bacterium
GGTCAGGTTCATATTCCGTGGTTCCTGTAACAGGGGTACAAGACCCTTGTTGCACGATCCCACTGTCAATCCAAGCGTTCAGCGTCATCTGCGTATTCAGCGGAAAGATTTCGCTCTTCCCTTGGGTGGTATTGCTTACATTTGCCATCTTGTCACGCCTTGCGCAGGAGGGTTACGTTTTCGCCGGTGCGGGCCTGGTCGATGCTGGTGACGAAGCGGTCGAATATGGGGGCGATGTCGTGGGGACCCGGGCTCGCCTCCGGATGGCCCTGGAAGCCGAAGACCGGCGCCCCGGTGATTTCGATACCCTGCAGCGAATTGTCGAACAGCGAGCGGTGCGTGGCCCGAACCGTGTCCGGCAGGCTTTCCTCGTCAACCGCGAAACCGTGGTTCTGGCTGGTGATCATCACCTGGCCGCTATCGAGGTCCTGCACCGGGTGGTTGGCCCCGTGGTGCCCGAATTTCATCTTCACGGTCCTCGCGCCGGTAGCCAATCCCAGTAACTGGTGCCCGAGACAGATGCCGAACATGGGTATGCCGACGGCGAGGAATTCACGGATCGCTGCGATGGCATAGTCGCAGGGCTCCGGGTCCCCCGGGCCGTTGGACAGGAAAATCCCGTCAGGCTTGAGCGCCAACGCGTCTGCCGCCGGGGTCATTGCAGGCACGACCGTGACGCGGCAGCCCCGGTCGGACAGCATTCGAAGGATATTCCGCTTCACGCCAAAGTCGTATGCAACGACGTGGTGGCCGGGCGGGCTTTCCGCCCACTCCGTTCGATCCAGGTCCCAGCTGCCCTGGAGCCACTCGTACGGCTCGTCCGTGGTGACCTTGCGCGCGAGATCCATGCCCTTCATGCCGGGAAAGGATCGCGCCAGGTCCACGGCCGTGTCCGGATCCACCCGGTCGCCGGTAACGATTGCGCCGCCCTGGGCGCCCTTTTCGCGCAGGATACGGGTTAGACGTCGCGTGTCGATATTGGCGATCGCAAGGATGCCATTGCGCTTCAGATACTCCGGCAGGCTCTCGCGGGCGCGCCAATTGCTGTGCACCGCGGGACAATCCCGAATGATCAAGCCGGCGGCCATCGGCCGGTCGGACTCCTGGTCCTCATCGTTGCAGCCGGTGTTGCCGATATGCGGGTAAGTCAGGGTGACCAGCTGGCCTGCGTACGACGGATCCGTGAGGATTTCCTGGTAACCCGTCATGGACGTATTGAAAACGACCTCTCCCACCGCCTCGCCGGCATCAGCGCTGCTCGCCCCGATGCTGCGGCCGAGAAATAGACTGCCGTCCTCTAATGCCAGCACTGCCTGATCAGTCAAATTGCATTCTCCAGATATGCAAAACGGGAAAGCCATAAAGGCTTTTCCCGCTTAGCTTTTACCGCCGGAGCAGCCACTTAGGGATGGCGCTTCGGGTTGCTCTCTAAGCGTTCAGATTCTAGCGAAGCGAGACGGGCTTTACAACGAACGCACGAACGCAGGGTTCGATGCGGCCGCCCGTCGGGCTCAGGCACGACGCAACCAGTCCCGGGCGGAATATAGGCCCGGCGGCTGGCTTAGCAGCCACTGCCCGGCTTTCAGCGCGCCGGCCGCGAAAATCGAGCGGTCGTGGGCGCTGTGGCCCAACTCGATGTCCTCGCCGACAAGGTGAAAAGCGATCCGATGGTCGCCAATGACTTCGCCTTCGCGAACCGAATGGTAAGCGATTCCTTCCGCGCCGCCCCGCTCGGCTCCGATGGCGTCGCCCAGCATCAAAGCCGTACCGCTGGGCGCGTCCTTTTTCCACTGGTGATGGACGTCTTCGATGTCCACGGGCACGCTGCCGCCCAGTACCGCGGCTGCACGCGCTGCCAGCTCGGCGAGCAGGTTCACCCCCAGGCTCAGGTTGGCGGCCCAGAGCACCGGGACAACGCGCGCGGCGCGCCGCAGCGCACTTTGCACCTCCGGCGACAACCCGGTCACGCCCGAAACCAGAGGCACACCGGCCGATGCGCACCAAAGCGCCGCCGTCTGCGTGCCCGCCGGCAGCGTGAAGTCGATCAGGAGGTCTGGAACCTCCGGCATGTCTTCGAGGGCGCCGGCCCAGGGAATGTCCGTCTCCCAATCCGGGGCGGTGCGCGCGCAAAGGGCGGTTACCCGGGCATCGCCTGTGTCCGCGGCCAGGTTCACAACGGCTTGCGCCATTCGACCGGTGCCGTGTATCGCGACTCGCATCATCGGCTAATCCGCATCTCGAACCCGGACTCCGTATGAAGGCGCAGGCGGGGTGCGCCTGTTGACAGCCCGGGCAGGGACGCAGACGTGACGCGCAGGTCAATCCTCACGAGGTCATCCGGTCGAAGAACTCCCGCACGCCCTGCAGCCAGGACTGGGATTGCGGGTTATGCTTCGCACCTTCCTGCTCGAAGGTCTTTTCGAACTCCCGGAGCAGATCTTTTTGCTCCCGCGTCAGATTCACAGGTGTTTCCAGCACCACCCGGCACATCAGGTCACCCGTGCGATGGCTTCGAACGGACTTTACGCCTTTGCCCTTCAGCCGGAACATGCGGCCCGTCTGGGTTTCAGCGGGCACTTTCAGCTTGACCTGACCGTCCAGCGTCGGGATTTCAATTTCGCCACCAAGGGCAGCCATCATGTACGACACCGGTATCTCGCAGTAAAGGTCGTCGCCGTCGCGCTCGAAGATCCGGTGTGGCCGGACACGCACCTCGACATACAGGTCACCTGGCGGCGCTCCGTGCGCACCCGCTTCGCCCTCCCCGGCCAGCCGGATACGATCACCGTTGTCCACTCCGCCGGGAATCTTGACGGACAGGGTGCGCGTTTCGCGGACCCGGCCCTGGCCGTTGCAGTCCGGGCAGGGATTACTGATCCGCTGGCCGGTGCCCTGGCAACTGGGACAGGTCTGCTGAACGGAAAAAATGCCCTGCTGCATGCGGACCTGGCCCACGCCGCCGCAGGTGGAGCAGGTTTCCTTGCGACCGTCACGGGCCCCGCTGCCGTCACAGGTTTTGCACTTGCCCAGGGTGGGCACGCGGATTTCGCGGCTCAAGCCGCTGACGGCCTCTTCCAGGTCCAGGTCCAGTGCGTAGCGCAGATCCGCGCCACGCTGGCGGGCCTGCCGGCGGCGCCCGCCTCCCCCGAAGATGTCGCCAAAAATGTCACCAAAAATGTCGCCCACGTCGCCGTGGAATCCGCCCGGCCCACGCGGGCCGGCCCCGGCGTTGACGCCGGCGTGACCGAAACGGTCGTAGGCTGCACGCTTTTGCGGATCCTTCAGGACCTCGTACGCTTCCTTGGCTTCCTTGAACTTCTCCTGCGCCGTCACATCGTCCGGGTTGCGGTCGGGATGGTGTTTCATCGCCAACCGCCGGTAGGCCTTTTTCAGGTCGGCCTCGCCGGCGGACTTTTCAACGCCGAGAATATCGTAATAATCCCTTTTCGCCATGCCTGTGCACCGTGGGTTCTGCTGCCTGATTTAGGGCTTGGGGGTTGGCAATTCAAGGTCGGGCGCCCGACGCGCGTCCGGCGACGTGGACCCGGCCCGCGCCGTGCGGAAGGGACTTTGCCACGCGCCCCCAACTGAAAAGCCCGGCAAGAGCCGGGCTTTTCGTTGCCTTATCGGGATGGAGAGATCAACCCGCTTTCTTGTCGTCGTCCACTTCCTCGAACTCGGCGTCGACCACATCGTCGCCACCTGAGGCGGCGTTTTCATCGGAAGGCTGCTGGGCCTCGGCCTGTTCCTGGGCCTTCTGATAGATGGCCTGTCCGGCTGAGGAGAGTTTTTCCACAGCCTGGTCGATGGCGGCCTTGTCGTCGCCTTTCATGGCTTCTTCGACACCTTCGATTGCGCTCTCGATCGCCTTGCGCTCGTCTTCACTGAGCTTTTCCCCCATTTCCTTCATGCTGGAGCGCGTGGCGTGAACGATCGCGTCCGCGTTGTTACGCGCGGTGACCAGTTCGTGGAACTTCCGGTCCTCCTCCGCGTGGGCCTCGGCATCCTGGACCATGCGGTCGATCTCGTCATCGGAGAGCCCGGAGCCCGCTTTGATCTCGATCTTCTGTTCCTTGCCGGTCGCCTTGTCGGTTGCGCTGACGTGCATGATGCCGTTCGCGTCGATATCGAACGTCACCTCGATCTGCGGAATACCACGCGGCGCTGCCGAGATACCGGCCAGGTCGAAACGCGCCAGTGACTTGTTCGCGGACGCCATTTCGCGCTCGCCCTGCAGTACGTGCACGGTGACCGCGGTCTGGTTGTCCTCGGCCGTCGAAAAGATCTGCGAGGCCTTGGTCGGGATGGTCGTGTTCTTCTCGATCAGCTTGGTCATCACGCCGCCAAGGGTCTCGATGCCCAGTGACAACGGGGTAACGTCCAGCAACAGGACGTCTTTGACGTCGCCGGCCAGCACGCCACCCTGGATCGCCGCGCCAACCGCCACGGCCTCGTCCGGGTTTACGTCCTTGCGCGGCTCGCGGCCGAAGAATTCCGCCACGGCTTCCTGCACCTTGGGCATGCGTGTCTGGCCGCCCACCAGGATCACGTCGTTGATGTCGCTGACCTTGAGGCCCGCATCGTCCAGCGCAGTGCGGCACGGACCGATGGTCTTCTTGACGAGGTCATCGACCAGCGACTCGAGCTTGGCCCGCGTCAGCTTGATGTTGAGGTGCTTCGGCCCGCTGGAATCGGCCGTGATGTACGGCAGGTTGACTTCGGTCTGTTGGCCCGAGGACAGCTCGATCTTCGCGCGCTCGGCGGCCTCCTTGAGCCGCTGCAGCGCCAGCGGGTCGTTGCGCAGGTCGAAGCCCTGTTCCTTCTTGAACACTTCGACCAGGTAGTCGATCACGCGCTTGTCGAAATCCTCACCACCCAGGAACGTGTCGCCGTTGGTGGCCAAAACCTCGAATTGGTGCTCGCCGTCGACCTCGGCGATCTCGATGATCGAGATGTCGAAGGTGCCGCCGCCCAGGTCGTACACGGCGATCTTGCGATCGCCTGTTTTCTTGTCCATACCGTAGGCCAACGCCGCAGCCGTGGGCTCGTTGATGATGCGCTTGACCGTCAGGCCGGCGATCTTGCCGGCGTCCTTGGTTGCCTGGCGCTGTGAGTCATTGAAGTAGGCGGGCACGGTGATCACCGCTTCGGTGACTGCCTCGCCGAGGTAGTCTTCCGCGGTCTTCTTCATCTTCATCAGCACGCGGGCGGACACTTCCGGAGGCGCCATCTTCTTGCCTCCGCCTTCCACCCAGGCGTCACCGTTGTTGGCCTCGACGATCTTGTACGGAACCAGGTCGCGGTCCTTCTGGACCACGTCCTCGTTGTACTTGCGGCCAATCAGCCGTTTTACTGCGAACAATGTATTGTTTGGGTTGGTGACCGCCTGCCGCTTGGCCGGCTGCCCCACCAGCACCTCGTCATCCTTGGTAAAGGCGACGATCGACGGCGTGGTGCGATCACCCTCCGCGTTCTCGATCACCTTGGGCTGACCGCCTTCCATCACTGCCACGCAGGAGTTGGTGGTGCCCAGGTCAATGCCTATGATTTTGCCCATGTGTCGTTACTCCGAAAAACTGAGAATCTGATGTTCCTGAGATGGGGTTCAGACCGCTCTTTTCAATGGATTTGCGCGCCCCGGTTCAGGGCTTGCGGGAAACCACGACCCGTGCCGGGCGGATCAGGCGGTCGTGAAGCCGGTATCCTTTTTGCAGCACTTCGATCACCGTGTTTTCATCGACGTCGGGCGATGGAATCACGGTCATGGCTTCGTGGAACTCCGGATCGAAAGGCTGACCTGCCGGGTCGATTTCCACCAGCCCATGGTCCTCCAGGACCTTGCCGAGCATTTTCAGCGTGAGCTCCTGTCCTTCCCTCAGGCTTGCGACCGATACGGCCTCGCCAGACATCGACAGCCCCCGCTCCAGGCTGTCGCGGACCTGCAGCAGATCCTTCATGACGCCTTCCAGCGCGAAGCGGCGAGATTTGTCCAGGTCGCGGGCCATGCGCTTGCGCACGTTCTCGGCTTCCGCCTGGATACGCAGCATCGCGTCGCGATGACGCGCCAGTTCCTGTTCCGCTTCGGCGAGCGCGGCTTTCAGTTCCGAAATTTCGTCCTCGCTCCCGGCATTCACGTCCGACGCCCCATCCTCTTCCAGGGGGCCGGGTTCCGCCGCGGAGGGCTCGACCCCCACCACGTCCTCGCCGGGTTTCCGGTTTCCGTCTATCACGTTTGTTCGTCTCCTTGGCCCCGCCGTTGCTTCGCCGGCCGCAGCCTTCACCCATCTGGTTCACGGGCTATATGGGGTTTTGACCCCACGATTCAAGCACATTTCCGGCAGCCGACGGATTGCTCCGGCCCACGCCCCATGCTAGCTTGAAGCCCGGTTCGGACTGAGCCTTTTCATGCTTCGCTTCCTGCAAATCCGCGATTACGCCATTATCGACCGGCTCGACCTCGACATCGCGCCAGGTTTCACCTGCATTTCGGGCGAAACGGGCGCCGGCAAGTCCATCCTGGTAGGGGCGCTGGGCCTGCTCTGTGGCGCCAGGGCGGACACCGGGGCCATTCGCCAGGGCGCGGTGCAGGCTGAATTGAGTGCCGGGTTCGAACTGGCTGAAGACAGCCCTGCACTCGACTGGTTGTGCGATGCCGAATTGGACGATGGTGATGCCTGCCTTCTGCGTCGTCTCATCAGCGCGGAGGGACGCTCGCGGGCCTGGATCAACGGTCGCGCCGTCACCCTGCAGCAGCTTGGTAGTCTGGGCGACCTCCTGGTCGAGATTCATGGTCAGAACGAGCACATACGACTGGTGCAGAGCGAAGAGCAATTCCGGTTACTCGATGCCGGCGGCCAGTATAACGAGTCTCTCGCGGCGCTCGATGCGGCGTACCAGCGCTGGCTTTCCCTGGATCTCGAACGCAAGTCGCTGCTTGAGGAACAGCCAATGAGCCCCGGCGATCTCGACCTCCTGAAATACCAGTTGAGCGAACTGGAAGAAGCGGTGATGACGCCGGAGGCATTTCGTGAGCTTGAATCCGGGTTCCGCGCACTGGCCCGCGGCGGCGAAACCCTGGCCGCACTGGAAACCGTGATCGAGGGTCTCGAGTCGCACCGCGGGGGCGCCGGAGCGCTGCACAAGGCGGCCGAAAGCCTGCAGTCCCACGCGGAAATCGACCCGGAGGTCACCGAGGCGGTCGGCCTGCTGAGGGAGGCCGCCATCAACTGCGACGAGGCCCTGGCCGGTCTGCAGAATGCCGTGTCGCGTCTGGACCTGAGCCCGGAGCGGCTGGACGAAATGGAGCGACGCCTGGGCGTGCAGTACGACCTCGCGCGTAAACACCGCGTGGAGCCCGAGCAACTGGCGGAGACGCTGGAGCGACTCAGGGACCGCCTGGACCGCGCGGACTCCCAGGAACAGCGGCTGGCCAGCGTCGAGCGGGACCTGAAGAACGCGCGCGCAGCCTATGACGCAGCGGCAGCTGATGTGCACACCGCCCGCCGCGCTCGGGCTCGGGAGCTTTCGGACACGGTAACGGGCCTGATGGCTCAACTAGGCATGCCCGACGGCCGCTTCCTGTTTGGCGTCACCCCGGAACCCGGAAAAAAGCCTTCCGCGCGGGGCAGTGACCGCATTGAACTGCTGGTCAGTGCCAATCCGGGCATGGAGCCCGGCCCGCTGAAGAAGATTGCCTCGGGAGGCGAATTGTCCCGCATCAGCCTCGCGGTAAAGGTGGCCGCCCGCTCGAGTACGGCGGCGGCAACGCAGATTTTCGATGAAGTGGACGCGGGCATCGGCGGAGAGACGGCGAACGCGGTAGGGGCGCTGATCAGCAAGCTGGCCGAAAACGGTCAGGCGCTGTGCGTGACCCACTTGGCGCAAGTCGCGGCTTTCGCCGACCAGCAGGTCAGCGTCAGGAAGGCCGCCGCAGACGGTCTGACCCGGGTGGAGACGTCTTTGCTCACGGAGCAGGAACGGGTGGACGAGATCGCCCGGATGCTGGGCGGCAGGGTTTCAGCGCAGAGCCGCGCGCACGCGGCGGAACTCCTTGCGACCGGCGCCGATCCGCGCGGATCCGGTTCGGGAACTGCGGCCGGGTCCTAGCGGGACCGCTTTTTCTTTATTGGCCGCACGTAGATGACCAGGCTATGGTCCTCGATGTCGTACCCGTGGGCCTCGGCGATCTTCCGCTGTGCTGCTTCGATTTCCTCGCTGACGAACTCGATGACCCTTCCGGTCTCCACGCAAACCATGTGATCGTGGTGTTCACCGGAGTCCAGCTCGTACGAGGCCTGGCCGCTCTCGAAGTTGTGCTTTACAACCAGGCCGGCGGACTCGAACTGGTTGAGCACGCGGTAGACCGTCGCCAGCCCGATTTCCTCGCCCGATTCCACCAGACGCCGATAGATGTCGTCGGCCGTGAGGTGGCTGGCGGGGTCTGTCTCGAGAATCTCGAGAATGCGTTTGCGCGGATGGGTGACCTTCAGGCCGGCCTGCTTGAGATTTCTGGGTTCCACGTCGCTCTCCGCTAATGTGTTCTGTTCCCGGTCACGAGGGGCCACGCACTACTGGCGGCCGGCGGTTTACTGTATTATTCACGGTTTCCTCACCGCGTAAAGGTTTCGTCCCTTACTGTAATGACCAATCGCATCCTTTTATCCCTCGCGATGAGCGCGCTGCTGTGTGGTGGCTGCGGCCTGATCTACAAGCAGAATATCCAGCAGGGCAACGCGCTCGAGCAGGACGACCTCGACGAGCTGTACATCGGCATGAACCAGCGGCAGGTCCTGTTCGTGCTTGGAACTCCGTCGATCAAGGACCCTTTCCACCAGGATCGCTGGGACTACGTGCAGACGTTCAGCCGGCGCGGCGGCGAAATGGTCCAGCGCACAGTAACGTTGCGCTTCGAGGACGGTGTACTGGCCGAAATCATCGGACAACAGAACAACCTGAGCGGCTCTTCCTCAGGCAGCGGCTCCGGCGAGGTGGCTTCGTTCGTCAAGAAGCCCCAGAAGCAGGATACCGACGCCGATCCACACAAGGCAGCAGTGGAATCCGCCGAAGAGGAAGTGCTCAGCAAGAAACCGGACATAGACACCATTGATGAACGCAACTCCGAGGATCGGGAGTACCGGCCGGACGTGCTCGACCAGACGCCGAAAGACGGTCCCAGCAGCCCAGACATCGACGGCTGATTCCCGGTCTAGCCGTTCCGCTTCGCCGAGCCTTCACGGTTCGCCCGGCGGCGGCGCGCCTCACGGGGATCTGCGATCAGCGGCCGATAAATTTCCACCCGGTCTCCCGCCTCGAGAACGTGATCCATCGGCACCTTGCGGCTGAAGATGCCCACCGCGCTTTCGTCCACTACCAGACCATCGAATCTCTCTTTCATGCCCGAGAGCTCGATGGCATCAGCCACGGTAGAGCCGGCCGGCACCCGAAGTTCCACCAGTTCCTGGCGGCCCGGCGTCGCGTAAACGACTTCGACCCGGATCCGGTCGGGCGCCTCAGGCTCCATAAACCGCGTCGGCCCGCTTGCTGAATTCCCCGACCAGGCGGTCGGCGATGTGCGCGAAACCGCGGCGAAAGGTCGACGAAAGCATCTTGTTGGAGAAATCGAAGCTCAGGGACAGGGAGACTTTGCTCCCGGTATCACCGAGCGGCTCGAACAGCCACTCGCCGGACAGACGCTGAAACGGGCCCTCGACCAGGGACAGGGTCAACCGCTCGCCGGGCACGAAGCGATTATGGGTCGTGAAGGACTGCGTGATTCCGCTGACACGGACCACCAGCGTCGCCACCTGATGCTCTGGCGTCTGCTCGAGTACTTCGGACCTCAGACACCAACTGAGGAACTCGGGGTAAGCGGGTACGTCCTGAACCAGGCGAAACATGTCCATGGCCGGATGCAGAACGAGCGCGGATCTGATGACTTCCATATGAAAAACGGTATCGGTTGAACGGCCTGCGGCCCGGCAAGCATAGCACGCACCCATCGCGAGCACGTAGAATACGCGCCTGGACGGGCCAGTAGCCCGCCGACCATCCATTTCACTTTCGCAACCGGAACATGTCAGGACAGAAAACCATCGCCGTCAACAAGCGCGCACGCTTCGAGTATCATGTCGAAGAGCGCCTGGAAGCGGGCCTCGCGCTCGAAGGCTGGGAGGTCAAGGCGCTCCGCGAGGGGCGGGTCCAGTTCGCGGACAGCTACGTGTTGCTCAAAGACAACGAGGCCTGGCTGTTTGGTTGCCTGATCAATCCCCTGCCTACCGTTTCCACCCACATCACGCCGGATCCGACCCGTACCCGGAAACTGCTGCTGCACCGGCGCGAGATCGACCACCTGATCGGCGCCGTGGACCGCAAGGGCTTTACGGCGGTGCCGACCGCGATGTACTGGTTGCGCGGCAAGGTCAAAGTCGAAATCGGCCTGGCCAAAGGCAAACGGGAGCATGATAAGCGGCGCTCGCAGAAGGATCGCGACTGGGAACGTCAAAAGAGCCGCATCATGAAGCGGGGATGATGTCCGGGGCTCTGTTCTGGCTGGACCCCGACAGCGGGCTGAGCCTGCAGGATCAGATACGGCAAAGCCTGGTGGATGGCATCGTCTCCGGCGCTTTCCCGCCAGGCACGCGACTGCCCTCATCGCGACGTCTCGCGGACCAGTTGGGCGTGGCGCGAAATACGGTGGTTCTCGCCTATGAACAGCTGATCGAGGAAGGACTGCTTGAAAGTCGCGAGCGTAGCGGCATCTTCGTCAGCCATGGGTTGTTGGAAGGCCGCGTGGGTCTGTACGGCAACGCCGACGCGGCCGCGCCTGTGGACGAAAACTGGCGCGGCCGCATACGGAGCGAGACAGGCCAGCGGCCGCGCTTCCAGTGGCCAGGCGACTGGCAACGCTATCCTTTCCCGTTCATTGACGGCCATTTCGACGCTTCTCTCTACCCCACGGCGCAGTGGCGGGAGGCGAGCCGGCTAGCCCTCGGCGCCCGAATTGTCACGGATGGCACGGTAACCGAGGGCGACGCCGACGATCCCGAGCTTATCGAAGGGATACGCAGCAAGGTCCTGCCGCGGCGCGGGATCATCGCCACCCCCGAGCAGATACTGATCACCCTGGGGGAGCAGAACGCACTGTTTCTGCTTACCCAGCTGCTTGCGGACGACTCGGTTCGGGTTGCGATCGAGGAACCGGGCAACCCGCGCGTGCGCCAACTGCTGGCGCTGCGCCGTGCACAGGTGCTGCACCAACCGGTGGACGAAAACGGCATGGTGATCAGCAGCCGCCTGGACGATGCACAGGTGCTTTACGTGACGCCCAGCCACCAGGTGCCAACGGGCTGCACGATGGCCACGCAGCGGCGCAAGGCGCTGCTTAAGAAGGCCCACGAACTCGATCAACTGATCATCGAAGACGATTTCGAGCACGAGAGCAACTTCCTGGGCCAGCCACACCCCGCCTTGCGCGGGATGGATACCGACGGTCGCGTGGTGTATCTCTCGGCGCTGCCGAAGGTGCTGGCGCCAGGCCTGCGAATCGGTTTTATTGTCGCGGCGCCGCAACTCATCCGTGAAGCCCGCCGTCTCCGCCAGTTGGTGATCGGCAGACCGTCCCTGCTCAACCAGCGGACGGCTGCGCTGTTCCTTTCGTTGGGACACTACGATGCATTCATGGCGCGGATGCACCAGGAAATCAGCCGCCGCTGGACCGCGTTGCGTGATGCCCTGAATCATTACTACAGGGGAAACTTCGAGACCATGCCGAACCAGGGTGGCTCGGTATTCTGGGTTCGTTGTCCCGACCCCGTCGACGTCGAAAAGCTCGCCCGCGAGGCGGCCAAGCGCGGTATCCTGATCGAGCCCGACACGCATTATTACGCAGGCAGTCGGTCATCGCGGAACTGCTTCCGGCTCGGCGTTACCAGTATCCCAGCCGACCGGATCCGGGAAGGTGTCCTGCAACTGCGCGACCTGACACTGGAACTGGCCAGTGGCGTGGTCGAATACCTCGACGAAAACGACCCTGCGTTGCTACGCGGGGAAAAGCTGCGCGAGACCCTCAGCGGATCGACCTGGACCTATCGCACGGTCTACGGCGACCCGGCGACCTTCGAACTCCATCCCGACGGGCATCTGACCGGCCTGGCCGGCCACGCCAACGAGGAGCGTGACGAAGGCCGCTGGTGGCTCGAAGATGATCTGTGGTGCCGGCAATGGCAGCAATGGGCCTACGGGGAACCCGGCCGCTACTACATCGCCCTCCATGGCCAGCAACTGCGCATCTACGGCACAGACGGGCGCCTGGTCGATTCGGCGCTGCTGCATGACCGTCCCGATTGACTGGCCCCATCTTCGCACGCCAACTGGTTCTATGGGCCTCGATCCGGGTCCGCTACTCTCTTCCCATCCAGGTACGCTGAAGGCGTGCCGACCGCATCACACCGGGAGCCTTGACAGTAACTCCCTCTAATGGAGGACCGGATGGCACATCTCGCCCTGGCAGCACTACAACTGGAACTCGGCGTCGAGGACAATCTCTCTCTGCTCGAGAAAGAGATCGCGCAGGTTGCACGACGTTTCCCATGGGTCCAGATGGTGGTGCTCCCGGAGCTCTGCACCTTCGGCCCGAGTACCGACCTGGCCGTCGGGCTGCCCGGGGAAGTTGAAACCTGTTTTCGGGACGCCGCCCGGGAGAACGGGCTGTGGCTAATCCCGGGCAGTCTTTTCGAACGCCGGGGCGACCGTGTCTTCAATACGGCGTCGGTCATCAGCCCCGACGGTGAAGTGGTGGCACGCTACCGCAAGCAGTATCCGTTTCTGCCCTACGAAAAAGGCGTAAGCGGCGGCGATCGCTTCGTCGTCTTCGACATTCCGGGCGCGGGCCGCATCGGTTTGGTCATCTGCTACGACATGTGGTTCCCGGAAACGATTCGCACACTGACCTGGATGGGCGCCGAGGCGATCATATGTCCCAGTCTGACCAATACCGTGGACCGCGAAGTCGAACTCGCCATCGCTCGCAGCAACGCCGCGACCAACCAGGTCTACTTCCTGAACCTGAATTCCGCCGGCCGCCTGGCGGTCGGCCAGAGCATCTTCGTCGGGCCTGAAGGCCAGGTGATCCACCAGGCCGGGGCCGGCCGGGAAGTCATTACCGTGGAGATCGATTTCGAGCACGTGCGCCGGGTGCGGGAACGTGGCCTGAAGGGCCTGTGCCAAACACTCAAATGCTTCCGGGACCACCGTGTCCGGTTTCCACCCTATGAGAACGCCCAGGCCGATCCGGGCGCGTTCGGTCAACTCGGTGCACTGGCCGTGCCCGGGCGCGAAGAACTGGGTACGAAGGCAGCGGTATCCGTCTTCCCGGCGAAGGACAAATAGAGGGGGAAAAACAAACTGGTCCATCAGACACCCGGCAACTGGCTCTACGGCCAGCTTCGGGGAATGCAGTATCGTCTCCGGAGCGTTCGGGGAAGATTCAGCGTACAGACATAACGGCAGGGGACTGAAAGAGGAGCACAACATGCAAAGTAGAGCACGCACACGGACCATACAACTGAGGAGAAACGCATTATCCGCCACGATTGCGGCCGCCCTGCTGGCTACGGGCCAGTCCACGCTGATGGCGCAGGAGCCGGCGGGCGAAGCGGCGGAGGCCTCCACCATGGAGGAGGTCATCGTCACGGCGACCCGGCGCGAGCAGACGATCGCGGAGATTCCGTACAACATCTCCGCGGTCAGCGGAGACTTCATCGACAGTGGCAAAGTGCTTTCCACCGGCGAACTCCTGCAGGGCGTACCGGGCGCTAACATGATCGACTGGGGCGCCCGGAATTCCGGCAACGTCAACGCGATTCGAATCCGCGGCCTGGCGATTGACAGCAGCATCAACATGGATGTCGCCCTGTCCGCGGTGCCGCCTGTCTCCACTTACATAAACGACACCCCGGTATATGCAAACCTGCTGCTCAAGGACATCGAGCGCGTCGAGGTGCTGCGTGGCCCCCAGGGCACGCTGTACGGATCCGGCTCGCTCGGCGGCACGGTTCGCTACATCACGCGGCGACCGGTCCTGGGTAGCTTCGAGGGGCGCGCGGAGGCCTCGATGAGCCAGACCTCAGGCTCCGGTGGGGTGAACTGGGACGCGGACGTCATCGTGAACATTCCGCTCGGCGAAACCGCCGCAGCCCGTATCGTCGCCGGCAAGGTGGACTACGCGGGTATTTTCGACCTCCCCAATGCTTACGTGCTGGACGATAACGGCAACCCGCTGGCGCCGCAGGGCATCCTGGACGACACCGCCGTGTACGAGCGGTTGAAGGACGTCGATACCGTGGATATCAAATTCGCCCGCGGCGCGCTGCTGTGGGAGCCCAATGATGCGTTCGATCTGCAACTGACCTGGTCCCACCAGGAAGACGATATTGGCGGCCGCATGATGCCTACGCAGGGTGTGGACGGCTGGGGCGATCCGTACGGACGCTACGAGACCGGCTCCGTGCAACGCGAGCCCTCGTCCCGGGAGATCGACATCTACGCACTCGAGATGAGCTACGACTTCGGCTTCGCCACGCTGACCAGCAGCACGTCGACCTACGATCACTCCGGCGACAGCATCAGCGAGAACACCGGCTTCTCGGCGAAACAGGGATGGCTGGTCGACTACTACTACAACTATCCCCGCCCGATGCATTCGGCAACACGATCCTACTCCGACGAGGCCTTCATTCAGGAATTCCGCCTGGTGTCCAACACCGAAGGACTGTTCGACTGGATCGTGGGGGCGTTCTACCGCGACCAGGATACGCGTTCCCATCAAGTCAATTACCTGCGCAACTTCTACAACTGGGCCTGGACTTCCTGGGGCTGCTGCGTGCTGGGGGACGACGATTTCCGCTACGACCGCAAGGAAAATTTCAAGGACAAGGCCCTTTTCGGTGAGTTGACCTGGAACGTCACCGACACCTTCCGGCTGACCGGCGGATTCCGCTACTTCGACCTCGATTACACCAACGACACCTTCATGGGTGTCGGCCTGTACGAGTCCTTCCACATCGACGAGCAGGTGCAGCTGGACGGCAGCGATTCGGACACCCTTTTCAAGGTCAATGCTTCCTGGGATATCAATGACGATGCGATGCTCTACGCGACCCGGTCCGAGGGCTTCCGCCGCGGCGGCACTAACGCGGTCCCGCTTTCGGGAACCTTCGCGGAAAGCGCGGCCTGGCTGCGCTATGGCCCGGACACGACGACCAACTACGAGCTGGGTATCAAGGGCAACTGGAACAGCAGTTTCTACAACGTCTCGCTGTTTTACGTCGACTGGCAAGACATTCAGCTGAACACCTCCACTACCAATTGGGCCTTCTACGCCGCACAGAACGGCAGCAGCGCTACGACCAAAGGGGTGGAAATCGAGTACGACGTGAGTTTCGGCGACGGCTGGCGTCTCAACCTCGGTTACGCCTACACCAAGGGCGAACTGGATGACACGATGTGGTCCGCCGACGATGTATACATCGTCGCGCCGGCGGGCACCAAGTTGCCCGGTCTGGCCGAAAACACGGCGAACATGACCCTGGAGTACGACTTCGTGTTCGACAACGGCATCCAATGGGTCAACCGGCTGACCGGCTACTACCAGAGCGACACCAAGAACTCCATCAGCGACACCAGCGCCTACTTCTCCACCACCATGGACGGCTTCAGCCTTTGGGGCTTCAACAGCAACGTCGTGGTGGGCGACTGGACGGTCGGCCTGTTCGTGAAGAACATGTTCAACGAAGAGGGTGTGGTCGGTGTGTTCAAGGAAGAGTACATGGGCACGGAGCCCAGTCAGGGTTACTATGGCAACGGCGCCAAGAGCATCATTGCCCGACCGCGCACCGTGGGTGTCTCTGTCACCTGGGATTTCTGAGCCCGAGAACACTGAGCGATTCAGCAGGAAAGTTTCTGGAAACGGCCCGGCGATGCCTCCTCGAAGGAGACGTCGCCGGCGCCATCCGGGCACTTCATGAAGCAGAGAAGGCCGCCGCTGACGACCCCCTTGCGCTGCAGGAAGTCGCTGGCATGTTTCTGCACAGCGGACAACACGAGAAAGCGGCGCGTTGCTACGAACGCGCAGTCGATCTCGATCCTTCGAACCCCGATTTGCTCTATAACCTGGCCACCTCGCGAACCGCGTTCGGCCGGATCGACGAGGCCGAGCAGTTGTTCACCCGGGTCATAGAAATCAACCCACGGGACGGCGCGGCCTGGCTGAACCGTTCGATCCTGCGCAAGCGAACGGGTGACGACAACCACGTTGCAGAACTCAAGGCTCTGTTGAAACAGCTGGCCGCGGATGACCCGGGGCGCATCCAGATCTGCTTCGCGCTGGCCCGCGAACTGGAGGACCTCCGGCACTACGACGAGGCGTTCAGGTTTCTGCAGGAAGGCGCACACCGGCGACGACTGGGAATGCAGTACGACATCGCGCAGGACGAGACGGTCATGGCGGAGATCGCCAGGCGCTTCGATCGTGACCTGCTTGGCTCGACCGCGGGCTTCCCGTCGAATCGTCCCGTATTCATCCTGGGGCTACCGCGCAGCGGCACCACGCTGGTGGACCGCATCCTCAGCTCGCACAGTCAGGTGGACAGCCTGGGCGAGCACAGCAGTCTGCCACTGGCGGTCATGGACCTCGCCGACGGCGATCCCGATAGCGCGGCGCCGGCCACGGCATTCTCCAGGAGCAGCCTGATTCGTCGCTCGACGCGGATCGATTTTGCCGAGTTGGGACGCAGATACTGTCAGGCAATCGAAGGTTTCGGCAATCCAGCACCACGGCTCATTGACAAGACGCCGCTGAATTTCCTGTACCTGGGCCTGATCCATCTTGCTCTGCCGGGAGCCCACGTGATCCACATGCGGCGTCATCCCCTGGACAGCTGTTACGCCATGTACAAAACCATGTTTCGCGCGGGCTATCCGTTCTCCTACAGCCTGCAGGAGGTCGGACGCTACTACCTCGCGTATCATCGGTTGATGGAGCATTGGCGCCAGACGATCCCGGAGCGCTTTCTCGATGTCGACTATGAACGTGTCATCGCAGACCCGGAAGGCGAAACGCGTCGCATGCTCGAGTACCTCGGGCTGGACTGGGAAGCGGGCTGCCTGCAGTTCCACCGAAGAAGTGGTGCGGCTGCCACCGCCAGCGCCGCCCAGGTACGACAACCCATCTACAGCAGTTCCGTCGGCATGTGGCGCCACTACTCGACCCAACTCGCCCCCCTCGCAGCGAAACTCCGGGAGCGCGGTGTGGACGTCGATGCGAGCTAGGCGGCAACCGTCGCCGCGCCTGCTGGCAGCGGCAACTCTGGCGCTCTGCTTCGCCGGTCAGGTCGAAGCCGGCGCGCAACCGAAATCCGCTAGCAACGAGCAGGTCCGAACCCAGCTGACGGCCGATTTCCTGTTGGGCACCGCGGCACTGGAAGCACCGATTCCGACCGCAGCTTACGCCCCGTCCGACACTGGTGCCGGACAACGCTTCGAGGGCACGCTCGAGCTGCTCCCGGCCGACGGCGAGTCCGGCGTGCGCGGCCGGCTCAAGGCCATCGAGGATCGTTTCGGCTATCTCCAGGACGCCACGCTTCGCATCGACGAGCTGCCGCGTTTCCGGTTTGACCTGGTGCAGGATGGTCGTCACCTGATCCCAATGCGCCGCGGCCCGCAGCCTGCGGCGCATCCCTACTGGGAATTCATCCTCGAGCCCGGGATGACATGGCGGGACGCGGTTGACGGCGACTGGTCCCGGGCCGCCCTGCCCTTCACGCTCGAGGAACGCAATGCCAACTGCACGCACAACGGCCTGCTGACCTTCCTGTATCGACCGGACGGCTCCGTTTCACGCGCCGCCTGGCAGATCGGCAGTGAAACCTGCATGTATCTGCAGATTGACCTGTGGGGCGTCGCGGCCCTGCGATACACGCCTCACGAAATCGCCCAAGCATCCGCAGCAGTCGACGCCTTCCGCCATGAACAGGCCGCCCGCCTGCCCGTCCGTCCACTGGCGGCACTCGCCACCGATTTCCCGGGAACCGATCCGAAAGACTTCGACTGGTTTCCCCCTGAAGAAGTCAGCGCAGTGGGATTCGCCATCGACGGAGTTGACTACCGCGGACCCTGCCGCACCCGATACGGTCCGTATCCTTTTTGCGAAGTGCTGGACCTTCCCTCCTATTCGCTGGCCAAGTCGATCTTCGCGGGCCTTTCGTGGATGATTCTCGAGCAGGAATCGCCGGGCGTGGGTAATGAACCGGTCGTGCAGTGGGTGCCGGAGTGCAGGAGCGCACGATGGCAGGGAGTGACCCTGCGCCACCTGCTGGACATGAGTTCGGGCAACTACGAGAGCCTAGAGGCGGACGTGGACGAGTTCGCCTCCTACGAAACACCGTTCATGGGCGCGGACACGCATGCTGCGAAAATCGGCACTGCCTGCACATTGTTCCCGCGCAAATCCGCACCGGGGACCTCGTTCGCTTACCATACTTCCGACACCTACATCGCCGGCACGCTCATGAACGCCTGGTTGCGGCAGCAAGCGGTCGCGGACGGGGTTCCCGCGCGCGACATTTACAGCGACGTGCTGGTTGCCAGGCTTTTGCGCCCGCTGGCGCTCAGTCCCGTCATGTACAGTACGCGACGCACCTACGATGCGGTCTCCCAGCCATTCACCGGTTACGGGCTCACCGTGCACGCAGACGACGTTGCTCGCCTCGGGTTGTTCCTGACCGAGGGCACGGGGGTCGTCAACGGTCGCCAGGTACTGGACCCGAAAGAACTGGCCGCGGCGCTTCAGAGGGAGCCTTCCGACCCCGGCATCACCGCGGGCAAGCCCGACCTGCGCTACAACAACGGATTCTGGGCGTATCGCACCGATCTTGACGGGGCCTGCACCCAGCCTCTGTGGATACCTTTCATGTCCGGTTACGGCGGCATCTCCGTTGCGCTTCTGCCCAACCGGTCCGTTTTCTATGTATTCAGCGATCGTGGCCGATTCAGTTGGCTGCGGGCTGCCATTGCCGCGAACCGGATTCGCCCCTTGTGTGAATGACCATGACTCTGCTGACTGACCTTCCATCTGTCTCGCCCAACGGCCTCGCTGCCCGGGTATTTCTGGCCTTCCTGGCGACCGCGGGACTTTTCTACGTGAACATCATGCCGGCGATTGTCAGCGGACTCATCGAAGCGCTGCACTTCACCAACCAACAGGCCGGCGCCGTCGCGTCGGCGAACATGTACGGTGCGGCCTTCGGCGCACTTCTGATCGTATTGGTGGTGCGTCGCATCCGGTGGAAGCCGGCTTCGATCATGTTGCTGCTCGGTCTCATCGTCGTGGATCTCGCCTCGATGCTGGTCGCCAATCCCACCGCCTTGATTGCCATTCGTTTTTTCCATGGCTTTGTCGGGGGCATGCTCGTCGGCACAGGGTTCTCGGTCATGGCGCGCACCGAGCAACCGGACCGCAGCTTCGGCATGCTGCTGTTCGTACAGTTCGGGCTGGGCGGGCTGGGGGTAATGGTCATACCCCGGCTGGTCCCCACCTTCGGCACAGCGGTGCTGTTCGCCTCGCTGATCGCGTTCAGCCTGGTCACCCTGGCGATGCTTCCCTTCCTCCCGCCGTATGAAGTCGACGAGGAAACCCGGCGCGCGCGGGCTGCCGCCCACCGCGGTGTTCGTCGCCTGCCCCTGGGCTTCACGCTGGTCTCCATATTCCTGTTCCAGGCTGCCAACATGGGCCTGTACGCGTACATCATCGGGCTCGGCGAGCATTACGGTCTGGGACTGCCATTTATCTCGGGGACTCTGGGCATCGCGGCCTGGCTGGGGCTTGTTGGCGCCGGCCTCGTGGTGGTGGTTTCGGACCGCTTCGGTTACCTGAAATCCCTTTTGGCCGGGATCCTCCTCACGGTGATCGGCACCTGGGCACTCCTTTACAGCAGCGTGCCCTGGGTATGGGTAACCGCCAATTGCCTGGTCGGGATCACCTGGGCCTATGCGATCGCCTATTTGCTGGGCCTGATGTCCCGTTTCGACACCACCGGCCAGATGGCAGCGCTGGGCGGCTTCGCTTCCAAAATGGGCCTGGCCTCCGGCCCGGTTCTGGCCGCGGCACTGTTGGGCGACTCCAACTACGCGTTGGTCGTGGCCGTCGCCGCATTGACGCTGACCGTCAGTCTGCTCGCCATCTTCTACCCGGCCTATATTCAGGATCACCCTGGCAGCTGAAGTACCAATGACGCGCGTCACGATCCTCCCACGGACGCAGCGATACACTTGAACCATGGCGAAACACCCTTCCCAGCCAGGCAAGCCCGTGCGAGTCGGCGTTGCGGACAAGAATCCGCTGATGCAGGCCGCCTTGAAGCAACTCCTGTCGGAGGACGGACGCTTCGTGCTCGTCCACGTCGCTTCCGACTGCGCGGAGTTTCTGCGCAATGTGGCCCGGGAACCGGTGGACGTCGGAGTGATCGGCTGGGTCATCGGGCCGTGCGACGGCCGTTTCATCCTGGATCACGTGAACGCTCTGGAGAAGCCTCCGAGAATCGTCGTTTACACGGGCGACGAGAACCGGATGGTGCCAGCCCAGGTCATGGCACACGGTGGCGCCGCTTTCGTCTCCAAGAGCGAACAGCCATCGGTATTGCTGGAAACCATCGACAGCGTCGCAGCCGGCCGCATGGTCTTCCCCTACATCGATGTCAGGGCCGTGTACGACAACCCCCTCACCACCCTCACGCGTCGTGAGCTCGAGGTACTTTCCGATCTCTCCTCAGGTCGTACCAACAAGCAGATAGCACGCGACCTGGGGGTGTCACTGAACACCGTCAAGTTCCACGTCCGGAACCTTTTCCAGAAGCTTGGCGTCAACAGCCGTAGCCAGGCCATTGCAATGTACTTCCGTTCCTGAACCTGCCCATGCAGGTAGTTTTTTTCCCACCCCAATAATCCCGCGCCCCCCTCCCGATGGATGTTATGGCCCAAAGGGGGGCTGGCTAGACTGAAAGGAAGACGGCAAGAGCGCCAAAAGCCGGAAGCAGGCGAGCTTGGCGCCATGGAGTCTCGTCACCGGGAGGAACGCATCAGTGGAAGCACACCAGACACTGCACCAACACCTGAGCGAGTGGAGCGGTGAAGACGCGTTCCGCCAGTCGGTGGCGGAAACGGTGACGGCGGTCACGGAGTCCTGCATCGCCATTACCGAGATCATCGCGCTGGGTTCCCTGGCCGACCCGCTCCCCTCGAAGTCCGGTTCGGATACGGGCGAGGACCTCCCGGCAGAACTGAACCAGCGTGCCAACAGCATCCTGATCGACGAACTCAGAAAAGCCCCCGTCGCTTGCGTGGCATCGGAACTGGCCGAGACGCCCGAGGGATTCGATGCGGCGGCGCCGTTGTGCGTTGCCATCGAGCCGCTCGACGGCTCTTCGAACATCGACACCAACATGTCGGCAGGAACGATTTTCTCGGTGTTCCCCATGACCTGCGACGGGTGCAGTCCCAGCCGACAATGCTTCGCCAAGCGGGGTTCAGAACAATTGGCCGCGGGATACGTCATGTACGGTCCGAGGACCGCGCTGGCCCTGACGGTCGGGGCCGGCACCCAACTCTTCACGCTCAACCCCGACACCGGCGCCTTCTGCCTGACCCGGGAGAACGTCACGATTCCGGCGGACACGAACGAGTTCGCGATCAACACGTCCAATTTCCGGCGCTGGGACGGCCATATCCGGGCCTACATCGATGACTGCCTCAAAGGTGCGGAAGGCCCCCACGGCAGGAACTACAACATGCGCTGGATTGCCTCCCTGGTCGCGGAATGCCACCGGATCATGATGAGCGGCGGCATTTTTCTCTACCCCGGCGACCGCCGCACCGACTACCAGCGTGGACGCCTGCGTGTGACTTATGAATGCAACCCGATCGCGATGCTGGTGGAACAGGCTGGTGGCGCGGCCACGACCGGGCACGAGCGCATCCTCGACCTGCAGCCTGACGATGTTCACCAGCGGGCGCCGCTGATATTCGGCTCGTATAACGAAGTCGAGTTGCTGTGTCATTACTACCGCGAAGGCGACTCTTTTCCCGAGCGATCGCAACTGTTCGGCAACCGCGGGCTTTTCCGCACCGGATGAGCGAAAGGAGCACCCTATGTCCGTGAAACACCCCGTCATCTCGGTCACCGGCTCTTCGGGCGCAGGCACGACCTCGGTGAAACGCACTTTCGAACGCATTTTCCGGCGCGAGGGTATCAAGGCGTCGTACATCGAGGGCGATGCCTTCCACGCCTTCGACCGAGCCGGGATGAAATTGAAAATGGAGGAAGAGGCCCGGCGCGGCAATCACCATTTCAGCCACTTCGGGCCCGAGGCGAACCTGCTGGCCGAACTCGAGGGCGTGTTCCGCGAGTTCGGGGAAACCGGCACCGGCAAGACGCGCCACTACGTGCACGACGCGACCGAAGAAAAGCGTTACGGGGCGCCCCCTGGCACCTTCACGGAGTGGACCGACATTCCGGCAGATACGGAACTGCTTTTCTATGAGGGCTTGCACGGGGCCGTCGTCACCGACCGCGTGAACCTGGCCCGGCACTGCGACCTGAAAATCGGAGTCGTGCCGGTGGTCAACCTCGAGTGGATCCAGAAAATCCACCGCGACAAGATGGACCGCGGCTACTCCCACGACGCCATCAAGGACACCATCCTGCGCCGCATGCCGGATTACCTGGACTACATCTGCCCGCAATTTTCAGAAACGGATATCAACTTCCAGCGGGTGCCCACGGTGGACACATCCAACGCGTTCGTCGCCCGCTGGATTCCAACCCCTGACGAATCGATGGTCGTAATCCGCTTTGCCAACCCTCGCGGCATCGATTTCCCCTATCTCATCTCAATGATTCACGACAGCTACATGTCACGCGCCAATTCGATCGTCATTCCCGGCGGCAAACTGGACGTGGCCATGCAGCTGATCCTGACACCGATGATTCTGCAACTGATGGAACGCAGCCGTCGGGCGGGTGGATCCCGCCGCACGGCGCAGTCCATCCTGGCAACCGCCTGAAGGAGAGCTTCAATGGACCAATCCAACCGATACGCCGACCTGAGCCTGAGCGAAGAACAACTGATGGCCGGTGGTCGACACGTACTGTGCGCCTACATCATGAAACCCAAGGAAGGCCATGGTTACCTCGAAACCGCTGCGCACTTTGCCGCGGAATCCTCGACCGGAACCAACGTTAATGTATCCACCACGGACGACTTCACCCGCGGCGTGGATGCAATAGTGTACGAGATCGACGAGGAGAAGGAGATCACGAAAATCGCCTATCCCACCGATCTCTTCGACCGCAACATCATCGACGGCCGTGCCATGCTGGCCTCGTTCCTGACCCTGACGATCGGCAACAACCAGGGTATGGGCGACGTCGAGTACGGTAAGATGCACGACTTCTGGATGCCGCCCGATTTCCTGCGCCTGTTCGACGGTCCGGCAACCGACCTCAGCGACCTCTGGCGCGTGCTCGGCCGGCCGGTCAAAGACGGCGGTTTCATCGTCGGCACCATCATCAAACCCAAGCTGGGCCTGCGCCCACAACCCTTTGCCAAGGCAGCCTACGATTTCTGGCTGGGCGGCGATTTCATCAAGAACGACGAACCGCAGGGCAACCAGGTGTTTGCGCGGCTGAAAGACACCGTTCAGGCGGTTGCGGACGCCATGCGCCGCGCCCAGGACGAAACAGGTGAGCCGAAGCTGTTCTCGGCGAATATCACCGCCGACGACTATCGGGAGATGATCGCCCGCGGCGAGTTCATCCTCGAGACATTCGCGGAAAATGCCGACCACGTGGCGTTCCTGGTGGACGGCTACGTCGCCGGCCCCACCGCCATAACCACGGCCCGACGGCATTTCCCGAACCAGTACCTGCACTACCACCGGGCCGGTCACGGCGCCGTCACATCACCACAGACCATGCGCGGTTATACGGCATTTGTGCTGGCCAAAATGGCGCGGCTGCAGGGCGCCTCGGGAATTCATGTGGGCACCATGAGTTACGGTAAGATGGAAGGAGAAAAAGGTGATACCGGAATCGCGTACATGATTGAACGCGACAGCGCCGACGGTCCCTTCTATCACCAGGAATGGCAGGGGATGCGCCCTACGACACCCATCGTGTCGGGCGGGATGAACGCGTTGCGTCTGCCGGGTTTTTTCCAGAACCTGGGGCATTCCAACCTGATCCTGACCGCCGGCGGCGGCTGCTACGGTCACCTGGACGGACCGGCTGCAGGCGCCATCTCCCTGCGGCAGGCTGAGCAATGCTGGCGGGAAGGTGCGGACCCGCTCCAATTTGCACAGGACCACCGGCAATTCGCTCGGGCCTTCGAAAGCTTCCCGGGCGACGCCGACCGCATTTACCCTGGCTGGAGGAAACGCCTTGATATCGCAGCATGAAATGACCATGGACGAACTGCATCCGCAGGCGATCGTCTGGGACCTCGACGGCACCCTGGTCGAGTCCGCCCCGGACCTTGCGACCGCGCTCAATGCCCTGCTCAATGAGAACGGCCGTCATGGCCACCATGTTCGAAAGGTTCGGCCGATGATCGGTGGTGGCGTGGGCAAGCTGATCGAGCGGGGCTTCGAGGCTTCGGGGGTCACGCTGTCAAAAAGACGCATCGATGCCTTGGTGCCGCGGTTCATGACGCTGTACACCGCCGTGGCGACCCGGCGCACTCATCTTGTGCCACATGCCCGTGAGGTTCTGCAGCATTTCTACGACAGCGGCATTCGTCAGGGCCTGTGCACCAACAAGCCACGCGAAGTCACCATGCAAATATTGCATGCGCTCGATATTGCCGGCTTTTTCGGTTCGGTGGTCGGCGGCGACTCGACGTCCGAGAAGAAGCCACATCCGTTGCCGCTGCAGACCTGTCTGTCGGAGCTTCAAGTGGAACCGGCCAATGCGGTTCTGGTAGGCGATACGAGCGCCGACGTGGGCGCGGCTCATGCGGCGGGGGTGCCCGTCATTCTGGTGCCCGACGGCTATACCGGGGCGCCGGCGGTGTCGCTGGGGGCGGACTACGTGGTCGGCAGCCTGGCCGATGTGCCGGCGAGTTTCCGCCCGCAGCCGACGATGCGGCGTACCGCCTGATAGCCTCAGTGCGGCGCCGGAGACCGATGGGTCTGGTATAGTCTGCGTATCCAAGGGAGTTTCAAGATGCGCCAGATTCCGACTTACATTGGCCGCCGGCTGCTGTGGCTGACCGCTTTGCTCAGCGCCTCCACGATACAGGCGGCAGGCGTTGACCTTTCCTGCATGAGTTACGCGGTAAACGGCAAACCCCAGGTCACAGACCGTTACAAGGAGTATGACATCGTGCTGCGCAACCAGTGCCCGGGAGCGGTGTACTGGAACCTTTGCATCGAAAGGCTCGACCCCTGGACGAACGAAATCCTGGAATCACTCAATCCATCCGGGCTCCTGGAAGCGGGGACCCGCTCACGGGTAAATCTGCAGATCAAGCCCGGGCCTCCGGAAATGCAATTCCGCAAACGCTTCCAGGAGTTCTACGTCAGCGCGGACTACGCGATCGAACCACCGGTGCACGCCCGGTGCGTTGCCCGCTCCTGCGAGGCATCCAGGGGCGATCTGCGCCGGCAGATCCGACAGAACACGGAACGCTGGAAAGACGCAGAGAAGAATCTGGCCGATGCGCTGGCCGCGGAATGCCCCAGGACCGGATGGTCGGAATCTGAAGAAGGTTGCGAAAAGAAGGTTCGGGAAGCACACCAGGAGCAATTCGACGCCCTTGCCAAAAAGGACGAGGAGCTACGGGCGCAACTCACGGATGGGGGGCCGGAAGGCTGCACCGTCCACGCCGGAGACCTGGTGCCCCCAACGAAGTAGCGCGCGGATTCCCGGCTCAGCCGTTGCCCGATCCGCTCAAAGCCCGCAAGCGCGACAGGCGCCGTTCGACCTGGATCCTGAGCCGGTCCACGTCTGTTTCCTGACCGCCAAACCGTTTCTGCCGTCGGTAGTATTCACCCGGGTCGGTGCCGTCGGGCTCGACGTTGATCCGGTAATCGACCCCGTCAAAGACCTCGTAGAGCGGAAATACCCCGCTGTTCACGGCGAGCCGAACCAGTTCTATCGATTCCGCGGGCTCTGTTTTCCAGCCTGTCGGGCAAGGTGCATGCACGACAAAGAATCGAAAGCCCTGTATGCCTAGCGCCTTGTGGATCTTGGCCTGGAAGTCATCCGGATGCGCGATGGACAGCGTCGCCGCATAGGGCACGCGATGCGCAGCCATGATTTCGACGATTTCCTTCTTGCTTTCACTCTTTCCGGCAGGTGTGGTCGTCGTTCGGGCGGCCGTCGGTGTCGACGAACTGCGCTGCCCCCCGGTGTTACCGTAGATCTCGTTGTCGTAGCAGATGTAGATCAGGTTTTCGTTGCGCTCAGCGGCGGCGGAAAGGGTTGCGATCCCGATATCGTAGGTGCCGCCGTCCCCGGCCCAGCAGATTACCCGGCGGGCCTCCCCGTTGAGTTCATTCACGGCTGCGATGCCGCTGGCAAAGGCTGGGGATGAGGCAAACGTGGAAGCCACCACCGGGACGTTGTAGCTGGTGGTGGGAAACGCCCCCGCGGTAACGATGCCGCAGCAAGCCGGGATCACCATGCTGTACTCGGTACCGGCCAACGCGCGGCCGAGCATGGTCAGCGCCGTGCTCATTCCGCAACCACCGCAGTTGGTATTGCCGGGCCGCAGAAGGCATTCCGCCGCCTGGTCGATCTGCACCGCCGTGTTCATGCCTCGACCCCCTTCCACACGGGCTCGCCCGCCTCGGCCCGCTCCGTCAGGTCCGAGACTACCTCGTTTACCAGTTCGGGCACCACGTCACCGCCTCCCACGCCGGTCAGATAACCCTGCACCAACGGAGCGCCGCGACCCTGCAGACAGGCCCGGACTTCCTGCCAGAAAATTCCACCCGTGCCCGCGCTGTAGTTCCGGTCGAGCACACCGATGCGAGGCACGCCGTCAAGTAGTTCCGCCAGCTCTTCGCCGGGAAACGGCCGAAACATCTTGATGCGGATCATGCCGACCTTCTCGCCGCGCGCCCGCCATTCATCGACGACGTCGCGAAGTGTGGTCGACACCGTCCCGGATGCAATGAACACGCGGTCGGCGTCCTTTACCCGGTAGGCAGTCAGCGCGCCTGCGACGTCCCTGCCGAAGGCGTCGCGGAAGCTCCGACGGTGCTCCTCGAGAACCATCGGCACCCGCGCCATGGCTTCGTGCAGATCGAGGCGCTGTGACAGTGTGTCCTGCGGGTAGATCATGCCGCCTACGGTGACAGGGTGCTCTTGATCGATGCGATGCGGCACCGCGCATTCCGGCAGAAATGCATCGACCTGATCCTGGGTGGCCAGATCGATCTCCATCGATGTGTGGGAGACGATGAAGGCATCCATGCACACCATCGCCGGCAACATCACGCGTGGGTCCTCCGCCAGGCGAAACGCCAGCAGGGCTGTGTCCGCTACATCCTGACTGGAGTCACAGTAAAGCTGCACCCAGGCGAAGTCGCGGAACATCAGGCTGTCGCCCTGATCGGCCCAGATATTCCATGGCGGCCCCAGCGTGCGGTTCACCGCGGCCATGACGATCGGCAGCCGGTAGAAAGCGGCCACCATGACGTTTTCGGCCATGTAGGCCAACCCATTGGAGGAACTCGCCGTGAAGGCGCGTGCCCCGTTCAGCGAGGCCCCGATGCAGACACCCATCGCCGAGTGCTCGCTTTCAACGGGAATGACCCGCCCTCGGGTAAACGGGAAGCGTGCAACGTATTCGACGATCTCGGTCTGAGGCGTTATCGGATAGATCCCGCAGACCGATCCACGCGCATTGCGGTTGGCTTCGCCGGCAAGGCTCATCGAATGGCCTGCCGCGTAATTTCCCGTGACGAGTTGCATGTTCATCTGGTATTTCTCTGCGATCCCCTAGCTGGCCTTCATGTAGATCACGGCACGCGAACACTCACTGACACAGACTCCGCATCCCTTGCAGTAGTCGTAGTCGAAGACCAGTTCACTACCTTCCCGACGCAGAACGCCGTCCGGGCAGTAAGTCACGCAACGGTCACAGTCATTGCAGACGCCGCAGCTCAGGCAGCGCCTGGCCTCTTCGATCCCGTCCAGGCCTTCCCGGACTTCATCGAAGCCGTGCTGACGGCGCGCAAGCGAAATGACACGCTCTCCGTGCGACGGCTGGTGTTCGAAGTGCCGCAAGCGGATGCGCTCCGCCCTGACGACGTCGTCCTCATCAGGACGGTCCTCGTACAGTTTCTCTCCACTGAACTGTTCGTGCAGCAACAGAGCCATGTCGCGCCCACAACCAATGGCCGCAGTCACCGTACCTTCGTTCGTCAACAGGTCACCGGCTGGGTACACCGGCGCACCTCCCTCTCCATTCAGCGGCTTTTTCGCGTCGATACGGGCTCCTGAAGGCAGCAGCGAGAGATCCGCCGCCTGGCCCAGTGCCAGCACGACGCGGTCAAACGGAACCGCGAAATCCGACTCGGGAACTGCGACGGGACGGCGTCGCCCCGATGTGTCGGCCTCGCCCAGCGTCATCCGCTGGCACAACAGGACCGCCTGGCCGTCGTCGCTCGAAATCCGCTGCGGCGCGCACAGAAAATCGATTTGCACCCCTTCGTCGATCGCGTCGTCCACTTCCTCGGGGATGGCGGGCATTTCCTCCCGGCTTCGGCGGTAGAGGATGCGCACCTCACCCGCACCCAGCCGGAAGGCCGATCTCGCGGCATCGACCGCCGTATTGCCACCGCCGATCACCAGCACCGTTTCACCGTCGACCCGAACCCCGCCCTGACGCGCGCGATCCAGAAACTCGATGCCCTGCATGACCCGATCATCCGAATCACCGAGGTCCAGCGCCGTCAGGCGTTGCAACCCCGTAGCCGCCAGGACCGCGTCGAATTCGCGGGTCAGTTCGACCAGGCGTTCATGGTCGATGCGCGAGTCCGGCACCGGCTGCACCCCGAGTCGCAGGATGCGGTCAATGTCACGATCAAGGGACTCGCGCGGCAGGCGATAGGTGGGGATACCGGTCCGCATGAGTCCGCCCAGTTCCGAATCCGCCTCGAACAGGGTCACGCCATAGCCCAGCCGCGCCAAGTGGTAGGCACCCGAC
>JASFKQ010000021.1:0-28908 GCA_050118555.1 Lysobacterales bacterium
TACCCAGGCAGTAGCAGACCGCCGAATTGGCGGCCGAACCCCGGCCCTGGCACAGGATGCCCTGGCTGCGGGCAAAGCGGACGATGTCGTAAACCGTCAGGAAGTAGGATTCGTAATGCAGTTCCTCGATAAGCGCCAGTTCCTTGTCGATCTGGGCGCGCAGGGTGGGAGATATGGGGTCAGGGGATATGGGGTCAGAGTAAAGGGACAGAGTGGCGCACTCTGTCCCTTTACTCTGACCCCGGTGGTTACTCTGACCCCGGCTACCCCAGCGTTCGCGGATGCCGGCCTCGGTCAGCTGCCGCAGGTGCTCCATCGGTGTCACGCCTTCCGGCACGACTTCCCGGGGATACCGGTAACGCACCTGGTCGAGCCGGAAGTGGCAACGTTTGGCGATGGCTGCGCTTTCCGCCAGCATGTGCGCCGGGAACAGCTGCGCCAGCCGATCACGGCTGCGCAGGTGCCGTTCGCCGGAGGGCAGGGCGCGGTAACCCAGTTCGCCGACGCTACAGCCATGACGGATGGCGGCCAGCACATCGTGCAGCATGCGACGCGAGCGAACGTGCATCCGTACGTCACCGCAGGCGGTTACCGGCAGCCCGGCAGCCCGGGCCGTGGCCTGCAGGCGCCGCAGGCGGGCGTCGTCGTCCGGGCCCAGGTGCAGGCTGACGCCCAACCAGCTGCGCCCCGGGAACCAGGCAGCGAGCCAGTGCGCGGTCAGCAGGTCACTCTCATCTTCGGGCAGCCATAGCGCCAGGCAGTGCGCCAGGCCATGCTCAAAGCGGCGGTCCGGCAGGGCGTATTCGCCCTTGGCGGCGTTGCGGCGTCCCTGTGTGATCAACGTGCACAGTTCGGTGTAACCGGCCTGGTCCTCGGGCAGCAGCACCAGCCGCGAACCATTCTCCAGGCGGAAGCTGCCGGCCGGTATCAGTTGTATGTGCCGGCCGCGTGCCTCACAGCGCCGCGCTTCTTCCAGCGCCCGGACCACCCCGGCCAGCGAGCACTCGTCGGCGATTGCGATCGCGCTGTAGCCGAGCTCGGCCGCGCGCGCCACCAGTTCCTGGGGGTGCGAGGCGCCGGCCAGGAAGGTGAAGTTGCTGATGCATGCCAGTTCGGCGTAGGGAACTCGTTCTTTCATGCTGTATGAATATACAGCATTTTGGGAGTGAGGGTTATGGGGTCAGAGTAAAGGGACAGAGTGGCGCACTCTGTCCCTTTACTCTGACCCCTTTGCGGCGGCTACAGGTAGACGGCTTCCAGGCGCGCGAGTAGGCGGTCTCCGGCAAACAGTTCCAGCGACTGACCGCTGATCCGGTAACGGGTGGTTTCACCCAATGCGCCGAGGAATGATTTCTCGGTATCCATGCCCGCGGCGCAGTTCATCATGGTCGAGCCCAGCGCGGAGAAATGCAGTTCTTCTTCGTCCGCTTCGAAAGTACCGAAGAAATTATTGCAGCCTGCGTTGCCGTGGGCCCGCGAGCCGTCGGAAGCGAGGATCACGTGGGCTTCCCGCTGCTTTTCCGGCGTCTTCACCGGGCGGCCGTCGATCTCGACCAGCTTCCAGTAAGTGTTACGCAGGTCGGCATTGGCAACAGGCATGCAGTCCAATTGTGTATCGAGTTTATCAAAATGATCAACTATCAGTTTGATTTCACTGGAGGAATTCTCCATGGATGGTCGTTCCAGCAGACGGCCCGTCAGAACCACATGAGCCTCCTTTCCCGCCTGAATTCCGGAATTCAGATACGCGCTTTCAACTTCCTTGTATGCGCCTTCCATTGCGACCGGATAGGTCTTGTTGGTGCGGCAGTCCCGGAACAAGGCGGCATCGGCCATGTAGCGGAACATGCCTTCAAGCGGCTTGCCCTCGGAGCGTCGTGCGCCGGCGATCATGTCCGACGGCTCCGCTGCCGCCGGTTCCGTATCATCCGCTGCAGGGGCGCGCGGTCCGCAGGCGGCGGTCGCGCATACCAGCGCCAGTGTGAAGATTTTCCACAGGGTCGGGTTGGCCCGCCGCTCGAAAAGGCGTCTTGCTGTTGGCATGTGGCATCCTCACTTCGGTTCGTCGGGGCTGCGCAGGGGCGCCTTGTGGTCGCGGGTGACCGCCCCGGTCAGGACGAGTTTCATGGCCTCTTCAAATGACAGGTCCAGCGGTACCAGGCAGGAGCGCGGCAGAAACAGCGTGTAGCCGCCGATCTGGTAGCTCATGGGCAGGTAGACGGCGACCGGCTCCTCGATATCGAGTTGCAGCGGAAGGTTGGTGAAATCCTCCCGGGTCACGAAGCCGATCTGCTGGAAATCCTGGCCCGGAATCCGTACCAGGACCACCTTGCTCATCGCTACCTTGCTGTCGGGGCTGAGATAACCGATGAAATCCTTCAGAGCCGAGTAGATCGACTTGACCAGCGGCAACCGCTGCAAGAGCGTGTCGCCGAGCATGAAGATGCGCTGGAACACCAGCACATGGCTCAGTAGGCCGATCAGGATCGTGATGGCGACGCCGGAAACCACGCCCATACCCGGTATGTACCAACCTTCCGGCAGGATTCGAACCAGGATCGCTCCGAGAAACTGCTCGGCCCCGCGCGCCAGCCACCAGAGGATGGCGAGCGTCAGCGCCGAAGGAATGACCACCGCGAGGCCTTTCAGAAAAAGTTTTCCGAGCGTGTTCATGTGCCTTTTTCCCGGGTCGGTATCCATGCCATCAGCTCAGTCGGCTTTGCCGGAAGTCACCGCTTGCGGGTTGCGCTCGAATCGCCCGTGGTCGAGGTAGTAGATGACCTGTTCGATCACGTCGCGGTCACTGGCCATGAACATGTGGCTGACCGGGATTTGCAGGTGATCCTGCATGCCGTCCACGCGGGTGGACGCGACCGATACCTTGCCGTCGTCGGCGCCGGGCAGCGACTGCGAGAGGATCGGGTTGATCGATCGCGTGCCGGCGATCACGCCCAGGTCGAAGTGAACCCGGCCGAGCGCTCTGGGCACGCTGGCCTGACCGGTGCCGAGCTGCAGACCGGCCGGACCCCCGATCCACTCAAAACCGGGCAAGTTTCCATACTGGTCGACGACTTCGCTGCCCTGGTTCGGCGGGCCCAGCATCACGACGCGGCCGAGATTGCCGATGTCGTGCTGCTCCAGGTATTGGCGGACCAGGATACCGCCCAGTGAATGCGTGACGAAGTTGACTTGGGGCGAGCCCTTGCAGGCCGCAAGGCCACGGTTCACCGCGTCGCTGGCCAGATCTTCGATCGGCTCTTCCGTCGAGTCGTACGCGATGTTCCTGACCGGGTACCCGGCCTTTTCGAGGGACTCCGCCATCCGGTTCATGGAGTTTTCGGACCGCCAGAGTCCGTGCAGCAGCACCGTGCAGTCCCCTGCGAACCCCACGGGCGTCCAGCACGCGGCGCCGAGACCCAGCACGCACGCGAACAGACTCCGGAGCATGCCAGCGCCCGTTTGCATTGTCTTGCTGGTCACCCGGCGGCGCATTGGATCAGATACCCACCTTGGCCAGGGCGTCGATGACCTCGCGCAGGAATCGCTCCGCGACGGGGTGCTCGACCGCGAACCGCGTCTCGATGGACTGGGCCTGGTCGAGAACGGTTTCGTACTCGTCCGCGGTCGCCCCGGCCTCGGTCAGGCGGTGTATCTCGGCGTCGAGTTCACGCACCAGTCCGATCGTGTCTTCGTCAATATCGTCCATGCCCTCCAGCGCGTCCTGCAGCCGGTTGACCAGTTCCTTCAGGTTCGGTTCTGTCATGCTCGGATCATATCCTGTTGTGGGTTTTTCTGATGCGTCTACTCTACCATTCTTTGGCCGCCTCCAGCGCCGTCAGCAGCGCTTTCTCGACCGGCTGATCGAAACAGGCGAACACCACTTTGGAGGGCGGTCCTTCGGTCCTCAGAAAGCTGCGAACCTCGCGCACGGCGATGGTGCAGGCCTGGTCCACTGGATAGCCGTAGGCGCCGCAGCTGATGGCCGGAAACGCGACCGACCGAACACGGTGCTCAGCCGCGAGCGCCAGGGACGAACGGTAGCAGGAGGCCAGCAAGTGTGCCTCGCCGGCCTCGCCGCCGTGCCAGACCGGACCCACCGTGTGGATGACATACCGCGCCGGCAGGCGGTGGCCGGAGGTAATCCTGGCCCGGCCCGTCTCGCAGCCGCCAAGGCGGCGGCATTCTGCAAGCAGTCCCGGGCCCGCCGCCCGGTGAATGGCGCCGTCCACACCACCCCCACCCAAAAGGCTGCGGTTGGCTGCGTTCACGATGGCATCGACTTCGAGCGTTGTGATATCTGCCCGCAAGACGCTGATGGGTTCCATGGTGTTCTCCTGTCGGCGCCAACCGTCAGGTCAGCAGGGCGATCCCCTTGACCTGCGCGAAGAGGCGCTTGCCGGGCTCAACGGCGAGTTCTTCCGCCGACTTGCGGGTGATTCGCGCCAGCAGGGGCACGGCGCCTGCCAGCAGCCTGACGGTGACCTGGGATTCATCCTCGTGGCTGACTCCATCCACAACCGCTGGCAGGATGTTCAATATGCTGGTTCCGTGGTGCCGTTCCAGCGTCAGGCTGACGTCACGAGCCGCCAGGCGCACGCGCACCGGCTCGCCCACCGCCATGCGCTGCCGGGTCACGACGAACTCACCGCCGCTGAATTCCAGGTGGGTCAGGTGATAGCGGTCATCGTGCCCACGCACCGTGGCCTCGATGATCGTGGCGGCCTCCGTCCCGTGAGCCAGCGGCAGGTCCAGGCGGGTAAACAGTTCGTGCACGTCGCCCGACGCGCTGGTGCGGCCCGCTTCGAGCAGAACGACGTGGTCGGCCAGGCGGCCGACTTCCTCCGGGGAGTGCGTGACGTAAACCAGCGGGATCGCCAGTTCGCGGTGCAGGGTCTCGAGGTATGGCAGGATTTCCTGTTTCCGGGCCACGTCGATGGCGGCCAGCGGTTCATCCATCAACAGCAGTCGAGGGCTGACCGCCAGTGCCCGCGCAATGGAGACGCGCTGGCGTTCGCCGCCGGATAGCGTGGCCGGCCGGCGTTGCATGAGGGGCCCGATGTCCAGCAACTCGACCGCCTGATCCAGGGACACCCTGCGCTGTTTCTCGGCCACACGCCGCAGTCCGTATTCCAGGTTCCGGCGCACGTCCAGGTGCTCGAACAGGCTGGCTTCCTGGAACACGTAGCCCACCGCACGGCGGTGGGTGGGCACGAACTCCCGCTCCGACTGCCAGATGGCCCCATCCACCGTGAGCGTGCCGCCCGGGTGCCGGTCGAGCCCGGCGAGCGCGCGCAGCAGGGTGGTCTTGCCGCTCCCCGAGGGCCCGAACACGCAGGAGATCCCCGGCGATGGGAGTTGCAGATCGACGTTCAGGGAAAACGCATCCTGCCGGACCTTCAGACGGATTTCGACGCTCATGCCCTGAGCACCCGGTAGCGACGGTTGAGGGCGTAGACGGTCATCAGCATCACGAAGGACAGCACCAGCAGGATCGCCGCCAGCCGGTGGGCATTGACGTATTGCAGGCTCTCGACGTGGTCGTAGATCGCTATCGACGCCACGCGCGTCTGGCCGGGAATGTTGCCGCCGATCATCAATACCACGCCAAATTCGCCCATGGTGTGTGCGAAGCCGAGCACGGCGGCGGTGAAGAACCCGCCGCGGGCAAGCGGCACGGCCACGGTCAGGAAACGATCGACCGGCGACGCCCGAAGTGTCGCTGCAACTTCGAGGGGCCGGCGGCCGATCGATGCGAAAGCGTCCTGCAGCGGCTGGACGACGAACGGTAACGAGTAGATCACCGAACCGATTACCAGGCCCGTGAACGTGAAAGCCAGCGGCCGTCCGGTCCAGGCCTGCGCGGCGCCGCCCAGCAAGCCGTCGGGCCCCAGCGCCAGCAGGAGGTAGAAGCCGAGCACTGTCGGCGGCAGCACCAGCGGAAGTGCGATCAGCGCCTCCAGCAGGAATTTCAGCCGCCAGCGGGTGCGCGCCAGCCACCAGGCGAGCGGTGTGCCGACGGCGACCAAAATCAGGGTGCTGATCAGGGCGAGCCTGAGTGTCATGAGGAGCGCGGTGAGGTCGCCGGAGTTCAGCATCAGGGGGCCTCGTAACCGTAGGCCTCGATGAGGGCGCGCGCCTCGGGACTGCGCACAAAAGCCATCAGGGCGCGGGCGACTTCGCTGTCCCGAAGCAGGACTGCCTGTTGCTCGATGGGGGCATACAGGTCCTGCGGCACGATCATCCAGGATCCGCGGGCCGAATGGCCGGGCCAGGCCAGCAGCGATTGCGAGATGAAACCCAGCTCGGCATTGCCGCTGTGCACGAACTGGTACGCCTGGCCGATGTTCTCGCCGCGGACCAGCCGGCTCTGCAGCGTTTTCCACAGGCCGAGCGATTGCAGCGCCTCGCGTGCGGCGGCCCCGTACGGCGCCAGATCCGGATTGGCGATGGCCAGGTGGCGGAACTTTCCATTGCGAAGGACGGCGCCAGCGGAATCGACATATCCCGGTTGAGGGCTCCACAGGACCAGCCGTCCCAGGGCGTACGTGAAGCGGCTGCCGGGCAGGGCGATCTCCTCCGCCTCGAGGCGGACGGGACGGTCGGTATCCGCGGCGAAGAAGGCATCGAACGGCGCACCATTCCGGATCTGGGCGTAATGCTTCCCCGACGACCCGAAGGCCAGATTTACGGTGTGGCCGGTCTTTTCCTCGAACGACGCGACCAGGGCGCCCATGGCGGTGCGGAAATTGCTGGCCACGGCGACGTTCAGCGGCGTCTCCGCCGCGCGGACGGGCCCGGCGGCGATCAGAATGACCGACAATAGCGCGATCAGGCGGCGCATACCGTGAGCAGGGGATCGCGTGGGGCTGGGCACATACCGGGGCTCCTTTATCGTGCCCCTCATCAAGTGGCACACTGTAGTCAGTGATTCTAACGCGAGGAATACGGCATGGGTGAAAAGTGCGTGGGCGCTGACCGAAGTCTCCGGCTCATATTCCCGGCGGCGGCAGCCGGGGAAGGCAACCGGTGAGCCCCCGGGATCTCGTTCGGCAGTGGGTGGTGGCTTTCAATCGGGCCGATCCCGATGCGCTGGCTGCGTTCTACGCCGAAGACGCAGTCAATCACCAGGTCGTGCAGGAGCCGGTCGTCGGCCGCACCGCGATCCGGGAGATGTTTGCGCGGGAATTCGCGAGCGCCACCATGGTTTGTGAAATCGAGAACCTGTTCGAAGACGGCGAGTGGGCGATCCTGGAATGGAAGGACCCGCTCGGCCTGCGAGGCTGCGGGTTCTTCCAGGTACAGAAAGGGGAAATCGTCTTTCAGCGGGGTTACTTCGATCGCCTGTCCTTCCTGCAAGCGCAGGGCAGTGCCGGCTAGGCCACAGCTTTCCCGCGCCGGGTCCATCCGCTGGTGGTCCCGGCGCGGGCTTCTCCAGGGTGGGCGCGGACGGTTCGCCGCGCCCGTCAACCTCTGCTAGTCAGCAACTCCGTAGGAGAAGCTGGTCTGGATGGTCCCGTCCGCGCGGTGCACCACCAGCCGGCTGGGTTCGTGCGCCTGCGCCAGTCCGCGAGCCGCGCTCAGGGCGGCATTCTTGTTGGTATGCAGGCTAATGTCCTTGGTGTGTCCCTCGAGGCGAACCGTCCAGCCGTCGCCCTTCGGTAGCAGGTGATATGCCATCGGTTCGTCCGGCTGCAGCGTCTCCCTCGCTGCCGCGGCCAGATCTTCAGCCACATCAACCGCTTCGTTACGGGCGGCCCGGGACCATTTCTTCTCGAACTTTCGCCCTTCGGACACGAGTTTCTCGTAAAACCTGACGCCCTCTTCGGCGATGCGTGAGCCTTCCTTCTGCGCTACCGAGAGTGCGCCGAGGCCGGCCAGCCACACGTCGCGCGGAGAACGAAGAATCAGCTTTTCCGCGAGAGGTCCTTTATTCCGTTGGGATTTGCTTGCCATTTCGATACCCTCCTTGATGCGTGGTAGATGGTTACCCTGTAAGCATAAGGAAAGCGATTAGAGCAATCACACTAATGGCCGCAGAAACCGGCGGATGCCGAATGAAGAAACCCGGATAAGGCAACGTCACCGACGACTTCCCGGCTGCGTACCGGCTCCGTCAGCTGTCAAGGCGCCTGAGCGCGCACGAAATCGACCACGGACTGCAAGACATCTTTCCGGAAAACACGGTTGCCGGTTCCCGGCGGATCCTGAAGCGCGTGGCCGGACCCCTCGAAAATCCGCAAGCGGGACCAAAGCGGCGACGCATCATTCCCGGGAATTTGATTAAAATGAACCGTTCCGGTTGCGGCGCCCAGGGCCTGTGTCGCCGGAGCCGACCCGCACGGGAGCGAAGGACTGGACATGGACCCGCGACTGAAGTACTACGCGTCGGCCGAGGAGCGCATCAATATCGGCTCCCATGCCTTGGGGCTGCTGTTGAGCATCGCCGCCTTTGTAGCCCTGGTCGGCCGCGCGCTGGCCTATGGCGATGGTCTCCAGTTGCTGAGTGTCTGTGTGTATGCCGCCAGCATGGTGGCGCTGTACGCCGCCTCCACCGCCTATCACAGCTCGCGTGACCCGGCCCTGCGGGTGCGTCTGCGCACGGTGGACCATGCCGCCATTTACCTGCTTATCGCAGGAACCTACACGCCCTTCGCGCTGGTCACACTGAAAGGCGCGGTCGGCTGGACCATTTTCGGCATTACCTGGGGTATGGGGCTGGCCGGCGTCGTTCTGAAGCTCTTCTTCACCGGGCGCTACCGCCTGGTATCGACGCTGATGTACGTGTTCATGGGCTGGTTGATCGTTTTTTTCATCCAGCCGCTGGTTGAAGTGTTCCCGCCAGCGGGCCTGGCCTGGCTCCTGGCCGGAGGCGTCGCCTACACCGTGGGCGCCGTCATCTACAGTATCCACAGGATTCCCTTCGGCCACGCCTGTTTTCACGTGCTCGTGGTGGTCGGCAGCATGTGCCACTTCTACGCTGTTTACCAGTACGTGATCCCTGCCGGCTGAAGGCTCGAGCGGCCTGGGCAGGCGACGGTTCAACCCTGCACCGACTCATGCAAACAGATTACCGTGACCAGCCGCGCAGGCCGGGTCACTTCATGCCGAGCTTGCGGTTCTCCTTGAGCAACCGCGTGGCCTCCTCGAGACGCCGTTGACGTGTTTCGGGTTTGACCGCGCTGTTCAGCCAGCCCGCATACTGCCGGCGGTGGCTGGGCGCCAGGGCTTTGAAATTCGCCCAGGCCGCGGGATCCTGGCGCAAGCCGGTCTCCATCTCCGGGTCGAGCGAAATATCCGCCCGGGCACGCTGTTTCAGGAAAGCCGCATCGTAGGTTTTGCGCCGTTCAAAGGCTCGCAGCCCGGCGTCGGTCATACGATTCTCCGTAATCATTCGCTCGGCGCGCCGAATGTTGAGGGGTGACCACTTGCTACCGGGCCTGCGGGGCGTGAAGCGATAGGCGTAGCGCTCCTCGTCGATGCGCCGCTTGAGTCCGTCGACCCAGCCGAAGCAGATGGCCTCCTCCGCGGCTTCGGCATAGCCGATACCTGGCTTGCCGAGGCCCTTCCGGTAAAAGACCAGCCACACCTCGTCTTCAGCCGAATGGTGCTGCCTGAGCCAGCGGCGCCACCCGGAGCGGTCAGCCGCCTGAAAGGTTTTCCCCATCACGATCCGGCTCATCCCCGCACCAGCTCGCGCAGATAGATCACTGCGACCAACAGCGCCAGGGTGAGGATCCATACGATGGTGTAGATGATCATTGCGCGGCGCGCGCGAGCCTTCTCCACCCAACCGCGGGGGCTGATGCGCTTGATCATGAAGACGAGTTTGCAGGCCAGGTTGATGCAGACGATATTGATCGCCAGCAGCAGGGCGGCGCCGACCACGAGCTCGTGATCGCCCTGGCCGATCATCAACCCGACCGTTGCCGCCGGCGGCAGCAGCGCGACTGCCACCATCACCCCGACCAGCACGGCCGACAGCCCGGTGGTGAGCGAGAGCGCCGCGGCGGCGCCGGAGGCCAGCGCCAGGGCGACCGAGTCCGTGCCCACTTCGGTGCGCGCCAGCAGTTCGGGCCCGGGGGCTTCGTACGGCCACAGGTAACCTGTGACGATGGAAACGGCGACGGCGACCGCGAGCCCCACACCCAGGGTGAGGATGGATCGCCTCATCAGCTTTACGTCACCAAGGGCGGTCGCCAGGGCGAACGCCAGGTTCGGGCCCAACAGCGGCGCGATGACCATGGCGCCGATTACCACGGCGACGTTGTCTTCGACGAGTCCGATGGCCGCCACAACGGTGGACAGCGCCACCAGCACCAGGTAGTTGAGATCGAGTCGAGCGCCTTTGTCGACCCTGGAGCGCAAGGCTTCCCGTGCTTCGGTCGCCTTGCTTTCCTCGCGGTCTTCCGCTTCCGGCGCCTTGGGAAGGGCGATTTCGATGGGCAGTACGGTGATCCGCGCCTTGTCCTGCGCGCCGAGCACGTTCTGAAGGGCATCGAGCGTGGCCTGGAGACGATCGTCACCGACCAGCAGGCGCATGTACTGCATACCATCCTCGTCGGTGGCGCCGGCCCGCATATCGGCCGCCTGGACCTGTTCCGCAATGGCCGAGACGGTATCAAAGCTACCCGTGTCTGCGATGACCTCGATGAATTTCATGGCCGGCCCCCTCCCGCTGCCGATGGGATGACGTGCCGAAAGGACTATAGCACAGGGGTTTGAGCGGCTTAGCCCGCATATTGCACCAGTATCCCGGCCCTGGCTGGTCCAGCTACGTGTGAGCTTGGCCTTCCTTCAACCCGTAGTTAAGGCTACGGGTCTCAGTCCAGCCCGATGCCCAGCCGCACCTGTCCTGCGCCATCATCCGGGATACTGGTGCAATATGCGGACTAGGCGAAGATTCCGTGCAGGTACCAGCCGCGGCGCGGTTTGTATTCGTGAAAGACCCACAGCATGCTGCCGCGGGCGTCGCGGACGACATAGTAGTCGCGCCGGCAGTCGCGGCCATCCCACCAGCCGCTTTCGATTCGTTCCGGACCCGTGAGTATCTCGTATTCGCCGATCGCGCAGGGGCGGGGACGGGGCAGCAGCCAGGCCGGACGATGGGCCAGCGCGGTACATTCCGGCGGTTCGTTCAGCGCCCGGGTGCGCCAGCTGTATTCCGGCCGGTGATCCTGCACGCCCGCCAGGCCGGCGATGGCATCCCAGCCCAGACGGGCCTGAAGCCGTTCGGCCAGGCGTTCCATCTCCTGCTGCTGGTCCGCCGTCGTGTCCCCGAACAGGCTGTGCTGGTCGGCGCGGTACTTCAGCAGCTTCGGCGCTTCCAGTCGCATGCCGCGCACGGCCTGCGGCAGCTTGAGGCGTTCCAGGCGCTCGCGCAGCACGGCCAGCAGGCGTGCGGCGTCCTGCGTGGGCGACTGTAGCCCCAGTTCGAGCCGGGTGTCCTCGTGGTCTTCGTGGCTCAGCGTGATCCGCAGGCGATGCACGGCCGTATCGCCGCCGCGGAGTATGCCGCAGAGTTCCTCCAGCAGGCGCCTGGCGGGGAATAGCAAAGCCTGACGGGAATGGGTCTCCGCCGGCAGGCCGAGTTGCGAAGAAAACCGTTCCGGCGGTTGAAACAACGGCCGGGGGTCGGGGCGAAGGCCCAGCAGGTGGTCGAGATAATCGGACACGGAGGGCCCGAAACGGCGTGTCAGGTCCCTGCGCGGCAGGCGCAGCAGGTCGCGCAGTTGCCGAAAGCCCATGTTCTCCATGGCGGCTCGCTGCGATGCGTCCAGGTACAGGCGGTCCAGGGACAGGGAACCCAGTCGCCGCCGCACCGCCTCGACACCGTCAATGTGCAGGCTCTGCGGGGCCGCCAGCCAGGCGGCCTCACGCGTGGGAGCGGAACCGGCCATGACGTGATAGCCGAGCCGCCCCAGTTCGACCGTCAGCCGTTTGCCAAGACGTTCTGGCCGGCCGAACAGGCGCTCGCTGGCGCCGGCTTCGATAAACAGGCCGGCCCGTTTGCCCGGCACGCAAACCTGGCTGCTGTACTGGTAACACCAGGCTGCGAGCCGCCGCAGGGCGCGCTGTTCCGCCGTCGGATCGCGTTTCACGACCTGCAGTTCACCCAGTATGCCCAGCGCCGCGTTCACGGGCATGCCGGGCTTCACGCCGCCGGCGAGCGCGGCCGGGTCGGCGTCGATGATCTGCTCGCGCCGGTGAACGAGGTCGCTGACCGCCAGGGGTGGGGCGTCATGGCGTCCCGCCTTGCCCGGAAGGCCGCGGGTCAGCAGGTTCAGCGCGAGATGGGGCAGCCGGATGGCCAGCCAGCATGGCGGTGGGGTATTTTGCGGTGGGGGAGACATGGCCCACAGAGTGGTGCTGCGGCTTCTCATAAGCCGAGAACGGCTTCAGTTGAGAAGGGCGCCCGCCGGCAACGCGGTGTGGCCGGTGGCATGGATTGGGGGCGCATCCGGGGACCGTTCGTCCACAACTGGCCATGCCCCCGCCTCCGCGCCGCTGGCGCGGGCCATGCTAATCCACATCGGCTCGGAAGGCCGGCTGCCCCGGCACTTGACGATCTGCAGGCGAACCTGTCCGGGACCGCCGGCTTCGAGGAGCAGTCGCAGGGCGGCGGGCGACGGCTCGCGCAACGCGCCTTCCGGACGGAACAGGACGGCCAGCTTGCCGTTGGCCTCGGCAGCCAGCTGCAGCCGCCGCAGGCGCGGAAAAGCCACGCGTTCCGGCCATGCCAGCACCGCTCCGCCCCGGCCATTGGCCAGCGCCTGTTCGCAGGCCCAGAGGGACTCTTCCTGCGATTTCGTACGGATCAGCAGCAGGCGTTCCAGCGGCAGGCCGTTACCGGCCAGCGAAGCGGGGTAGGGGATCCACGGCGGATCCACCAGAACCAGCCATTGCCCACGGCCCCCGATGTCGGCCAGTGCCGGCAGCACCAGGCTGAGTTCACCCAGCCCCGGATGCCCCGCGATGACTTCGCTGACCGCGCCGAGGGGCCAGCCGCCGCCCGGCAGGCGGGCGTCCAGTCGGGCCTGCCCGGTAGGCAGGGCGCGCTGCGCACGGTTGGCCTGGCGCCCCTTCCACAGCCGGGGCGTGGAATCGAGAAGGGTATCGATAGTCAATCTGGACGCCATTGCTTACAAATACTCGTTGCCGACTGTACGAGCGGCTTCAGCCACGATGACCGGAAGTATCGGATCAAGAGGTGTCAGGTACTGTCTTGCAGGACATTCGGCTGTCGGGAACAGACGAATAGCGCACAGGGATGTCTTGAGCGTGTCCTGCAAGGCAGTACCTGATACCTCGTGTCCATGGTCATAACCTTGAATCGCAGCCAAGGCTGTTCCCACAATCCACTACAACTTCGGCCGGACGACTCCCACGCCCAGGCCCTCGATCACCAGTTCCTGGCGGCGCAGGTCGACCTCGATGGGTTCAAAATCGGGATTCTCCGGCAACAACTGCACCTGGAAACCACGCCGCCTGAATCGTTTCACGGTCACTTCGTCGTCCAGGCGCGCCACCACGATTTGCCCGTTGCGTGCTTCCGGGGTGCGATGCACCGCCAGCAGGTCGCCGTCCAGGATGCCGACGTCCTGCATGCTCATGCCCTGTACCCGGAGCAGGTAATGGGGTTTTCGGGAGAACAGGGCCGGGTCCACGCGGTACTCGTCCTCGATGTTTTCCTGCGCCAGGATCGGGCTGCCCGCGGCCACGCGGCCGACCAGCGGCAAGGGTGTGTTGGCGGCCCGGGGCAGTTCGGCGAGCGCCAGCGGCAACAGGCTGATGCCGCGTGAGACTCCGCGTTCGATCCCGATCATGGATTTCTTCTCCAGCGCCCTCAGGTGTGCTTCGGCGGCGTTCGGGGAGCGAAACCCGAAATGTTCGGAAAGCTCGGATCTGGTTGGAGGAAATTTATGTTTATCAATAAATTCCGATATAAACTTCAGAATCTGCTTCTGTCTTGCGGTGAGTGGTTTCCGGGCCATGGATGGTCGCCTCGATTCGTTATATGTAAATATATACAGTAATCCTGTTTCGATCAAGGGCTGAAAAGACCGATCCCGGTCAGTTACCGCAACGTGACTTGTGGTTAGACTGGGTTGAGAGGCACGATCATGTATCGCAGGCCCGGCTCCGGATTTTTCAGGCAATTGAGAGAGCGGAAGGTTATCCGCGTGGGGGTCGCCTACATCGTCGTCGCCTGGGTGATGATGCAGGTCGGTGAAGTGACGTTCGAAGCCCTGGGTCTGCCGCCCTGGTCGCTGACGCTGCTGGTCGTCGTCGGGTTGCTGGGTTTTCCGGTGGCGCTGGCACTCGCCTGGGCCTTCGAAGTGACGCCCGGCGGCATTCGCCGGGACTCCGCGGACCAGGCGCAGGAAGCGACCGATGCGCCTCCCGAACTCGACCGGTCCGCTCCGTCGATCGCCGTGCTGCCGTTCGATGATATGAGCGAACACGGTGACCAGGCCTATTTCTGTGAAGGAATCGCGGAGGAGGTCCTGAACTCGCTGTGCAAGGTCGCCAACCTGCGCGTGGCCTCGCGCGTCACCGCATTCCGTTTCGGGGGCAAGCGTGCGGATGTCCAGGAGATCGGGCGCAAACTGAAAGTGCAGACCGTGCTCGAGGGCAGCGTGCGCAAATCCGGGGACCGGCTGAGAATCACCGCCCAGCTGGTCAAGACGTCCGACGGTTATCACCTCTGGTCGCGCCAGTACGACCGGTCCCTCGAAGACATATTTGAAATCCAGGAGGCCATCGCGGATTCGATCGCGACTGCCCTCAGCGTGACCCTGAAAGAGAAGAGCGCCAGCGAACTGCAGCAGGTCGAGCCGCGTGCGTACGACTTCTTCCTTCGGGGGCAGAGCTATTTCGCCCGGCAGAACATCCAGGACACCGTGTACGCCCGCCAGATGTTCTCGCGCGCGCTGGAGGTGGAGCCGGGTTATGGCCGGGCATGGGCAGGTCTCGCCTACACCTACGGCTTCGAATACCTGTACTTCAGTGCCACCGAAGTCAACCGGGACGAAGCCCTGAAGACCAGCCGCAAGGCACTGGAACTGGCACCCGACCTGGCCGAATCGCACGTGTCGGCCGGCATTGCGCATTGCATGGTGCGTGATTACGCGAATGCGACCTCGGAATTCGAAAGGGCCATCGAACTGGACCCCGAGAATTTCGACGCCTGGTATTTCTTCGCCCGCAGCAAGGTGCACGAGGGCGATCTGCACCGCGCGCTGGATCTGTTTGAAAAGGCAGCTGCGGTGCGGCCGGAGGACTACCAGAGTGTGTTGTTGCAGTCCCAGCTCTACCATAGTCTGGGTGATCGCGAACGGGAGTTCGAGGCCGCGCGCGCCGGCATCGAGCGCAGTCGCGCGGTTCTGGAGCTCAACCCGGACGACAACCGTGCGTACAACATGGGCGCCTTCGCATTGTTACGCCTGGGAAGACGCGAGGAAGCCGAATCCTGGATGAGGGCCTCGGTGGAGCGTGCCCCGATGGACTCGGTGGTCCACTACAACGCGGCGTGTTTTTACGCCCTGTCCGGTGATGTGGAGAAGTCGCTGGATTGCCTCGAGCACTGCTATCTGAAGGTCGGCAACCTGAATCGTGAATGGCTGGAACACGACTCCGATCTCGATACCGTTCGCGATCATCCGAGGTATGCCCGCATCCTGGAGGCCTTTCCCGATTGAGTGCTCCTGACCGGCGACTGCGGGGCGCTCCCTTGCCTCGAAATAGGGGCCCGAATCTGGTATCGTAATAAAGATATGCCTTATGGTCCCCGCTAGTTCTTCAAATACGCCCCTTTCCGCACCACCGTCGCGCGCGCTCGCGGGGCAACGCATCCGGGCCGTCAGCGCGCGGCTTCATTACGATATCGAACAGGAGATTTTATGAGTCAGGCAAAGTCAGGTGACACCGTCAAGATCCACTACACCGGAACCCTGGAAGACGGGACGGAGTTCGACAGTTCCTCAGGGCGCGACCCCCTGGAATTCACCCTGGGCTCCGGCCAGGTGATCACGGGTTTCGACAAGGCCGTGGAAGGTATGACCGTGGGCGACAGCAAGTCGGTCAATATTCCGCCGGAAGATGCCTATGGACCGCGGCATGACCAGATGATCCAGGACATTCCGAAGACTGCGTTGCCGGAGGATCTGGAGCCGACAGAAGGCATGGCGCTGCAGGCCAAGGGCCAGGACGGGCGCGTCATAAACCTCACGGTTACCTCCGTGGGCGACGACACCATCACCGTGGACGGCAACCACCCACTGGCGGGCAAGTCGCTGAACTTCGACATCCGCCTGGTCGCCATAGGCTGAATTGCTCGACCAGCCGCCAACCGTCCGCCCGTAAAGGAGAAGCCATGTCAGGAAAAGCAGCGAAACGTGAAAAAGCCAGCCAGCAAAGCCCGGCGAATGTTCGCCGGGGTGACGCCGTGCACCATCCCCAGCACGGTATAGGACGCGTTCAATCGGTCCGGAAACGCAGTTTTTCGGGGCCCGATGGGGCGCCGTTCGCCCAGATGTATTTCAAGCGCGACGAAGTCACCCTCATCCTGCCGGTTGATGACGTCGCGGAAACCGTGCGTCCGCCGATGGATGCCAAGCAAGCCAAGGAACTCCTGGACCATCTCGAAAACTGGAACGGGCGCCTGAGCTCCCAGTGGAAGGCCCGCGCGGCGGCCAGCCAGGAAATCATGGAGCGGGGCGACCCGTTCGAATACGCGGAAGTGTACAAAGGTCTTACCCGGCTGGAAGCCAAGGGAGGGTTGCGTCACTCGGATCGCACGCACCTGACCCGCTCCCTCGACCTGCTGGTCGACGAATTGTCCTTCGCATTGGAAAAACCCCCGGAACAGATCCTCGGTCTGATTCACGAGGCCGCCGGCGCATAATTAGTTTGCCGGGCCTGCCGGCAAGCAGGGGCGCGGCGCTACCAGCCGCCCCCGCCGCCGCCGCCACCCCCACCGCCTGAGAAGCCGCCTCCGCCGGAGCCCGATGACGAACCGGGCGCCGAGGAAGCGGATGCAATGGCGGAGCCGAACGACTTGCTGAATCCCCCGCCGATGTGGCCCAGTGCGTGGACGCCGCGCAGGTCGCCCCGGTACCAGGCCGGGTTGTAGGCTCGGGATCCTTCCGCCACTTGCGGAATCTCGTTTTCGAAGCGGCGGCACCAGCTGTTTTCCACCCCTAGCGCAAATGCGTATGGCAGAAAGGCTTCGAAGACTTCGGGGGTGAGGCGCGGTGACTGCATGTGTTCGAGCCGATCGCGCTCGGCGGTGTCCAGGTAGGATTTGAAACCCTCGATCTCGTCCATGACCTTGCGTCCGGCCGGAGTCGGCGCCCGAATCAGCCATGCGAACAGCCCGTGGAGCAGCAGGGTCAGTACGATCCAGCCGATCCAGATCGCCGGGCTGCCGCGAAGGAAAGCAGCGATTATCGCGGCCGCCACGGTCGCAAGCACCGGTGGCGCCAGGTACAGCGTGTTGAGGCGGAACAGGCGGCCGAGGTATTCCTTTTTCAGGGCCGATTTCAGTTGCCCCCGGGCGGCCTGGAAGTCCTTGTAGTTGTCCTGCTCCATCACCATGCGCGACCCGGCTGAAGGCAACAGCCGTTCCAGCACGGCGCGTTCGCCGGCGGTCAGCGGTGCCGCGGGCGCATCGTGCTCGCGCAACAGGGTGAAGTCGCCGTCGTCTTCCTCGATCGCCAACTGGCCCTTGACGGCGAGGCTGATGACCGCCGCCGCGAACGCGTCACGATTGAAGTGCATGGACATCACGTAGCGGCAGGCTGCGGGGGACAGTCCACGCGGCGGTTCGAAGCGGGGGATGATCACGCCTCGTTTCGGGTCCCGTCCCACTCGGTTCCAGGCGTACAGGTACCAGCCGGCGGCAAACAGCCAGCCGAGGATCAGTACGAGGGCGGCTCCATTGTCGTCCAGGAACCAGCGCATCCGCGTCGCGCGCCCCGGTTCTGCAATCAGGCCCTTCGGCCAGGCCACGACGACCGTCATTCCTTCCTGCGCTCGGAGGGGCTGCGTGGTTTCGAAACGCATTCTGTCCCCGGCGACGGCTTCGGCGGTCGCGTTGGATCCCCTGGTTCCGTAGGCTCCGGTGTAGACGCCGAGCTCGAGTTTACCGGCGGGCACGGTAAACGGTAGCCGGACCGTTACCGCGGCGTGGTCTACCGGAAACTGCCAATCGTGTCCCACCGCATTGAAATACAGTTCGTCGTGATCCTCGAAAAAGCCGAGCTGCCGGTTGGTCGCAAACGTGAATGCATATTCGTGCACGCCGGGCTCCAGCAGGCGGCTGGCGGTGCCGAAATAGACGCGGACCCCATTCGATCGGTCTTCCGTATGCCAGGGTTCCGGCTGGCCGTCCCGCAGCAGTTCGAGCGGAGTGAACTGGACGACCACGTGGTTTCCCCAGCGATCGCGGTAGCGGGTTGGAAACTCGCGGTAGATGCCGCGGCGTATGGCCTTGCCTTCGGAACGGACACGAATGGTCTCGGTCACCGTCAATTCGCCATTCGCCAGCACCTGGATGTCGGAGCGATAGTCCAGGATTCGCTCGTCCGCGAATACGGACAGCGGGGCCAACAGCGGAAGGCAGGCCAGCAGGATCAACAGCCATCGGCGGGGGCGGTCAGGCATGGGCCGGTCCTTCCGGGGGTGAGCCGCCGGACAGGGAGACTTCGGGCGCCAGGCGCGTGCTGGCGAGCTCGATCTCGAAAAAGGCCGCGCTCCGGAATCCGAACAGCGAAGCCACGATCATCGAAGGGAATCCTTCCACGAGATTGTTGTTGTCGCGCACGCTGCCGTTGTAGTAGCGGCGCGCGTACTGCAGGTGGTCTTCGACCTCCACCAGGCTGCTGTGAAGCTGCCGGAAGCCCTCGCTGGCCTTGAGATCGGGGTAGGCCTCGGCCAGCGCGAACAGGCGCCCGATGGAACGCGACAAGCCGCTTTCCTCGCCGGCACGATCGGTGACGCCCAGGTCCGGGTTGCCGCGCAGGCGCGCCACCCGCTCCAGCGCCTTCGATTCGTGGTCGGTGTACCCGCGGACCGAGGCGACGAGGTTCGGCACGAGGTCGTAGCGCCGCTGCAATTGCACGTCGATGCCCGCCCAGGCTTCCGCGACCTGGTTGCGCGCGCGGACGAGTCGGTTGAAGGTCCAGGTGCCCCAGACCAGGATGGCCAGCGCGATGATGAAGGGTGCCCAGTACATGCTTCCGTCTCCGGCCTCAGAAGGGCAGGTCCAGCGCGTCGCAGACGAAGCGGTTCAGTGGTGCGGCCAGGCGAAAAGCGGCTTCGACACGCTCGGTGAACGCGGGATCGAGAGCCTTCTCCGGGTCGGCTTCGACCGTAATATAGTAACTCTTGAGCTTGAGATCCTCGATGTGGGGATGCGCAGGATCGAAACCCCGCGGCGGCCGCTTGAGCGTGTCGCCGTGGATGCCGCCTGCCGCACTCAGTGCGGAAGCGTTGCGAATGCGGCTCCAGCTTCGGGCGTTGTCCACGATGTAATCCCGGATGCGGGAGAGCGCCGCTGTCGGTGGGCGCCAGATGCCGCCGCCGTAAAACAGGCCGTCGCCCGCGAGGTGGACGTAGAAGCTCGGGGCGTGGGCGTCGCGGCCGGCCTCGTGCCGGAACTGGACCCCGGCGTGGGTCTTGTAGGGCGTCTTGTCATGGGAGAACCGGGTATCGCGGTAAATCCGGAACATGGAGCCGCGATGCGGCCGCGCGTCGGCGACATAGTGCCCGGAGATGTTCGCCAGCCGTGGCGCCATGCACACGATGAATTCGCTCACCGGGTTGACGACGGATTCGTAGTAGCGGGTCTTGTTATCCTGGAACCATTCGCGATTGTTGTTCGCAGCCAGCTCCTCGAAGAAGCGGAAAAAATCGTGTGGAAAGCCGCTGAAGCCGGTCACCCGGCACGAACTCCCCGGGGGCGCCGGATATCGCCATCGCCGTCAGTGCCGGTCACGGTCACGGTCGCCGGAACCGGCGTTGGAGGGATCGGGCAGGGTCTGGTGCACGCGGGCCCGGCCCGTGTGCGGTGGATACGGCCGATAGGGGTAGTACACACCGTAGGGATAGCCCCAGTAGTACGGATAATAAAACGGGTCGTAGTACTGATCGTAATAGATCACGTCCTGACGTTTCTCCCACAGTACGAGCTGCTGGACGTCCAACACGGGGTAGCGGTAGTTGAAGTCATCGATCTGGCGCACCTCGATGTTGCGGATGCGGCCGATAACCGTGACTTCGCGGCCCTTGGCGTATACCTCGGGATCGTGGAAGCCCTTGTCGCAGGCGATGAAGCGGCCGGCGGTACTGTCCTCGACCTCGGGGCGCAAATACTTGTCCAGATCGCGCGAGAGGATCTCGAAACAGGTTGAGTCCGGTTTGTTCATCGAGTCGATGATCTCACCGCCCCAGCGCACCGTGGAGCCGAAATCCTTGGGGTCGACCCGTGCCGGTGAAATGTCAGCGTAGGTGCCCTGAAGCTGCTCCGGGATGGTGGTGCACGCCGAAAGCAACAGCACGAACGAAAGAATGATTAGCGTACGCATTTTTTCATGCCTCGAGTGGGTTCCCATCCGCTTAGACCGCAGACTGCGCCGGATATTCTACATCAACCGGGAGAGCGCTTCGGGCGGAATGCCCGCAGCGCCTCGCGCAGCGCCTCGAGCGGTGGCGGCCGGGGCGCGTAGCGGCTCAATGTGTAGAGTTCGGCGATGCGGTGGATGGCTTGTGCGTGACCGGGCAGACGGGCGCCGGCCGCCGCGGCGAGTTCGAGTGCGCCGCTGGATGGCGGGGCCTCGTAACCCGCGGCTTTCAGCCGCTTCAGGAAACGGCGCCAGAGGTTCTGCACGGGGTCCTTGCGTCCCGGTCCACGCGTGCGCATGACCAGCGGGAACACAGCCAGGGTGAGCAGCGCGGTGGCGGCCGCGAGAATGGCGATCAGGATCGGGGCCGAGGCGTGCTTCAGGCCCAGCGGATCGAACAGGCGCGCCTGGCTTCGGGCGCCATACTCGATGACCCAGTCGTTCCAGCGCTGCTGCACGATGTCAGCGCTGTTGCGCAGGCGCCGAACCCAGGGAAAATCGAACAGGTGCCGGGGCGCCGCCAGGGCGCCCAGCGCTCCGCTGCGGATGCGCGTCGGCGAGACTGCAGCGGTCGGGTCCACCCTGCTCCAGCCGGTTTCGGGTAGCCACACCTCGGTCCAAGCGTGGGCGTCCGATTGCCTGACCAGCATGTAGTGGCCCAGCGTGTTATACCAGCCGCCCATGTAGCCGGTGACGACGCGGGTCGGGATGCCGGCCATGCGCATCATGACCGCAAAGGCCGAGGCGTAGTGTTCACAGAACCCCTCCCGCGTATCGAACAGGAACTCATCCACCGAGTCATGTCCCAGCCCGGGGGCGTCAAGCGAATAGTGGAACGGCTCGTTGTGGAAGTAGTCGAGTGCATGCCGCACCAGGGCCTCGTCGCCGTCGTACTCGCTTCGCCACGATTCCACCAGGCTGCGGGTTTTCGGGTTGTAGCCCTCCGGCAATTCGAGGGCGAGCGAGCGCAGTGTCCGGGGCAGCTCCGGGGAATCGACGAAGCGCGGGTTGGAGCGGATACGGTATTCCATCAGTTGCAGCACCGGGTCACGGCGCAGCAGCTGGAAGTCCGAGGTCAGGCGTGTGTCGGGCGGCGCCTCGATGGGATAGTCGAGGGCGAACAGCCATTTGCGCTCATTGGGCTCGATTTGTACGGAATAGTCCCATTCACCCGGGCCCGGCTCCGGCCGGGTGGCCGCTTCCAGGTTGCGGCCGTAGAATCCGCTCGTCCAGGTCCGACCGTCGAACTGCCAGAACACCGGCCCGCGCCAGTACAGCGCCTCCGGCGGCGGCAGGTCACCGTCGAACACGACCCGGAACGCGGGGCTGTCGTCCATGAACAGCTGCTGGATGCTTCCCGGAGCCATCGAATCGGAGAGCCCGGTCCGGGAGTCCAGCGTGGTCTCGGGTATGCCCCACAACGGTGACGCCAACCGGGGAAACAGCAGGAAGAAGGCCAGGCCGACCGGCAGCGCCAGCGCCAGGAGCCGCAGGCCGAAGCGGAGTTCGGACCATACCGACGCCTTCAGCGCCGGTGGCTCGGCGGTCGCGCCCCATGCTTCCTGACGCTGCAGGCGGGCCAGCGCGATCAGCGCCAGGATCGTCGTGCCGGCGGCGTAGAATAGCATCAGGATGCCCTGGGCGAACAGGAACTGCGTGGCGCACAGGAACAAACTGAAGGAAACCACCAGCCGCGCGTCGCGTATGCGGTAGCCTTCGATCATCTTCAGCGACAGCATCACCGTCAGCAGGCTGACTGCGGAGCGCCGGCCGGACAGATCGCCGTAAGAGGTGAACAGCAAAACCAGGGCCAGCGCGGTCAGGATGTGCCGGACCCAGCCCGGCAGGGGCTTCCAGCCGAACTGTTCGGTGCCCGCGCGCAAGCCGATCGGCACCAGGGTGATCGCCAGCACCGGCAGTGGCATGTGCAGCATTTGCGGGAACGCCGCCAGCGTGAACGTGGCAAGTGTGAACCAGGCGGTTTTATGGCCGGCGGGGCGCATCATCGGTGCAGGGCTAGAATTTTCAGGCAGGCGTCGCGATGGTCATCGCCCAGCCCCGCCGGCAGGGCGGCGCCGGGCATTTCGAGGCTGTAGGGTACCTGGCGGCGCTCGGCACGCAGCACCCAGGCCGACATGATCGACAGCTTTTCCTCGGTGTCACCCTTGCCCATCAGGTACCAGTTCAATTCGCAGGACTCCTGGCTGGGCGCCTCCATTACGCGCGAATAGAGTTTCTGGTGGCGCGCACTGGTGCGCCAGGCAATGCGTCGCAGTGGGTCCCCCGGCTGGAATTCGCGCAGGCCGTGCAGGTGCTCACCGTCGCCAGGGTGTGCCGCGCCTTCGCTGCCGGTGCCGGCTTTGGGCAGCGGCGGAGGGTGCGGGGCAGGGTGCGGATACACCAGGCAACGCGCAGCGGGAATGATCACCGACCACGCACGGAACAGGCCGAGCGGGTACCGGTTCTCCAGCCGTAGCGGACCCAGCTCCAACCAGCCCCTGCGACTCGTGGATTGGTTTACCGCCAGCCTCCGGGTGCCGCCCGGCTCGATGTCCGTGCAGTCGGACGACGTGGCCGCAACCGCCTGGACCGCGAAGCGGTTACGGGGCCCGGAGTTTTTCAGATAGAGGTGGAAGGTCGCGTTTTCTCCGGCGAAAACCGGTTTTGCGGTGATGGCGGTCAGCCTCAGACCTTCCAGATTGCGGTAGGCGAGCAGGGCCGTCAGCAGGGCGCTCGATCCGAGCAGGAAATCGAGCAGCAGGGTCATGTTGTTGTTGAAGTTGAGACCGCCGATGGCCATCAAGACGAGCAGCAGAGCGAACCCGAATCCGAATCGGGTGGGCATCACGTAGATATCGCGGTATTCCAGTTCGAGGGGTAGCTCGGCGACGCCTCGAAGACGCCGTACCCGGGCCAGCAGCCAGCGCTCGAAACGAGGCCCGGGCTTGAAGCGTTCAGGTATGGCGGCGGCGCTGATCATGGCTCTCCCTGCCAGGATGCTGTGTCAGGGGATGGGCACCTGGTCCAGCAATTCGATTACCTGCTCCTCCGGGGTCTGGCTGAACCCGGAAGAGGGGCTCAGGCGATGGCGTGCAAGCGCCGGAAAAATGGTCTTGATGTCTTCCGGAGCGACGAAATCGCGGCCGTCGAGGAAAGCGTGCGCGCGGCTGGCGTTCAACAGGGCCAGGCCGGCACGAGGGGACAGGCCGGTTTCGAACCAGCGCTCGTCGCGCGTCTCGCGGAGCAGCGCCTGGACGTAGTCCAGCAGGTTCTCGCTGACGTGGATCCGTTCACAGTCTTGCTGCAGGTGCTCCACGTCCTGCGGCGAAAGAATGGCCTCCGTGCGGTCGAGCATGCGGGCCCGATCCTCGGAAGTCAGCAGTTGCCGTTCGGCCACGGGATCCGGGTATCCGAGCGCGAAACTGAGCAGGAACCGATCCAGTTGCGAGTCCGGCAGCGGAAAGGTACCCACCAGGTCGAGCGGGTTCTGCGTTGCGATCACGAAGAACGGCCGGGGCAGGACGTGGGTCTCGTTCTCGACGGTCACCTGTCGTTCCGCCATCGCTTCGAGCAAGGCGCTCTGCGTCTTTGGCGTCGCACGGTTTACCTCGTCCGCGAGCACGACCCGGGTGAAAATCGGGCCGGGATGAAATTCGAAAGCGTCCCGGTCGCGTTTGTAGATCGACACCCCCAGTATGTCGGCCGGCAGCATGTCGCTGGTGAACTGGATCCGCTGATAATCGGAGCCGATGATGCGGGCGAGCGCATGGGCCAGCGTGGTCTTGCCGACTCCAGGGACGTCTTCAATCAGGAGATGGCCGCGCGACAACAGGCAGCAGAAGGCAAGTCGCACCTGGCGATCTTTGCCCAGCAGTATCCCGTTCACTACCTCCTGTGCATCAGCGAGGCGCGCCTGGCGTCCATCGTCGGCCCGGCGAGTGGAAATTACCGTGCTATCCATAGTCCCTTATCCAGCATTGCAGGCGGCAGGCTTCCCTGTCCGCTGCCAGTATACCATTCATTATCATGCTTGTTTCCATCTAATCAATATCTTAGCCGGCATACTGCATCACCGGGTGCCGACATCAAATGCAACTCATTGATTTCAGAAAAAGCAACAGCGGTGTCCCCTCCACCCGCAGCGTGACCCGCTGCAGGCAAAGTATGCAGGCCCCGCAGCGGTCTCGGCAAGGCTGCGAGGTTCCACTCCGGCGGGTCAGTAGCGGGACCGGCTGCCCGGGGTCATGCGGCTTACGGAACCGGGTTGCAGGCCACTTCGCAGATTCCCCGGAATGCGGGTATATTCTTGCCCATGTCGGTGGCGGGTGTGGAACAATCACAGGAAGGCGGCTCAGTCCCAGGGACCCCGGGACTGGTCCTGCCGGGGGGCGGCGCCCGCGGTGCTTACCAGGCCGGTGTGCTGAAAGCCATCGCCGAAATCGCCGCGGGGCGCGGAAATCCGTTTCCGGTGATCTCCGGTACTTCGGCGGGAGCGATCAACGCCGCCGTCGTCGGCAGTCACGCCCATGAGTTCGGCGAGGGTATCGACCGTCTGGGGCGCTTCTGGGCCACCCTCACGTGCAGCCGCATTTATCGGACCGACGCCTGGAACGTGCTGCGCTCGGGTCTGCACTGGGCGTTGTCACTCGCGCTGGGCGGTCGGCTTCTGCCGCAGCCGGAATCGCTGCTCGACAACACGCCCCTGCGGCGTTTTCTCGAGGATGCCACACATCTGGAAGGCATTGACGAGGCGATCGGGAGTGGGGCGCTGCGGGGTCTGAGCATCACGGCATCCGGCTACAGCTGCGCCTCTGCGGTCAGCTTTTACCAGGCGGCGCCGGGCATTGCGCCCTGGATCCGGGCGCGGCGCCGGGGACAGCCGACACGGCTGGAGGTGCCGCACCTTCTGGCGTCAGCCGCATTGCCGCTCCTCTTTCCCGCGGAACGGATCGGCAACGAGTACTTTGGCGACGGCGGCATGCGAATGCTGTCCCCGCTGGCACCGGCCATTCATCTCGGGGCCGACCGCCTGCTGATCATATCGACCCGGGACGAGCGGCCCGATCCGCCCCCCGACACGCCTGCGCCGTATCCGTCGCTGGGTGAAATCGGCGGTTATCTCCTCGACGTCATATTCATGGATACGCTGAATGCCGATCTCAATCGGCTGCAGCGGATCAATCGTACACTGGCGCGGGTGCCGGCCCCGGAACGCAGGAACACCGGCCTGAAGCATATCGAAACGCTGGTGATCCGGCCGAGCCGGGATCTGCGGACGGTGACACAGGAGCACGTCGACGATATCCCCCGCGCGGTGCGGCTGCTGTTGCGTACCCTCGGCGGATGGGGCAGGGACTGGCGGCTGGCCAGTTACCTCCTGTTTGAGTCGACCTACACCTCGGAGCTGCTGCGGCTGGGCTACGAGGACGGCTTGCTGCAGGCAGAGGAGCTGGTCGAGTTTCTTTCCGTGGCTTGAGCACGCTGCGGGTCAGCCCGCGCTCTCGCTCACCACCGGGCGGAACCCCGGCTCTTCGAACCCCTCGATCTCGGCACGAGTAAATTCGTCCACTTCGATCACGGCCTGGGACGCCTGTTGGGACAGGCGCACAGTGGTGGCCTGCTCCTCGGTGATCACGCCGCTTTCGACGGCCTTCTGGACCAGGCGTTCGTAGTTGTCGAAAGTGACCGCCTCGTTCAGCGCGTTGCGGATCGCATTTTCGGCGCGGGTCGCGGTAATGGCCAGGTGGAAAGCCGTATGAACCTGGCCGCTGGCATCCTCCTGATCCGAGATGTAGACGCCTTCGACCAGCCGCTCCCTGCTGTCGCTCTCGCTCAGCAGCAATCGCGCGACGGCTTTGCCAGTGGCGTCCGCGGGCGGCCGGTACGACAACCCCAACGGGAACATGATCCAGCGGCCCAGCCTTCCGACGCCGGGCACCGGGAAGTTGGCTAGAACGCCGAGCAATTGTTGCTGAATCGTGTGCAGGCTGTCATCCAGCGCCCAGGTCACCAGCGGCAGGTCTTCCTGGGGCCGGTCTTCGTCCTCGAACCGCTTCAGAACCGTGGTGGCCAGGTACAGGTGGATCAATACGTCGGCAAGGCGCCCTGACAGCTTCTCGCGGAACTTGAACTTGCCGCCCAGCATGACCAACACCAGGTCGGCCGTGAACGCGAAGGCAGCGCTCATGCGGGTGATCTGGCGGTAGTAGCGGGCGGTGGGCCCGCTGACGGGCGAGCGTGTGGCCAATCCGGCCGAAATGCCGAGCATCAGGGAGCGCACCAGATTGCTGAGGAAATGCCCCACGTGCCCGAACAGGGCCTTGTCGAACGCTTTGCGCGCTTCGGGCCGGGGATCCCGCACCGCGGCCATTTCCTTCAACAGCCAGGGATGGGCACGGATCGCACCCTGGCCGAATATGATCATTGATCGCGTCAGGATATTGGCGCCCTCGACGGTGATGGAAATGGGCAGCGCCTGGTAGTCGTGGGCCAGGTAGTTGCGCGGGCCCGTGATGATGCCCTTGCCGCCATGGATATCCATGGCGTCGTTCAGGCATTCCCGGTTTCCTTCCGTGAGCTGGTATTTCAGGATGGCGGACAACACGCTCGGCCGTTCGCCCCGATCCAGCGCCACCAGCGTGAGGCGCCGCGCGGCGTCCATGCGGTAGGTGCGCCCCCCGATGCGGGCGAGCGGCTCCTCGACGCCCTCGAAGAAGCCGATTGGAATATCGAACTGTTTGCGGATGCGGGCGTAGGCGCCGGACATCATCGCAGCCATCTTGCCGCCGGCAACGCCGACGGCCGGCAGTGAAATGGCCCTGCCTGCGGCCAGGCTCTGCATCAACATGCGCCAGCCCTGGCCGATTCGCTCCTGGCCCCCGATGATCCATTCCATCGGGATGAAGACGTCCTTTCCGCGGGTAGGGCCGTTCATGAAAACCGCGCCGACCGGCATGTGCCGCTTGCCGGTCTCCACTCCAGGCGTGCTGGCGGGGATCAGGGCGCAGGTGATGCCGAGGTCCTTGCGGTCGCCCAGCAGCCCGTCCGGGTCGAGCGCCCTGAAGGCGAGACCAACGACCGTGGCCACCGGGGCCAGCGTAATGTAGCGCTTGTTCCAGTTGAGCCGGAACCCCAGCACTTCCCGCCCCTCGTGCCGCCCCTTGCATACCACGCCGGTGTCGGTCATGGCGGCGGCGTCGGAGCCGGCGATTTCCGACGTCAGCGCGAAACAGGGCACTTCTTCGCCCTTCGCCAGGCGGGGCAGGTAATGTTGCTTCTGCTCCTCGGTCCCGTAATGCAGTAGCAACTCCGCGGGGCCCAGCGAATTGGGAACCATCACCGTGATGGCGGTCGTCAGGTTGCGGCTGGCCAGTTTCATCACAATGGCCGAGTGCGCCTGGGCGGAAAACCCGAGGCCGCCGTATTCCTGAGGAATGATCATCCCGAACATGCGGTGCTCGCGGATGAAATCCCAAAGCTTGTCGGGCAGCCTGCGGTGCTTGTCGCAGATTTCCCAGTCGTTGGCCATCCGGCACAGTTCTTCCACCGGGCCGTCGAGAAATGACTGCTCGCGCTCCGAAATCGCCGGTGCGGGCATCTTCAGCAGGTTTCGCCAGCGCGGCCGGCCGGAGAACAGTTCCGCCTCCCACCACACGCCCCCCGCCTCGAGCGCTTCGCGTTCGGTCGACGACAGGGCCGGTAGTGCCTTGCGATAAACGCTGAACAGACGATCGCTGATCAACAGGCGGCGCAGCGGGGTCAGCGAAAACCCGATCAGGATTACCGCGACGATGCCGTTAGCAAAGCGGAACCAGCTGGGGACGTAGAAGAGGTGGCGCAACTCCGTCCAACCCACCGTGAGGCCGACCATGATGGCCATGGCCACCAGCAGGGGCATGCGCTTGTAGGCCAGCATCAGGACCGTCAGGATCAAGATGAAGAAATAGAGAATGTCCATGCGTGTCCTCTGCTGGGGTGCGCCGTTGTGGTTATCGTTCAGCGACCGGAACCCCGCTCCGACGGAGGCGCCGGCGGGTGCGTTTTCATCATAGGGTTCCGGCCGAGTAGGGGTCAAGAAGCCCCCGCTCCGCATTGCATGCAGCTCCCGATGTACGTAAAATTGTAATGATAAGTCAATGATTTTTTGTTATATTTTGCATTAGATAAATATTAAATAATTCAGATTGATACAAGGAGTTCCTACGTGCCTGTCGAGAGAACGCTTTCCATCATCAAGCCGGATGCGGTGGCCAAGAACGTGATTGGCCAGATTTACGCCCGGTTCGAG
>JASFKQ010000022.1:0-28558 GCA_050118555.1 Lysobacterales bacterium
GTGTTTCTGCACGCGGTAACGCAGGGTCTCGCGGGATACGCCGAGCAGCCGCGCGGCGCGGGACACGTTCCGGTCCACATCCGACAGCACTTTCTCGATAATCGTCCGTTCCATGTCGTCCAGGCTCATGCGGCCGTCAATTGGCAATCTCAGGGTTGCGCCTTCGTCCGCGTCGGCTTCGACGTGCTCATCGGTTTCCAGCCTCAGCCATTGATCGGGAAGGGTCTCATCGTTGGCCAGCAGGACACAACGCTCAAGGACGTTACGGAGTTCGCGAACGTTGCCGGGCCAACGGTAGGTCCGCAGCCGCTCCCAGACCGGTTCCGGCACGAAACGCACATTCTTGCCTACCCGGGCGTTGAAATGCGCCAGGAAAGCGGGAACCAGCAGGCTCAGGTCCTCGACCCGAGACCGCAGTGCGGGCAATTCAATGGAAAGCACATTCAGACGGTGATACAGGTCCGCGCGAAACTTTCCAGCCTTCACGAGGCTGGCGAGGTCCCGATTCGACGCGGCGATGATCTGGCAGTCCACGCTGATCTGCTTTTCACCCCCCAGCCGCCAGAAACGCTTGTCCTCGATCACGCGCAGCAGTTTTGCCTGGAGATCCGTACTAATCTCACCGATCTCGTCCAGGAACAAAGTACCGCCGTCGGCCTGTTCGATTCGCCCCCGGCGCCTCCCCCGCGCGCCGGTGAATGCGCCCGGCTCGTGACCGAACAACTCGGACTCCAGGAGTTCGCGCGGCAGGGCCGCACAATTCACTTCGATCATCGGGCCCTCACGGCGCAGGCCCGAATGGTGAAGAATACGGGCCACCAGCCCTTTACCCGTACCGGTTTCTCCGGAAAGAATCAGGGTATTGACCGGCACCGGTAACAGCTGGTTGATCACCTCGCGCACGGCTTCCGCGGCGGGGCTCTGACCGATGAACGCCTGTGGCGAGAACTCGCGCTGCTTCGAATCGGCCAGTTCCCGCAACTGTCGCTGCGCCCGCGCGCCCCGAGCGGCGGCGCGGACCACCATGTTCAGCCGCTCCGAATCGCAGGGTTTCGTGAGGAAATCGTAGGCCCCCAGCCGCAGCGCTCGCACGGAGTCGGGCACGTCGCCGTATCCCGTCAGGAATATCCATTCCCCTGGAAAATTCCTCCCGCGGACTTCTTCGAGCAGATCGAGGCTGTTGCCGTCGGGCAAGGTCATGTCAGCGAGCACCAGCAGCGGCGCATTCCCCGGAGATTCCAGCGCATGCTTCGCGTCAGCAAGGTCTTCGACCCAGGTCACCTCCCAGCCGGAGCGCGCGAACTGGCGCTTGAGTTCCGTGCCCAGCAGTCGTTCATCCTCGATCAGCAGCAGTCTATCCGTCATGGGTGCTTTCCTTGGGCAAGTACAGCGTCACGCGCGCCCCGTGGGGTTGGATGTTGGCAATGGTCATGCGGCCGCCAGCGTCGCGGGCAAACCGGCGGACGGTGGCCAGGCCCAGGCCGCTGCCACGGTCGCGCTGGCTGAAGAACGGCTGCGGACCGGACTCGAGCATGGCCTCGGGAAAGCCCGGGCCATCGTCACTGACCACGATCTCGACCTGGCTGCCCGCCCGCTGCGCCTGGATGCTGATCGTGCCGGGCTGATTGCCGATCACCTGGGCGCTGTTCAGGACCAGGTTGAGCATGACCTGGCGAAAGCGGTCTTCGGGCAGGGTCAGGCTCAGATCCTGCTCAACATCCTGTTCGATCCGGACGGACTCCGGAAGCTGGAACGCAACGAGCCGCGCCACTTCATCGATGGCGCTGCCCACGTCCACGCTGACCGGCAATTCGGGCGCAACACCGGTCTGTTCCAGCAGGTGATTGAGCAGGGCGGTCATCCGCTTGAGCTCGGCAATGACGAGGTTGAGGCGGTTCAGCTGGTCCGGCTCCTGCATTTCGGCGCGCAGATTGTCCAGCGCGGCCCGGATGCCGGCCAGCGGATTTCTCAACTCGTGGGCGATCCCGGCGGCGATTTCACCGGCGACGGCAAGCTTTTCCGCGTTGGCGAGCGTGCGTTGCAGCCGAACGAGATTGCCGCTGGCGATGTGCACCTGCCGCTCCAGCGTGGCCTGCTTCCGGTGCTGCTCGGATTCGAGCTGCGCCAGCCGCATCACCAGGCCGTTGTAGTTTTCCAGGATCGGACGCATTGCCTGGGGGGCGCCGTCGGTTTCCACGGCCTCGAATCTCGACTCGCCGAGGTCGGTCAGCAGACCCGCGATCCTGCGCGCAGGCGCCACGACGTAGAAACGAAACACCACCAGCGAGCCCAGCAAGACGAGCGGCAGCGCAACAGCCAGGATGGTCGTCAGGCTCTTTTCGTTTCGCATAGCCGACGCGATGGACTGCAGAACGCCCTGGCGCGCATCGATTTCGGCGTCGATGACACTGTCCATTCCGTCCAGGAACCGCTCGGCCCGGCCCTGGGTTGGAACGTCCGGCGCCGAGAGGCTTCTCACCAGCTTCTGGAGCCGGCCGGGCGTGGAGGCGTCCAGGTGGGCGTCCATTCGACGCAGCGTCCCGAGCCGGTTTCGCAGGTTTTCCAGTTCCCGCGAGGAAACAGCTGCTCCGGCCAGGGCGGAATCGTCAAACAGGGCTGCGCCGGATTCCTCGACCTTGCGCAGTGCGGTCACGAACGCGATGTGGCGCTCCACGGGGCGGAACCGCTCGGTGTTGCGGTAGACGGAGAGCAACAGGACGGCCAGGGTGCCCAACACCATCAGGCATATGAACACCTCGAGCGCCAGGACTGTCCAGCGAAAGTGCCGTTGCATCGATATTCCTTTCCTGCGAGTTTCCGCCACCGGCTGAACGGACAGCGGTTGGCTGGAAAACTTCGATCGGTACCCAATGTTCACTGCAATTTCCATGCCCGCCGTGGCGCGGCTTCCGACAACGCGGCGCGTGCCGCTGCAAGTCCGGACCGGTGGATTTCAACCAGCGGCCCGGTTCATATCAACCACCCATTCACATACGACCGCATCAAGCGCCCGAAATTTCAGGGAATCCTGCATGGCACGTTCGTTGCAACCCTAACCGGCAGCAGAGCAGTGAATGTTCTGTCGAAGTTCCTCCCACCAGGGAGAACCCAAACTCAAGCAAAGGAGACATGAAATGCAACTGCCCAGAAGCAAGGTACTCGCCATCGTGTGCGGTGGCACATTCCTGGGTCTCAGCTCCGTCGCTGCTGCCAACATTGATACGGTCGATAACGAGATGCTGGCAATGTCCGGGGAGTTCGAAGTCGGCGACCACGAAACGCACCTGATCGCGAGTCACAAGCAGGACGAGCAGTATCGGATCTGTGTTCACAAGTCACGTCTTTCGGTCCCCCTCAAGGTCATTTACGACGGCAAGGAGGATACGATTTCAAACGGATGTACTGACTTTACGGCCATGAATATCAAGGTCGAGCCCGCCGGAAAGCTTTCACCGGACGTCGTCCTCTTCGGTAAGTACGAACGCGTGCACGGATGAGGGCGCGGCAACCGCGACACGTGCCCGGCCGGGAGACCGGTCGGGCAAACCCAGCGCCTCTCGAAAGGCTCGCCCGGTGTTTCGGATTGGTCCTGATCCTGGCGGCGACCTGGGTCGAACCGGCTTCTGCCGGCCAAAGCCCGGCGGAGCGTGGCAAATACCTGGCCCGCGCCGGAAATTGTATGTCCTGCCACACTGTGAAGGGTGGTGTGCCCTTCGCGGGCGGCGGGCGCGTGGATACGCCTTTCGGCTACATGTTGTCGCCAAACATCACGCCTGACCCGGGAACCGGGATCGGCCGCTGGACCAGCGACGATTTTTACCGGGCGCTGCACTCCGGTGTGGAAAAGAACGGCCAGGACATGTTCCCCACCATGCCATACGACTTTTACACGAGGCTCAGGAGGGCCGATGTCGATGCAATATATGCGTATCTGAACACGCTGAAGCCGGTCAACAATCCCGTCGATGTCAACCACCTGGATTTTCCGTTCAACATGCGATGGGCCGCGGGCGCGTGGCGCGAAATGTACTTCCACGAAGGGACGTACGTAAAGAATCCGACCAGGTCCGCGGAATGGAACCGCGGCGCCTACCTGGTGGAAGCCGCAGGGCATTGCAGCGATTGCCATACGCCACGCAACCTGCTGGGCGCCATCGAGAAGGGCCGCGACCTTTCCGGAGCGCTGGTGGACGGCTGGTTCGCGATGAACCTGACCTCTGACATCGTTACAGGACTGGGTTCCTGGTCCGAAAAGGATGTCGCGACCTACCTGAAAACCGGCCACGCACCGGATGGTACGACAGCCCAGGGCCCGATGGCGCCAGTCATCCGCGACAGCACCAGCTACCTCACCGACGAGGACCTGGCGTCAATGGCCGCATACCTGAAGTCCATCCCGCCCGATTCCACTCTGCGCACGGGACGCGTGGCGCCGTCGCCGGAAAGGCAACGTGGAGCGCAGCTGTATACCGACAATTGCAGCGGTTGTCACAAGTCGCAAGGCCGCGGAGTCAAGGGCGTATTTCCGGCGCTCATCGGTAATGAGGAAGTGCTGGCCGCCAACCCGGCCAACGTAATACAGGTAATCGACAAGGGCATCCGGTCCGGGCCGGGCCATCCCGGAATGCCGGCGTTCGGGTCGAGGTTGAATGCCGGCCAGGTCGCCGAAATCGCCAACTATGTGCGATCGAACTGGGGCAACGAAGCTGCGAAAAACGCGACGCCGGAGATGGTGACCAAACTGCGCGAAGAAAACGCGAAATGACGGGCCGGATAGCCGTGGCAGATTACGGAGAGGGAAAGGGATGATATGCTTTTAAGCATCCATGAGCGATCTCCTCAAAACCCTGATCGTCGACGACGAGGCCCTGGCCCGCCGCGGCCTGAGGCATCGCCTGAAAGACGTGCTGGATGTCGAGATCGTCGCCGAGGCGCGCAACGGGCGCGAGGCGCTGGAACTGATCCGGTCGGATGCGCCGGATCTCGTGTTTCTGGACATCCAGATGCCGGGCATGGACGGCTTCGATGTGCTCCGCGCGCTGGCCCCGGAGGAGATGCCAGCGATCGTGTTCGTGACTGCCTTCGACGACTACGCGATCCGGGCGTTCGAGTCGAATGCCCTTGACTATCTGCTCAAGCCCATCGAAGACACCCGCCTGAGTGAGGCGCTCGAGCGAGTGCGAACCATTCGGGACCAGAAGCAGGCTGTGAACCATCGCCGTTCCTTGCTGCAGTTGGTGGGCCAGATTACAGGTCAGCAGGTGCGCAACATGAAGGAAGTCAAGGCGCGCGGCATCGACCGGCTGAAAAAGCGCGAGCGACCAAGGCTGGCAATCCGGGACGGTGGCACCACGACCTGGCTGCAGCAGGATGAAATCGAGTGGATTGACGCGGCGGGTGACTACATGTGCATCCACTGCGGCGGCGAGACGCACATCCTCAGGATGACGATGAAGAAGCTCGAACGCGAACTGGATCCGAACATCCTGCAGCGGGTACACCGTTCGACCATCGTCAACGTCGGCCAGGTTAAATCCATGAGGGCGCACATCAACGGTGAATACTTCCTCACGCTGCGTAGCGGGCATACCGTGAAGTTGTCCCGATCCTACAAGAAAAAACTCACGTATTTCGGTCGCGAGCCAACGCCCTGACCGCCCGCTCCTCTCGGCCCGTCGCAGGCCGTGACCAAAGGCACATTCCCGCGCCTGTCCGATCCGTCAAACTTATCCCCGCAAACGCACACATGGAAGGGTCGGACTCTCCGACGGCCAGATTTGTTTACGGGGACGGGGACGCGGACTTCTCCCTCACGATCGTCTGACTGGCGCTCCCATCCCTGACGAGGCCCGGCGGCTTCCGCGCCGCCGGGCTCTCACCTGTGGTCGAGCCAAAACGCGATGCCCTGGGTATTGAGCCCGATGTCATTGGAGAACACCTCGCTGAGTTCGGCGTCGGTGCCTTCGAATCCGTGGGCGCGGGCGCCCTCCATCAACCAATCCAGCATCCAGGCGCTGATCTTCTCGTCCCGCTCCGGGTCGCCGTCGAACCGTTCGCCCGCCTCGGCGAACGCCTCGATGCCGGCCTTCAGGTCCGCCGCCAGGCGACCCAGTTCCCGGACCCGCCCGAAATGCGTCAGGTACATGCAGCGGGGTTCGGCCGCCATCAGGCGGTCCACGGAATCGAGCAGGGCCGGCGGATCGAACTGCACCGGGGTGGTGGTGGGAAAAATGAAGGCGCCCTGCTCCGTATCGAGGTCGCGGTATGAAATACCGAAGGTGTCGCCGGTGAACCAACCACGCGTCTGCTCGTCCCATACACAGAAATGGTGGCGGGCGTGTCCGGGCGTGTCCATGAACCGCAGCCTGCGTCTGCCCACCTCCAGCTCGTAACCGTCATCGGCCACCAGCACGCGGTCTTCCGGCACCGGCACCAGCGCGCCCTGCGTGGCCTCGTACTGTTCGTCTCCGTACACCGCGCGGGCGCTGGCTTCGAGCCTGGACGGGTCAATCATGTGACGTGCTCCCCTCGGATGCACCACCAGCCGCGCAGCGGGCAGCTCGCGAAGCAGTGACCCCGCGCCGCCCGCGTGGTCGAGGTGCACATGGGTCACGATCACGTGGCTGACCTCCTCGACCCGCCTGCCCCGGCGGTGCAGAACATCGAGGATCCGCGGCGTGCTGTAGTTGTTACCGACCTCGATGACCGCGACCGCCGAGTCCGTCTCGAGCAGGTAACATGCGGCCAGCTGCGGCCGCACCTGTCCGCTGTCGATGGCCACGACGCCACCTTCGTATTCGAGGGCCGTGATACACGCTGCCATGATTCCTCCGCTGGTCTTTCATTCTCGCGCCTGGCGGAACGATAATGCAAAGTGCTTCCGACTGCACCCCGATGATTCATATCCTGGACATAGACGGGACGCTGATACCCAGCGCCGAAATCGACAACACCTGCTACTGGCAGGCCGTCGGCCGGGTTTTCGGCGTGTCGGACGAACCTCTGGCCCTGCACGGTTTCCGCGACGTGACGGACTCCGGCATCCTGCAGGAATGGCACCGGCGCCAGTTCGGCACGGACCCGGCCGAGGGAGCGGTCCGGGCGGTGCGGGAGGCGTTCCTGTCCCTGACGCGCGAAGCGGCCGCCCGCGAGCCCCGGGCCTTTGGGCCGGTGGCGGGAGTGGAGCGCTGGTTGGACCAGCAGGCCGAGCGGGGGATAGCCGTGGCCCTGGCGACCGGCGGGTGGGGGCACACGGCCCGCTTCAAGCTCGAATGGTCGGGCCTGGCGCGCTATCGGCTGCCACTCGCCAGCTCCGACGATGCCGTGCGGCGCGTTGACATCATGCTGGCAGCGCGGGAAAGGTTGCCCGTCGGCGAAGGCAACGGCAAGGCATCAGGCGATGTCACGTTTATCGGGGACGGCGTCTGGGATTTGTGGGCCAGTCAGGAACTGGGCTGGGACTTCATCGGCCTGGCCAGCGGCGACCGGCGCCGAAGGCTGCTCGAGGCGGGTGCACAACGCGTCGTACCGGATTTCCACCGCCTCGTCGTGGATGAGCCGTCAGGGTGAAGGTACTGTGCTAGCGTGAAAGATTCTGCTGGCGGAGCCGTTCCAATGCAAAAGACCATGCGTGTCCTGACCTTCATTTTGGCCGCGCTGTGTGCTGCCGGCGCGGTGGCGCAAACGCGCATCCAGGAGCCCAACTGGCGCCTCGCCGAGGCGGTGGAAGCGGCGTCCGAGGTTGACCTCAACGCCAACCTGGCGCCCCTCTTCAGCCTGGCCCGGGCCGGGTCCTCCGACGAACTCCTGTCGGCACTCCTGGCACTGGAGCAACGCGAGGACTGGCCCGAGCCGGCCCGCGAACGCGTACTGCAGGCTTTCGCCCAGGGCCTTGGCGAAATGCCCCCCGGCTCAGTTGACCACCGCGTGTTGAATTACCTCGCCGCTTTCGAGCCCCGCACCCTGGTGCCGAACCCTGACTACCCCCTCGCCGGAGTGCCGCTTTATAACGTTTCCGCGTCTGCTTCAGGCGCGCGGGCGGCCTGGCGGCGCGCCGGCGCAGCGCGGCGGGCCGAAATCCTGACCTCACGGGGGCCGGAGGCCTGGCTGGACGCCTGGGCGGGCGCCGACGCCGTTGAAAGAAGGGGCTTCGTGGATAGCCTGGAACGCAGTTCGCCCGGCTGGTTGAAAGCGATCGGGGACGCCGCCCTGCAACGTTCCGTCGAAGAACACGCCGCCGCGCCCGTCGCCGCGCGGGCGGCGATCCTGCTCGACGACCGGGAAATGCTGCATGGGGCGATGCGCGAAGTCCGTGGCCCGGAGCTCACAGAAATCCTGCGATCCGCAGCCGACGCACTGGATGCCGCCGATCGCGTGGCTCTCCTGGAAAGCACGCTTCATGACGCGCCGGCCGAGAGCGGCGCGCTGGCCATGGCCATACTCGCCCCGGGACTCGTGCACCAGGCCGCCGTCCAGGACGCGCTCTTCGCCACCCTCGGCGACCCGGGGCTCGGCTCTTCGGCCGCGCTGGTTCTGTCGAGGAGCGGTGACGAGTCCATCCGCCGCCGCCTCTCCGAGCTGGCCCAGACCGGCCAGAGCGTGGCGGCCAGGCGCGCGGCGCTCGCCCGCGAAGCCTGGCAGGGCGACCGGCCCGGGAACGAACGATGAGCGCCGCCCGGAATCTGGTCCTGCCCGGCCTCGCGATGGCGGGCCTGTTGGCTGCGTCCGCGGTTTGGGCGCAGCAGGCCCGGATCGTCGAGTGGGTGGAGAATGCACCGGCATCCGACATGTCGAAGATCGCGCTCGGCTACCCGGTGCCCACACCCGTCGATACGCCTTTACCCTTTGACGGCTTTCGAAGCTATGCGGGACTGCACATGCGGCACATGGACCTGGCCGAGACCACGCCTTGGGTCCACCCGTCGGAGATCGGCATCTCGCGTGGCGGCCGTACGATCTGGCTCTATCGGCTGGGCGACGAAGACCGTCTGACATTCGACGGGCTGCCCGAGCACGCCATGCTCGCCAACGGCGGTATCCATGCCCGCGAGTGGCAGACGCCCGAGGTCGCGACCGGGATCATCGAGCTGATCGCTACGGCGCCGACAGACCATCATCTCGTCGATTACCTCCGGGACAACGCCAACGTGATGGTCATACCGGTCATGAACGTGGACGGCTTTCTCCAGACCCAGCGCTACCCCGACACGAACTGGCTGGGCACCGATCCGGACGACCCGGATGGGTCCCCGCGGGACGGACGCATGCGGCGCAAGAACATGCTCGGCGCCGACGAGAACCTGCAGACCATGGGCGACCACCTGCAGGGCGTGGACCTGAACCGCAACAACTCGCCGTACTGGAGCACCAACCTTCAGCGCTCGTCCAGCAACTCCCAGAGCCTCGTTTACCATGGCACGGGCCCTCAGTCCGAACCGGAAACGCGGATTCTCGACGTGGCCGCGGGGCTCGGTCCGGCCGGGCGCCTGAGCATGTATACGGACATCCACTCGTTTTCCCAGGTCAGTCTCTGGGTGCGAACAGGCAACATACGCCAGTCCCGGCTGACCGAAAAGCTGCTACGGACTTTCGGTGACTTCCACCGCGAGTTCCCCGCGGGCAGGTTCTACGATCACCCGAGCCTTTACAGCGCACCCCTCAACAGTGGCATCGGCACCACCGACGAATACTTCACGCATGTCTACAAGGTGCCGTCCTGGACCCTCGAAACGGAGCCCGGCAACAACGCCGGGGCGGAATACGGCGGCCTCGGCCGCAATGGGCACGACGGCTTCATACTCCCGGAATCGGAGATTCAACGCGTTCGCACCCAGCTTGCAGAGACCTTCGCAGTGGCTTACTACCAGCAGTCCGGTCCGCCGGCCGTCCGCCGGGTTCAGGTCCTCGACCAGGCCACCGGCGCCGTCGTGTTCCAGGCCGACTGGGACACGGATACCGACATAAGCCGTCTGCAGCACTACTTCCAGGCCCAGCCGCTCCAGCTCGACCGACCGTACAGGGCGCGCGTCGAATGGGATAAACCCATGCGCTGGCGGCACAACGGCGCCGTCGCCGCATTGCCCGGCAAATCCGCCAGCACGCTCGATACCGTGCGCACCTTCGACGCCAATGGTGAACCACTCGACGCCGAACTCGGAGAGCTCCTGTGGCTGGACGCGCCGGGCGGCAGCCCGGGAGGCTTCCGGCACTACCGCGACGATACTTTCGAGTTCGATCTGCGGTTCCCGGCCAGCGAAACCAACCTGGCGCTGGTGCAGGGCTCCGCGGATGTAAGGCTGGGCACTGCCGCCTACGACATGACCGGCAACCGTAGCGACGCCAACCCCGCCACGGTGGCACGCTGGCAAAATGGCAGCTGGGCCGGCTACGAGGACAGCAACGGCCTCGACCAGAACGACACGGGCGGCACCGACTCCACCGTCCGTTTCGCGCTCACTTCGCAGGCGCAGGGCGAACCGTTCGTCGTTCAGCCCGGAACCTCTTCGGCCTGGTACGACACGAACCGCAACGGCGAGGGGTTCCTGGTCGAAGTGCTCGACGACAAACGGGCGGTCATGTACTGGTTCACCTACGACACGGACGGCGCCCAGGACTGGTACGTGGCGGTCGGCGACGTGCGGGGCAACCGCATGGTCTTTCCGGAGCTCATCCGGGTTTCCGGAGGTGTGTTCGGCCCTGACTTCGACCTGGACACGGTCAAGCGCACGACCGTTGGCTCCGCCGAGTTTATCTGGTCGTCCTGCGACAGCGGCGAAATGGACTGGGTGCTGGACCGCGACGGCACGGGGTGGCGCACCGGCCGCATGCAGCTTTCCCGGCTGACCCGGGTGGCCGGCATCGAGTGCAGCGACGAGCCGCCACCGCCCGGACCGGTTCCACAGCGCCGGCTGAGCGGATCCTGGTACGATCCTTCGCACTCCGGCGAAGGATACGTCCTGGAGACGCTGAGCAACGGCGACTCGCTGGTCTACTGGTTCACCTTCGATACGGCCGGCAACCGTCGATGGTTCTTCGGGATGGGGCACGACGACGGCGGCACGCTGGTATTCGACGAGCTGTTCGGCACGGCCGGCGGCGTTTTCGGCCCGGGTTTCGACCCGGAGGCGGTCGAGCTGTCCGACTGGGGGTCACTGGAACTCGAACTGGACTGTGATGGCGGTGTCGCCCGCTTCGAGCCGCTCGATGAAGCATTTCCCGCCGGCATGTTGCAGCTGGCGCGACTGACCACCCTCGCCGGCCCCGAGTGCGAAAACTGAGCCAAACTCCATTACAATAGGTGTTTCCGCGCATTGGTTTGGAGTACCCCAATTGAACAACGAGGAACAACACAAATACTGCACCAACAAGTTCATTGAGCTGGCCAACCAGCTCAAGGACGAAGCCATCAACCCCGAGATCGTCTCCGGGGCGATGATGACGGCATCGGGCGTTTACGCCACGTTCGTCGCCGCCGGCAACAACGGCGCGCTGGAGCCAAGCGGTGTCGAAAAGGTGGTCGGGCTCTACCGCCGCCTGCTGGAACACCACCAGGTGGTGAAGAGAACGCATCTGGAAAGCAAGGCGGCCGCCGCAGCCGAGTAACTGACCCCAGGTAATCAACAAGGGCCATGGATCTTCCCGTCGCACTGAAATTCGCCGAAACGGTTCCAACGCAGGACCGGCTGCAACGCTCGCTGCGCGAGTTGCGGATGTCCGTGATCGACCGGTGCAATTTCCGTTGCACCTATTGCATGCCGGCTGATTCGCTACAGGGCCGGGGCGTGTTCCTGCCGCTGCAGAAGCTGCTGACGGATCATGAAATCCGGGACCTGGTTCAGACCTTCGTCGAACTGGGCGTGCGCAAGCTGCGCCTGACCGGCGGCGAACCGCTGGTGCGGCCCGGCCTGCCCATGCTGGTGGAACAACTGACCGGAATACCGGGGCTGGAAGATGTTGCCCTGACCACCAACGGGGTCATGCTGCCGCGGCTCGCACAGGATCTGCGCGACGCCGGTCTCGGCCGCATCACGGTCAGCCTGGATACCCTGGATCCCGAAGTGCTTCTCAAAATGAGCGGCGGCAAGGCGAAGCTGAAAGATATCCTGGACGGCATCGCTGCGGCCGAATCCGCAGGATTCCGGAGCCTCAAGATCAATACCGTCGTACAGCGCGGCGTGAATGACCACACCGTGATGGACCTCCTCGAGCACTTTCGCGGCACGCCCCACCGCGTGCGCCTGATCGAGTTCATGGACGTGGGCAACAGCAACCACTGGAGCCCCGAGGACGTCGTCCCGAGCGCCAAGTGGGTCGAGCGGATCGACGAACGCTGGCCGCTTCGGCCTGTCGGGCGTACCCGCAAGTCCGAGACGGCCCGCCGCTACGAGTACGTGGACGGCAAGGGTGAAATCGGATTGATCAGCTCGATCACGCAACCGTTCTGCGGGGGTTGCACGCGGGCCCGGGTCACGGCGGACGGTATTTTCTACACCTGCCTTTTCTCGAACCACGGCACCAACCTGATGCCGTTGCTGCGCCAGCGAGACGACCCCGAAGCGCTGCGTAGGCGCATCGCCGAAACCTGGACGAGCCGCGAAGACCGCTACAGCGAATTGCGTGGCACGGCCGAGGGCAAGCGCCCGAAGGTCGAGATGTACCGCCTCGGAGGCTGACCGGATGCGTTTGACCGTGCGCTACTTCGCGGCCTTCCGGGAAGCCGCCGGAACCGACACGGAATCCGTGGATACGTCCGCACGCACGCCGGACGAACTCTTCGTCGAGTGCGCCTCGCGCCACACAGCGCTCCGCCGGTTCACGTCCTCGCGCGTGGCCGTGAACGACGAGTTGTCGGACTGGAACACGCTGCTCGAGGAGGGCGACGAGGTGCTGTACTTTCCCCCGGTGGCGGGCGGATGAGCGGGTTCACGATCAGTGCCGGACGGATCGACCTCGCCGCGTTCCGCAACGACCTCGTCGACCCAGCCTGCGGCGGCTATGTGCAGTTCGAGGGCTGGGTGCGCAACCACAACGAGGGACAGCGCGTCCTGCAGCTGGAGTACGAGGTATACGAACCCGTCGCCGTCAGCGAGGGTGAGCGCATCCTGGCCGAGGCAGTGGAGCGTTTCGGGGTTGATCGAGCAGCCGGCGTCCATCGCAGCGGTTTGCTCCAGCTCAATGACGTCGCGGTCGTCGTGGGCGTGGCTTCACCCCACCGCTCAGAAGCATTCGACGCGTGCCGCTTCATCATCGACCAGGTGAAACTGCGCCTACCCATCTGGAAGAAGGAACACTACGCCAACGGACGGGCCGAGTGGGTGAACTGTCGCCACTGCGCGCAGCCCTAACCTGACCCTTTCTTTTTCCTCGGGATTACGTGCGTCGGGCGGCCGCTGAACTTGCGCACGAGATACTCGATCCGGCTGTAGTCGAGCAACTCGAGATCCGCTCCGCTGATGTCCTGGTAACGGCCGTTGTACTTGTGTTTGACCCAGGCATTGATGTCCAGCCTTCTGCCATGAGTGAAGAGCCAGTTGTTCACGGGATGGTAACCGTCCTGGTGCAGGACGGCCGTGCCGAAGTCGATCACGCAGGGTTTTTCGTCTTCGGTGACCATGATGTTGGACTTCGATTTCAGGTCCCCGTGGCTGATGCCGCGCTCGTGGAAGGAGCGGATCACCGCCAGGAAGTCTTCGAACCAGCGCTCCCTGTCCGTCCAGGTGGCCTCCCGGTATGGCGTGCCGCGCACGAACTCCAGCACCAGGTAGCGGTCGTCGATCATGCCGAGACAGGCGGGCACGCCCTGCAGGCCTTCCATACGTTGATAGGCGGCGAATTCGCGCAGCAGGGTCCGTTCGCGGATTTTGCGCGCCAACCCTTTCCCCATGGCACTTTTGACGACGAAGTCCCGCCCTTCGTTCCGGTAGTGGAGCAGCGTACCCTGGTTACTGACCGCGAGCACATGCTCCCCTCGCTCCAGGCTCCGCTCGATCCATTGCCTGAAGACGGGATCGCTAATCAGACTGTCCATTGGGCACACCGTGATCCGGGCTCCGCGCATGACGCCGCAGGCCGGATGATAACCCAGCAACCGCCCCGAAGGCCCATCTGGTAATATGCCTGCTTTGTTTTGCGGCCACCGGCCGGCATTCCCGAATCCCAGCAAGGAGTGACATGAAGATCAAAAGCCATCTCATCCTAGGAATGTGCTGTGCAATCGCGGCCGGCTCCGCCTGGGCTGAACCTGAACCCTACCCCTCCACGTATTCCCCGTTGCCATCCGAGCCCGTTCTGATCGTCAACGCGACCATCCTGACCGGCACGGGCGAGCGAATCGATAACGGCAGCCTGCTGATGTCCGAAGGCCGCATCGAGCGTGTCGCGGGTTCGTCCAGGGAGATCCGGGCCGGCGACGCGAAGGTCATCGACGCCGGCGGACGCTGGGTTACGCCCGGACTGATCGATGTCCATTCCCACCTCGGTGTTTACCCTAGCCCGCACGTGAAAGCGCACTCGGACGGCAACGAAGCGACGGACCCGGTGACGGCGGAAGTCTGGGCCGAACACAGCATCTGGCCCCAGGACCCCGGTTTCAGCCGCGCGCTGGCGGGGGGCGTGACCGCCCTGCAGGTGCTTCCCGGCTCTGCAAACCTGATCGGCGGCCGCGGAGTGACCCTGAAGAACGTGCCTTCGGTCAGTTACCAGGGCATGAAATTCCCCGGAGCGCCTTACGGCCTGAAGATGGCCTGTGGCGAGAACCCAAAGCGGGTCTACGGCGAAAAGGGCCGTGCTCCGTCGACGCGCATGGGTAACGTCGCCGGTTACCGGGCGCAATGGATCGAAGCCCGACGGTACATCCACGACTGGGAAGAATATGAAAATCGCAAACCGGGCAAGAACGGAGACAAGGATGTCTCCGAACCCAAACGCGACCTGAGGCTGGAGACGCTGGCCGGTGCGCTCAAGGGCGAAATCCTGGTGCACATGCACTGCTACCGCGCGGACGAAATGCTCACCATTCTCGACATGGCGGACGAGTTCGGATACAAGGTCACGGCCTTCCATCACGGCGTTGAGGCCTACAAGATAGCGGATACGCTCGCCGAACGCGGTGTCTGCGGCGCCCTCTGGGCGGACTGGTGGGGATTCAAAGCCGAGGCCTACGACGGCATCCAGGAAAACATCGCCATAGTGGACAGGCCGCCCGGGAGCTGTGCGATCGTGCACTCCGACTCCGCCGAGGGCATCCAGCGGCTGAACCAGGAAGCCGCAAAGGCGATGACCCGCGGGCGCCGCGCAGGCATGGACATCGAACCGGAACGCGCCATCCGCTGGGTCACGTCCAACGCTGCGAAAGCACTCGGAATTCTCGACCGGACCGGAACGCTGGAGCCGGGCAAGATGGCCGACGTGGTGCTCTGGAACGGTAATCCTTTCAGCGTCTACGCGCTGGCCGACCAGGTCTATATCGACGGCGCGCTGCTTTACGCTCGCAACAACCCGGCGCGCCAGCCGGAATCCGACTTCGAACTCGGCCAGGATCTGGGGGTGGAAAAATGACGCATCACGATATTCGCAAACGCCTCCTGGCCGCCCTCGCGGTATTCGGCGCGCTGGCGCTGGCCAGTCCCCTGGCCGCCGCGACCGTATTCATCAACGACGCCACCGTGCACACCATGGGCAGCCAGGCCACCTTGCAGGGCGCCGACATTCTCGTCCGCGACGGGCGCATCCGCGCGCTCGGTCCGGACTTGCAGGCCCCCGCCGACGCCACAGTGATCGAGGCGGGTGGACGCCCGGTCACTCCCGGCTTTTTCGCCGGGATCACGGCCCTGGGCCTGACCGAGATTCCCGCCGAGGATTCGACCAACGACAGCGGACTGGCCACCGAGGCCATGCGCCCCGAGTTCGACGTTTCGCTCGCCTACAACCCCAATTCGACGGCAATCCCGGTCACGCGCATCGAAGGCTACACCTGGACCGTGCTCGGCGCCGACCGGGAAGGCAGCATCGTCGGCGGGCAGGGCCGGCCGGTAGCGCTGGCCGGCGGCTACACCCCGTTCCTCGGCGAACCCATCCTGTTCCTGGACGTGGGCGCCGATGCCTCTGGCCAAAGCGGCAATTCGCGCGCGGCGGAGTGGATGTTGCTGGAACAGGCAATGGGCGAGGCGCAAAGCAGCGACGTGAACTGGTCACCCGCCCCGCTGCTGACAATCGCCGGACGCCGCGCACTGGCCGGCTATATCGACGGGGGCACCGTGGTCTTCAACGTGGACCGCGCCAGCGATATCCTGCGGGTGATCGATTTCGCCTCGGAGCACGGCCTGCGCGCCGTCATCAGCGGCGGCACCGAGGCATGGATGGTCGCCGACCAAATCGCGGAGTCCGGTGTCCCGGCCCTGCTCGACGGCCTGTCCAACCTTCCGGTGGATTTCGACGAAGTGGGTGCGCGGCTGGACAATGCCGCCCTGCTGAATCGTGCCGGCGTAACGGTCGCCTTCACCGGAGCCGGCACCCAGCACGCCCGCAAGCTGCGCCAGGCAGTGGGCAATGCGGTGGCCAACGGCCTGCCCTGGGAAGCCGGGCTGGCTGCGCTCACCGTGAATCCGGCGCGGATTTTCAACCTGGGCGACGGCGCGGGCACCCTGGAAGTCGACGGTCCCGCCGACCTCGTGCTCTGGAGCGGAGACCCGCTCGAAGTCACCACCGCTGCCGACCAGGTGATGATCGGCGGCGAGCTGATCGAAATGGTTTCGCGCCAGACGTTGCTTCGCGACCGATATCTGCCGGAGCACCCGAAGATGCCAAGAGCGTACATCAAGCCGGCCGGGGTGGCAGGAAAGGAGCCCTGAACCGATAGTGACGCTGCTGGCGGCGAACCTGTCATGGCCTGTTGGCGTCCAACAGGTATCCGGGCCACATTTGGAGTGAACCGCCATGAAGATCGGAAGCCTGCTGGCCGCCGTGCTTCTCAGCATTGTCGCTGTTGCGCACCTGCTGCGCCTGCTGTTCGCGGTCGACATCGTGGTTGGCGGCTACGTCATCCCCCAGTGGGTCAGTGTCGGCGGCGTCGTCCTGCCCGGCCTGATCGCGATGATGCTCTGGAAAGAATCCCGGTAGCGTTACCCAGCCCGCATGCGCGGGCTAAACACGGCTCGCCGTTTCGGACTATAGTGTTCCGCGATGGCAAACCTCTTCAGGGAACTGCGACGACGCAAAGTCTTTACCGTGGCTGCCGCCTACGCGGTCATAGCCTGGCTCGTACTGCAGGTGGCGGCGACTGTTTTCCCTATCTTCGAGGCGCCCGCATGGGTGCTGAAGGTCGTGACCGCGGTCCTGGCCCTCGGGTTCCCCGCGGCCCTGGTACTGGCCTGGGCCTACGACCTGACAGCCAGGGGCATCGTCCGGACTGCCCAGGATCCCGACACCCCGGCGAAGGTTGAAGACCGCCAGCGGGCGGAGGATTCCGACCAGGCTCCAGCGTCGCTGGAATTGCCAAGCGGACCCTCAATCGCAGTGCTGCCGTTCGGCAATCTCAGCGGAGACACGGGGCAGGACCTGTTCGCCGAGGCCCTCACCGGCGATATCCTGTCTGGACTGACCCGCTCCTCCCACCTCAGGGTGATGAACCCGGGCGGTGAACCGGACAACGCAGATATCGCCTCACTGGCGCGCGAATGGGGCGCGAACTACCTGCTGCAAGGCTCGGTGCGAAAGTCGGGCGATACCCTGCGCGTATCGGCTCGGCTGCTGGATGCGTCCTCGGGTGTCCAGATCTGGTCTCAGACCTATGACCGGGCGCTGAGCGCGGAAAGCCTGTTCGCCGTGCAGGACGACATCCGCGAGCAGATCGTGGCAACTCTCAGCGACCTGCACGGGGTGATTTACTCAACCCAGTCAAAGAAGAACGTCCACCGTCCTACGAGCAGTCTCAACGCCTACGAGTGTCTGTCGGTGGCTCTGGCCTACGACAAGCACATCGACGCCGAGCATCACCTGCGTGCACGGAACAGCCTGGAACGGGCCGTGGAACTGGACCCGAACTTCGACGAGGCCTGGGCGCATCTCTCGTGGATTTATACCGACGAGGCCATCTACGGTTTCAATCCCCAACCCGATTCCATGCAACGCGCCCTGGCCGCGGCGCGCACGGGCGTGCAGCTCAACCCGGACAACTACCACAACCACTGGTTGCTTTCACGCGTGCACTATTTCATGGGGCAGCGGGACCAGTTCCTCGCCGAAACCCGCAAGGCCCTGGACCTGAACGCCAGTGACGGCACGACACTGGGCCTGATCGGTGTCTACACGGCCTTGGCCGGGGAGTGGGAGCGAGGCATGGACATGCTGTCCAAGGCGCGCGTATTGAACCCGAACCACCCCGATTACTACTTCACCTGCTTCGGGATAGCGGCATTCGTCAAGGGTGACTACGCCGGCGCGCTGGAACAATTGCTGAAAGCGAACCTGCCGGAATACGTTCCGCAGCAGGTTTTTCTGGCGGCCACGCTTGTCGAGCTGGACCGCATCGGAGAGGCCGGGGAGATCTTGGCCACACTGTGCGAGGCCAGGCCCGGTATCACGCTCCCCGGCGCCAGGGACATCCTCGCGGGCGTGCTCCGATTCCAGCCCGGTCTCGTAGATCGGGTTATCGGCTGCCTGGAGCCTGCCTGGCCAAATTGAAAATAATCACTTTCCGGATGCCTGTGCGCCCTCCAGGTAATCCGCCACGAGGTTGCTGAAAATCCTCACGCCCACTTCCAGGTTCGGCTCGTAGGTGTCGAACAGCGGCGAATGATTGGCCGGCGCTGTCGTTGGATCCACGCCGGGGGCATTGTTGCCCAGGAACAGGAACAGCCCCGGCGCCCGGTTCGCGTACTCCGAGAAATCCTCGGCGACGGTCTGGGGCGTGATGTCGTGCACCTTGGTAATGCGCTCGAGCGTCGGCAACATGCGCTGGTACAGGGCCGGATCGTTTATTACCGGGGGCGTCCCGAGGCCCAGTTCGAGTTCCGCGTCCGCGCCGGCGCTCTCGGCAATGTTCGTCGCCGTACGCTCGATGCGATGGTGGATTTCCTCGCGCATCGCCTGGTCGAAGCTGCGGATCGTGCCCTCCAGTTCCACCTGGTCGGGAATGACATTGTTTCTGACGCCGCCCGTGATGCGGCCGACACTTACAATGGACGGCGCCTTCGTGACGTCCACCTGGCGGCTTTCGATGGTCTGCAGGCCCAGCACGATCTGCGCCGCCACCACGATCGGGTCAACCCCGTCCCAGGGGCGCGCACCATGCGTCTGCCGTCCTTTCACGGTGATCTGGAATCGGTCAGCAGCCGCCATCAGTGGACCGGGCCGCACGGCCACTTCGCCGCCCGGAACCCCGATGCCGATGTGGATGCCGAACACCGCGTCAGGCTTTCGATCGTCCCAGATACCCTCGTCCAGCATAAGGCTGGCGCCGCCCTCCTCGCCCGCCGGCGGCCCTTCCTCGGCCGGCTGGAAAATGAGCATCACCGACCCCGGGAGGTCGTCTTTCACGGAGTTCAGAACCCAGGCGGCGCCCAACAGCATGGACATGTGCGCATCATGGCCGCAGGCATGCATCACGCCCACCTCCTGGCCGTTGTATTCGGCGCGCACGCTCGAGGCGAACGGCAACCCCGTCTGCTCCGTCACCGGCAGGGCATCCATGTCGGTGCGCAGCGCCACGAGCGGGCCGGGTTTAGCGCCCTCGATGACGGCAACCAGCCCCGTATGCGCGATCCCTGTCTTCGGCTCGATGCCCATGCCACGAAGGATTTCGGCGATCCGGGCGCTGGTATTGAACTCCCGGTTGCTCAGCTCCGGGTTCTCGTGGAACCAGCGGCGCCATTCCACGACCTTTGGCTGCACTTCAGCCGCGAGGCCGTCCAGCCGTTCCTGGGTCAGCTGGGCCTGGACAAACCCAGGCGCCAATAACGCAATTACGAGAATCCATTTGTTCATCTGCCGTTCTCCTGGCTTGTCTGTTGATCGGGGTCAGGGATGCTGCAAATCCATCGCGAACAGGGTTCGCTCCTACCGGACGAGCGCCTTGCCCGAAGGTCCGCGCGGATCCGAGCCGGCGGTCACTTCGCCGGTCTTCATGTTCCACATGACCCCGTGCATGTTGCCCCAGGTACTGTCGCGGACGTCAACCGTGTGGCCCATTGCTTCAAGGGCCTGAACCTGCTCCGGCGTGAACGCACCCGGCTCGGCGGATATCTCGTCCGGCTCGTACTGGTGATGGAAGCGCGGCAGCGAAACCCAGGACTCGGGCGGATTGCCTTTCATGAAATCCAGGATGCCCAGCAGCACCATGGTAATGATGCGGCTGCCGCCCGGGGTGCCGATCACGGCGCGTCTGTCCGCGCCGAGCATGAAAGTCGGACTCATGCTGGACAGGGGGCGTTTGAAGGGACGGATTTCGTTCGCCTCGAAGCCGATCAGCCCAAAGGCGTTGGGAGCGCCCGGCTTGGCCGAGAAATCATCCATCTCGTTGTTCACCAGCAGGCCCGTGCCCGGCGGCATGAATGCCGAGCCAAACGGGAGGTTCACGGTCAGCGTCCCCGCCACCATGTTGCCGTCCGCGTCAATGATCGAGAAATGCGTGGTATCCGTGCCGTCGGTGATCTGATCATTGCCTGCCAGCATGCTGCTGGGCGTCGCCCTGTCCGGACGAATCGACGCACGCAGGCCGTCGGCGTAGTACTGACTGGTCAGCATGTCCACCGGGATGTCCACGAAATCGGGGTCGCCCAGGTAAATGGCCCGATCGCGGTAGGCGCGGCGCATCGCTTCGACGATCAGGTGTGCGCGGGGCACGGTGTCCATTTCGTTGATGGGCCAGGGTTCGAGGATGTTCAGCATCTCCGCGATCGCGATACCGCCGGAGGATGGCGGAGGTGCAGTGACCAACTCGTATCCGTTGTATTCGGTGCGGATCGGCTCGCGCTCCTTCGCCTGGTAGGATGCCAGGTCTTCCAATGTCCAGATGCCGCCCGCGTCACGGACGCCATTCACGAGCTTGTCGGCCACTTCGCCAGTATAGAAACCCCTGGCGCCATGCTCCGCGATCTGCTCCAGCACCCAGGCCAGGTCGGGCAGCTTGACCACGTAGCCAACAGGGGGAAGCTCACCGTCTTTCAGCAAGGACTGGGTGCCGGCCGGCCAGCGCTTGATCGTGTCGATGCGCCACTTCATCATCCCGTGGTACTTCTCGTCCACTGGGAAACCCTGTCGCGCCAGGCGGATCGCGGGCTGGAGGCTGGTGGCCAGCGGCAGCTTCCCGTAGTGCGTCGCCAGGTGCTCGAGGCCAGCCGCTTCGCCGGGGATTCCTCCGGCGAGCGGGCCGTTCACGGCCAGGTCGCGATTGACGTTGCCGTTCTCGTCCAGGTACATGTCCCGGTTGGCCGCGGCCGGGGCTTTTTCACGCCCGTCCACCATGGTCTCGAAGCCGTCTTCGGCCCGATAGAGCAGCCAGAAGGCGCCGCCGCCGAGGCCGGAGCTGGTCGGCTCCACCACCGCCAGGGCCGCGCTCACCGCGATCGCCGCGTCGAAAGCGTTGCCACCCTGCTCCAGGATTTCGAAGCCGGCCTCCGTGGCCAGGTAGTGCGCACTTGCTATGGCCGCCTTGCCGGGGCCTTCGGCAGCAAGCAGCGACGCACTGGCAAGCAGTGCGAGCAGGCACAGGCAGGCCCGGCAGACGATAATGTTCAGGAGATTTCGGCCGACGCGATCAGCCTCCGGTATTTTTCCCACAGTTCTTCCTCTGTTTCATGGTGATCCGGGTCTTTCGGGATGCATTCGACCGGGCAAACCTCCACGCACTGCGGCGTGTCGAAATGCCCAACGCACTCCGTGCACTTCATCGGATCGATTTCGTAAAACTCAATACCCTGAGAAATGGCTTCGTTGGGGCACTCTGGCTCGCAGACGTCGCAGTTGATGCAGTCCTCGGTGATCTTGAGCGCCAATCGATCACCCCAGCTCCGCGAACCGCTTCTTCATCGCCTGCTGCACCTCCGCACAGACGAACTCCGATACGTCGCCATCCAGGCGCGCAATTTCCTTGACCAGCGACGACGATATGAAGCTGTAGTCCTCGTCCGGGGTCATGAACAGGGTCTCGACCCGCGGCGCCAGGTGGCGATTCATGCTGGCCAACTGGAACTCGTACTCAAAGTCCGAAACCGCGCGCAGCCCGCGCACGATGATGGAGGCGCCGATCTGCTGGACGAACTCGACCAGCAGATTGCTGAAGCCCACCACCTCGAGGTTGGCAAGGTCTGCCATCTGGTTGCGCGCCAGCCCAATCCGCTCCTCGAGCGTGAACAGCGGCTTCTTGTGTGGGCTCTCGGCAATGGCCACCACCACTTTCGGAAACACCCGCGCCGCGCGCGCGACGAGGTCCGTGTGCCCGTTTGTAATCGGATCGAAGGTGCCGGGATAAACGGCGATTCGTTCAGAGCTCATGCAGAAGGGATGTCCGCGTCCTCGTCAAACCGCCATTGTACCGGGAAACGGGCGAGTCCGTGATAGCGAACCGCGTTCAGGGACAGACTTCGCGGTCCCTACACCCCATCGCGAACAAAGTTCGCTCCTACAGCCGCCGGAGCCAGGCCCCGGAGAACCAACCTGGTAAGCGATACGGGTACTCCCTCGGGCTAGCTATGGGGAGAGTGAAGGCCGGTGTTCAGGCGTGCCTGAACAAGTCAGCGCCCGCAAGCTCACCCCCTCGGACAGGCTCAAGGCCCGGGAATCGGCCCGATTCCCGGGCCAAAAAAAAGCCCCGGATTCTTCTCCGGGGCTTCAAAGCGCATCGCGTAGGCATAGAAGTGTGGGGACTGCCTGTTTAGAGGGGCGATGCGCTAGGCACAGTCAACTTACAAGCCAAGGATAATCATTTGGCGTTAAAAACATGTAAACGGATCGTTTCGAATTCGTGATTCTCTGCAAATGTGTCATTTCGGGCCGCTCACGCCACCCGTTGACCGGCTTTTTTCAGGTGCACGAGCAACAGGGAAATGGCGGCCGGCGTCATGCCGGGAATGCGTGATGCCTGTCCGATCGTGTCCGGACGCGCGCGCTCGAGCTTCTCGCGCACTTCGGCCGACAGCCCGCGGACCTTGCCGAAGTCGAAATCCGCAGCGATCTCCAGCCCGTCGTGACGCCGGCGGCGCTCGATGTCGTCACGTTGCCGGTCCAGGTAGCCTGCATACCGGACCTGGATCTCTATCTGTTCCGCGACGCACCGCTCCGGCACGCCCGGACCGATTCCCTCCACGGAAACGAGTTTTTCGTAATCCATCTCCGGCCGCTTCAGCAGGTCGATCGCCCGGCACTCCTTGCTCACGGCGACACCGTGGCCAGTCTCCAGTGAGCGAGCCGGCCCGTTCCCGGGAACGACCCAGATATCCCGCAACCGTTGGCGTTCTGCCTCGATGGCGTCCCGCTTGGTCGTATACGCCTTCCAGCGGGTATCGTCCACGAGGCCCAGTTCCCGGCCTTTTTCCGTCAAACGCAGGTCGGCGTTGTCTTCCCTGAGCTGAAGCCGGTATTCGGCACGGCTGGTGAACATCCGGTAGGGCTCCAGGGTACCCCGGGTAACCAGGTCGTCGATGAGGACGCCCACATAGGCCTCGTCCCGCCGTGGCGCCCACAGGGCCTGGCCGCGGGTCGAGCGCGCCGCATTGATCCCGGCGACCAGTCCCTGCGCCGCGGCCTCCTCATAGCCGGTCGTGCCATTGATCTGGCCAGCGAAAAACAGGCCCGGAAGATGTCGGGTCTCCAGCCAGCCGTGGAGATCGCGCGGATCGAAGAAGTCATACTCGATGGCGTAGCCCGGACGCGTCAGGTGCGCCCGTTCGAACCCCCGGATGGACCGTACGAATTCCAACTGCACGTCAAACGGGAGGCTGGTCGAAATTCCGTTCGGATAGAGTTCCCGGGTGTCGAGCCCTTCGGGTTCGACAAAAATCTGGTGGCTGGCGCGGTCGGCGAAGCGAACCACCTTGTCTTCGATCGACGGGCAGTAGCGGGGACCGACCCCCTCGATGACCCCGGAGTACATGGGCGAACGATGTAGCGCGCGCCGGATGATCTCGTGCGTACGGTCCGAGGTGTGGGTAATCCAGCAGCATACCTGCCGTGGATGGTCCGCTTCGCTTCCCAGATAGGAAAAAACCGGCCGCGGAACGTCACCCGGCTGCTCGGCCAGCGCATCGAAGTTCACGCTCTTGCCGTCGATGCGCGGGGGCGTGCCGGTTTTCAGCCGCGCCACCCTGAATGGCATTTCGCGCAACCGCGATGCCAGCGCATTCGAGGGCGGATCCCCGGCCCGGCCACCCTGCTGTTGCTCTTCGCCGATGTGAATCCTGCCGCCGAGGAACGTACCGACGGTCAGTACGACCGCGGACGCATGAAACTCGACACCGGTCGCAGTCCGGCAACCGGCGACCCGGGCGCCATCCATCAGAAGGTCGTCGACCGCCGCCTGGAACAGCGATAGTCCGGGCTGCTGCTCCACACTGTGGCGTATGAAGGCGCGGTAGAGGTTGCGGTCGCATTGGGCGCGCGTGGCCCGAACTGCCGGCCCCTTGCGCGAATTCAGGGTGCGCAGCTGAATGCCCGCAGCGTCCGCCGCACGGGCCATGATCCCGCCCAGCGCATCGATTTCCTTCACCAGATGGCCCTTGCCGATGCCGCCGATGGCCGGATTGCAACTCATTTGGCCAATGGTCTCGACGCTGTGTGTGATCAGCAGGGTGTCGGCGCCGCTCCGGGCCGACGCGAGCGCGGCCTCGGTGCCGGCATGGCCGCCGCCGATCACGATGACATCGAATCTGTGCGGGTATCGCATGTTGTTAACAGTCTCCGGGTCCGGCGGCGCAGGCCGCCGAGCCGCGTATTGTACTGAAAACCATGAAAAATGGGCAGGTCAGTCCTTCTGCCAGAATGGTTTCGCCGGGTTCACCGGTCTGCCTGCCGGGTTGCGCGCCTTCGCGGGGGACATCGGCCGGCCCGAGGACGCCGCCGGTGCGGAAGCCGGTGGGGCGGCTATGGCGGATGGCGGCGCAAACGCCCGTGCTGCTTTCGACGGCGGGGGGAAGGCGGGACCGTATTTGCCCGGGTAGGAGCCCGAGACGCCGCGGCCGTAGTTATCCGTGCCTTTTCCATACAACGCATCCAGACCGCCAATGGCTTTGGGCTTCGTGGTTGATGGACGATATGCGGGGCGCCCGGGCGCCCTGCTACGGTAAGCCCCCCTGGCGCCGTAGGCGCCGGACACGCCCGGGGACGCTCCGGCTACCGGGGCAGGCGCGCCCGCGGGATGGGGATGCCAGTACCCGGGATAGGGCGGACGCCATGGAAACCGGGGATCGTACCAGCCGCCGTAGAAATCGGGCCACAGCGAATACGCCACCCAGAAGTGGTACGGATAAAAATTGGGGCTGTAATAATAGAAACCCCATGGTGACGGAAAGCCCCAATATGAGTAGTAATAGGGGTTGTTGACATACCAGCTGGGGAACGCGCGCGTCCGGTAGACAAGGGGCCAGTCGTAGTAGGCAGGCACGGGCGCAACGTATCCACCTGCGTTTTCGGCGTAACGGTACGGAGCCTGGCTGGCGCAGGCGGATAGCAACGAGAACACGATTGCCGCGATCACCTTCCTCATGCATACCAATATATCATGCGGGCCCGCTGCCGAGATGCCGCCGCGCGGTGTGGGCTGGCGCCATATTCAGGCTAGAATACCTGCCTGTACATCGGCCAGCGCGGGAGCTTTGGGGTGACGAACAGGATTTACGAATTACAGGGCTATGCGATCGCCCTGGACAAGGTGATATTCGTCACGCGCGTTTTCGAGGCCGAGGACGGCGAAGGCTTTCAGTTCAACGTCCGCTTCAGCGGTGACCTTCGGCTGTCGCCGAAGTTCCCGGCCCGGCACGAGGCCGACCTTCAGCGCAGCCTGCTGCTCAAGGCCCTCAACGCGATCTAGCGTTCCGGGTTCTCCGACTCGAAGGGGGCGAGCTTCGCACCTGCCTGTCCGGGTGCGAAGATGCTGACATCCAGCCGGGTGTCAGCGCCGGGGAGGGCATCCTCCGGCTCCTTCACCACGAACTCGTCGGTGTGTTGGGGTTTGCCCCGCTCCTTCCAGGTCACGACCATCGGGTTGCCGCGGTATGCCATGGAGCGGAACGACGTGCTGCACTCCGTGCGCGCCAGGACGTTGCTGCAACCGGCGAAGGCCCCGGTCGCCGGGACCGTGACCAGAACGTCCGTCACCGCGTACGGCAACTCATTGCGAATCCGCAGGCCTCGAATGGCCAACGTGGCCGAGGGTTCCGCTGACGCGTCATCCGATCTGCCGGTGGAGGAACAGCCGGGCAGCGCCGTGGCTACCGCCAGGGCCGCGGCCACCACGAGGGCACCCCCGCGGCGGACCATCAGCGTTCGCCGTCCTGCGGTACGAACGGGCTCATGCCGTTGCCTTTCTGACCTCCATGGCCAGCGCGCTCTGCACGATTTCGGACACGTCGGGCGAGAGCCCCTCGGCGGATTCGATACGTTGCAGGGCCTGCTTCATGGCACCCCGCCGGCGCTCGTCGTAGCGCGTCCAGGAATTGAAGGCGGCGGCCATGCGGGCGGCGACTTGCGGGTTGAGCGCGTCCAGTGCGATAACCTGCTCAGCGTGCAGTTGGTAGCCAGCGCCCCCCGCGACGTGGAAGCCGGTCGGATTCGCCATCGCGAAGGCGCCGATCAGCGAACGCACCTTGTTCGGATTGCGCAGGCTGAAGGCGGGATGATCGAGCAGTTCCCGCACGCGATCCACCGTCCTCGGACCCGGTACCGTGGCCTGCAGGACGAACCACTTGTCCATCACCAGGGCATCGCCGCTCCAGCGCTCCTCGAATGCCTGCAGCGCAGGCCCGGCCGCCGGAGCCTCGACACGGGCCAGACCCTGCAGGGCCGCCAGCGTGTCGGTCATGTTGTCGCTGGCCTCTAATTGCCGTTCGGCCAGCGCCTCGCCGCCGTCCGTTTCCAGCAGGTAGGACAGGCACAGGTTACGCATGCTGCGCCGCGCCATGGAGGCTTTCTCCTTGTCGTACGCAGCCTCGCTCGACAAGGCCTCGTACCGCGCCTGGAAGGGCGCACGCAGCGCAACCGCCAGCGAAGCCTTAACGAAGCGCCTCGCCTCGTGGATGCCGTCGACGTCGATCTGTTCCATCTGCTCGGCGAGGTAGTCCTCGTCCGGAAGCGTCATTGTCTCGGCAATCAGCGCCGGATCGGTTGTCTCGTCGGCCAGCAGTTCGCGGAACGCCCTGGGCAGCGCTTCGCCCATCCGCATGGACTCACCCCTGGCGCGCCGCTCGATATTGGCGAAAATCTGCCGCTGTGCGAGCCGCTGCGCCGCCTCCCAGCGGACGAACGAGTCGCTGTCGTGGGTCATCAGGATCGCCAGGTCTTCCGGCGTGTACGGATAGTCCAGCTTTACCGGAGCGGAGAATCCGCGCAACAGGGAGGGAATGGGCTCCACCCCGATGTCCTCGAACACGAAGCTCTGCCGCTCCCGGTCCAGCACCAGCACGCGCGACGTCGGCCCGGCGCCGGACTCTCCGGCCAGCCGCAGCGGCCATTCCGCGCCGTCCGGACCCAGCAGCCCGACGGCGACCGGGATGACCTGGGGCTCCTTGGCGGCCTGGTCGCGGGTGGGTGGGGTGCGCTGCGACAGGTGCAGCGTGTACCGGCGTCCGTCGGGATCGTACTCCCCGCGCGCCGTCACTTCGGGCGTGCCGGACTGGCTGTACCAGCGTCCGAAGCGCTTCAGGTCCACCCCATTTGCGTCGGCCATCGCCGCGAGGAAATCGTCGCAGGTGACCGCGTGGTGGTCGTGGCGCTCGAAGTACAGCTTCATGCCCTTCTGGAATCCCTCTTCCCCCAGCAGGGTGTGGTACATGCGGATGACCTCCGCCCCTTTCTGGTACACCGTCATCGTGTAGAAGTTGTTGATCTCGATGTACTTGTCCGGACGGATCGGGTGCGCCATCGGCCCGGAGTCCTCGGCGAACTGGCGGCCTCGCAGGACACGCACGTCGCGAATCCTTTTCACTGCCCGGGACTGCATGTCCGAGGAGAATTCCTGGTCGCGGAACACCGTGAGGCCTTCCTTCAGCGTCAACTGGAACCAGTCGCGGCAGGTGACCCGGTTGCCGGTCCAGTTGTGGAAATACTCGTGGCCGATCACGCCCTCGATGTACTGGTAATCCACGTCGGTTGCCGTATCGGGCCGAGCCAGCACGTATTTCGAATTGAAAATGTTGAGGGACTTGTTCTCCATCGCCCCCATGTTGAAATCGTTGGTTGCCACGACGTGATAGATGTCGAGGTCGTACTCCAGCCCGAAGCGCTCCTCGTCCCATTTCATCGCGTTGACCAGGGATTCCATCGCGTGATCGCACTTGTCGGCGTTCTCCGCCTCCACGTAGAACCGTAGCGTTACGTCGCGACCGCTGCAGGTGGTGAAGTGATCCTCCACGCA
>JASFKQ010000023.1:0-28342 GCA_050118555.1 Lysobacterales bacterium
CAGGGCACGAAGAACAGGATTCCGACCGACAGGCCCATCAGGATTACGCCCATCAGCTTGTCGGGCACCGCCTTGAGAATGGCGTAATAGGGCGTGAAATACCACACCGGCTTGATATGCACCGGCGTCACCAGCGGGTCGGCGGGCACGAAATTGTCCGGCTCAAGGAACAGTCCGCCGCCCTCCGGCCAGAAGAAAATCACGAAGGCGAACACCAGCAGAAACATGCCAACGCCGAAAATATCCTTGATCGTGTAATACGGATGGAAAGGAACGCCGTCCACCGGAATGCCGTTCTCGTCCTTGTGTTCCTTGATCTCGATGCCGTCCGGGTTGTTGGAGCCGTTCTCACGGAGCGCCACCAGGTGCATCAGCACGAGGCCCAGGATGGCCAGCGGCAGCGCGATGACGTGCAGTGCGAAGAATCGGTTCAGCGTCGCGTCGGAAATGAAGTAGTCGCCGCGGATCCACTCCGTCAGCGGCCCGCCGATGCCGGGAATGGCGCCAAACAGGTTGATGATCACCTGTGCGCCCCAATAGGACATCTGGCCCCAGGGCAATACGTAGCCCATGAAGGCCTCGGCCATCAGCGACAGGTAGATCAGCATCCCGAAAATCCAGACCAGCTCGCGCGGCGCGCGATGCGACCCGTACAGCAGGCTGCGGAACATGTGCAGGTAGACCAGGATGAAAAAGAACGAGGCGCCGGTGGAGTGCAGGTAGCGGATGAGCCAGCCCCAGTCGACGTCCCGCATGATGTACTCCACGGAAGCGTAGGCCTCCTGCGCGGAGGGCTTGTAATTCATGGTCAGGAAGATGCCCGACAGGATCTGCAGCACCAGGACGAACAGTGCCAGGGACCCCATGTAATACCAGAAATTGAAATTCTTCGGAGCATGGTAGCCTGTCATCGTCGCTTTCCAGAACGTCGACACAGGAAGCCGCTTGTCGATCCAGTTCATGAACGAGCCGGAGCGCTTGGCGAGTGTGCTGGCAGGTTTGGCCATCAGGACTCTCCCTTGGGATTGACGCCAACGACGATGGTCTGATCGTCGAGGTAGCTGTACGGGGGAATCACCAGATTGAGCGGTGCGGGTACATTCTTGTATACGCGTCCGGCGAGGTCGTACTTGGACTTGTGGCAGGGACAGAAGAAGCCACCCCACCAGTGCTCATCGAAGGGCTGCGGCCCCACCTCCGGAATCATCTCCGGTATACATCCGAGATGCGTGCAGTGCATGTTCGCGACGAAGTACTCCGGTTTCATCGCTCGGGATTCGTTCTTCGCGAATCCGGGCTGCTGCGACTCGTTCGAATCGGGATCCCTGAGATACGGATCGACTTCGGGCAAACGGTCGAGCACGGCTTTGGAGCGCCTCAACACACCGATGGTCTGACCACGCCAGAGCACCTTGACGAGCTGGCCGGGTTCGATGTCCCCCAGCGACACCTGCACCGGCGCACCGACCGCCTGGGCCCGCGCGCTCGGATTCCATGACTTGATGAAGGGGACTGCGGCAAAACCAGCGCCGACGGCGCCCACAGCAGAAGTCGCGGCGACGAGAAACCGGCGCCTTTTCTTATTCACGCCATCAGTTGGCATCTGCTTCTCCGAGTGGATGAGAGCCCTGCAGGGTCTGTTTGTTTCGAATGATCACGTGCGGGCCCGGAATATCCTTGTGGCGTTTGCAGCGGGAAACGCATGCAGGGCCGGTCCCAGCCTGCTGTCAAACGGCCATTTTATCCGAAACGAACCATGTGAAACAATCGATTTACCGATAGAATGGACAAACGCCGCGAATCGTTGTCTCAATGGAACGCGGCCGCTCGGGAAGCCGCCGCCACCCCGAAGCGTCTGGTTCCCGTATCGAACCCCCCGGACAACGGTCGCCGGGGTGTTCTTCCGCCCACGCCGGATCGAGGTAGCATGTCCAAAACCACCGCAATCATTGGCTTTATCGCGCGTGCCGCCATCGCCGGGCTGGCGATCGCCTTCCTCGTCATCTACCTGTGGCCGTCCCTGGCCGACCACCTCGCGATGCAGAAACCCGACCCGGAGCATACGGAATCCACCGCGGCGTACTCCTACGCCGACGCCGTGAACCGGGCGGCGCCGTCAGTGGTCAGCGTCTATACCCGTTCCATCGGGCCGCCGCATGCCCTGGACCCCAGGCTCCAGCAAAAGCTGGGCTTTCGTTACCTGTACCGTTTGACACAGGACATGGGTTCGGGCGTGATTATCAGCCAGGACGGCTATATTCTGACCAATCATCACGTGATCAGCGGCGTGCAGGACATCTGGGTCTCACTGTGGGACGGCCGCGTCGCGGACGCCCGCGTCGTCGGCTCGGACCCGGCGACCGACCTCGCCGTGCTCAAGGTAGACCTTACCGGCTTGCCAGTGGCGCCCATCGCCGACGATCCCGAAATCCACGTCGGCGACGTGGTGCTGGCCATCGGCAACGCACTGGGGTTCAGCCACACGGTGACGATGGGCATCGTCAGCGCGACCGGGCGGTCGTTCCAGCGGTCCCTGCTGTACGAGGACTTCATTCAGACCGACGCCGCGATCAACGCCGGCAACAGCGGTGGAGCCCTGGTCAACGCACGCGGCGACCTTATCGGCATCAACACCCGCAACCTGGACTCGGCCGAGGGCGCCCAGAACATCGGCTTCGCCATCCCAATCACGCTGGCGCGGAAAGTGATGCGTCAGATCATCGACTATGGATCGGTGCGCCGCGGCTGGCTGGGCGCCACCTTCAGCGACCTCCGCATGACCATGCTTCCGGACGGCTCCGCTTCCCGGCGCGGCGTCGGGGTGGTCGATGTCGTTAAGGGCGGTCCGGCCTGGAACGCGGGTATTCGCCAGGGTGACGTGATCATGAAGCTCGACGGCGAACTGGTCACGAATGCCAACCAGTTCATACTGGATATCTCGCAGCGGGACCCGGGCAGCAAGGTCGAACTCGAAGTCCAGCGGCGCGGGGAATCGTTCCAGACCTACGCCACGCTGATCCAGCAACCGCCGTTGCAGTAGGCCCGGCCGCGGCGGCCGTCAGGCCTTGGGCAGGGTAACGCCTGTCTGGCCCTGGTACTTGCCGGCCCGGTCGGCGTAGGACTGTTCGCAAACCTCGTCCGACTCGAAGAACAGGAACTGCGCAACACCTTCGTTGGCGTAGATTTTTGCGGGCAGCGGCGTCGTGTTCGAGAACTCCAGGGTCACGTGACCCTCCCACTCCGGCTCCAGAGGAGTCACGTTCACGATGATGCCGCAACGCGCATAGGTGGACTTTCCAAGGCAAATCGTCAGGACGTTGCGCGGAATCCGGAAGTACTCGATCGTGTGGGCCAGCGCGAAGGAATTCGGGGGGATGATGCAGACGTCGCCCTGGTAATCCACGAAGCTGTTTTCATCGAAACGTTTCGGGTCGACGATCGCCGAGTTGATGTTCGTGAAGATCTTGAAATCGCAGGCGCAACGAACGTCGTAGCCATAGCTCGAGGTGCCGAACGAGATACTGCGGCGGCCGGACTCGCCGTGCCGGACCTGGCCCGGTTCGAACGGCTCGATCATGCGGTGGGACTCGGCCATCCGGCGAATCCAGCGGTCAGACTTGATGCTCAATGTTATTCCCGTTGTCTGCCCGGCACCTGTCGGTGCTCAGACGTTCTGGACGTTGATCTGGGGCAGGTTGACCGCCAGGCTGCGGGGCCTGAGCGACAACCGGGCCGCGACGCGCCGCGCCATCTCGCGATAGCGCGCCGTCAGCTCGGAATCCGGATCCGAGACCACGGTCGGCATACCCTGATCGAGGTCTTCCCGGATCCGCATGGCCAGGGGCAGTTGACCCAGCAGCGGCACGTCGTACTGCTCGGCCATCCGGGCACCGCCACCGGAACCGAAAATCGGCTCCTCGTGGCCGCATTGGCTGCAGATGTGGGTGCTCATGTTCTCGACCACACCCAGCACGTGCATCTCGACCTTGCGGAACATCTGCACCGCCTTGCGGGCGTCGAGCAGCGCGATGTCCTGGGGAGTGGTGACGATCAGGCAACCGCTGACCGGCACACGCTGCGCCAGCGTCAGCTGGATGTCGCCGGTGCCGGGCGGCAGGTCGACCACGAGGTAGTCGAGCCCTTCCCAGTTTGTTTCCGTGAGCAGCTGCTGCAGCGCGGAGGTAACCATCGGACCTCGCCAGATCATCGGCGTGTCCTCCTCCACCATGAACCCGATCGACATCACCTGCAGCCCATGCGCACGCTGCGGCAGGATACGGTTCCCGTCGGTCCTCGGTTGCCCCGAAATGCCCAGCATCCGGGGCATGGAAGGCCCGTAGATGTCGGCGTCCAGCACGCCCACCCGCGCCCCGTCAGCCCGCAGCGCAAGGGCCAGGTTGACCGCGGTCGCAGACTTCCCGACGCCGCCCTTGCCGGACGCGACGGCAATGATGTTGCGCACCTGGTCGAGCGGTTTCAGGTCCGCCTGCACCGTGTGGGGCACGACCTTCCAATCCAGGTTGACCGTCGCTTTTTCGATTCGCGCATCGGCTTCCAGTTGCTCCGCGACGCGCTGCACCGATTCCTCGCGGACACCGTCGAGGGGATAGCCCGCGCGCAGATCGACGGAGACGCGCCCGCCATCGATGCCGACACCGCGCACCCACCCCATTGCTACGAGGTCGGTATCGGTGTACGGGTCGCGGATGCCGGCGAGTAGATCGCGGACGTACTGTTCATCGAGTGTCGTCATGGTGATTTAGAGTACCTGTGGTCGGATTCCGCCTTGAACGGCGCTACATTGTATAGTCTCTGGTCGTATAGTCTCTAGTCTTTAAGTATCGATCGTGAACCATGGTCGTGAGATAATTCGCGTTTACGCCGGGCGGAGGCCCCGCACGGCGCGGCAGGCACCCGAGCGGGCAGAACCATGACGGACAACAAGAGACAAATCCTCGTTACCAGCGCGCTTCCGTACGCAAACGGGGCCATTCACCTGGGCCACATGCTGGAGTACATCCAGACCGACATCTGGGCCCGCTTCCAGCGCGCGCAAGGGCACGAGTGCTATTTCGCCTGGGCGGACGACGCCCACGGCACGCCGGTGATGCTGTGGGCGCGTTCGGAAGGCAAGTCCCCGGAAGAACTGATCGACATGATGAACGAGCAGCACAAGTCGGACTTCCGGGACTTCGGCATCAGCTTCGACAACTACTCGTCGACTCACAGCGAGTACAACCGGCTGCTGGTGGAACGAATTTTCAACAGCCTGGACGAGGCCGGCCACATCGAACGCCGGGAAATCGAACAACTCTACGACGAGCAGGAAGGCATGTTCCTGCCAGACCGCTTCATCCGTGGCACCTGCCCCAAGTGCGGCGCCGAGGACCAGTACGGCGACAGCTGCGAAGTCTGCGGCAGCACCTATGCGCCAACCGACCTCGTGAACCCGCGGTCAGCGGTTTCCGGTAGCGTGCCTGTGATGAAGAAGTCGCTGCATTTTTTTGTTCGTCTCTCGGCCTTCGAACAACCGTTGCGCGAGTGGATGGCCTCGGGCGCGCTGCAGCCCGAGATCGAAAACAAGCTCCAGGAGTGGTTCACCGAGGGGCTGCGCGACTGGGACATTTCACGCGACGCACCCTACTTCGGATTCCGCATTCCCGGCACCGAAGACAAATATTTCTACGTCTGGGTGGATGCCCCGGTCGGCTACGTAGCCAGCTTTCAGGAGCTTTGCGACCGTCTGGGCCTGGATTTCGAAGCCTGGTGGGGACCCGGATCGACTGCCGAAGTGCATCATTTCATCGGCAAGGACATCGTTTACTTCCACACGCTGTTCTGGCCGGCGATGCTGATGGCGAGCGGCTTCAGGACACCAACTGCGGTCTATGCGCATGGCTTCCTGACAGTGGACGGCGCGAAGATGTCCAAGTCCCGGGGCACGTTCATCAGGGCCCGGACCTACCTGGATCAGCTGCATCCGGATTACCTGCGTTACTACTTTGCCGCCAAGCTGGGACCGGGCACGGCCGACATCGACCTGAATCTCGACGATTTCGTCCAGCGCGTGAATTCCGACGTGGTTGGCAAGGTCGTCAACATCGCCAGCCGCTGCGCCGGGTTCATCCAGAAGCGTTTCGACGGCGTGCTTTACGACAGCCTGCCGAGGCAGGACCTGTATGAGCGCTTTCTGGAAGCGCGTGAAGCCATCGCCGGCGATTTCGAAGGCCGCAACTATCAGTCCGCCGTGCGCCGCATCATGGCCCTCGCCGATGAAGCCAACCGCTACATCGACGAAGAAAAGCCGTGGCAGCGCATCAAGGAAGCCGGCAGCGAACCGGCCGTCCACGCGGTTTGCACGCAGGGAATCAACCTGTTCCGCCTGCTCATCGGGTACCTGGCGCCCGTGCTGCCGTTCACCGCGGAACGCGCCAGCGCCTTCCTCGGCACGGACGTCGCCGACTGGTCGCTTCTCGACCAGCCCTTACTGGGACAGGCGGTGAACACGTTCCAGCCGTTGCTGACCCGTATCGATCCGCTCAAGGTCGAAGCCGTCGTGGCGCATTCGAAGGAATCCCTGCAGCCGTCCCGGGCGGGTGCACAGACCGATGCGCCGGCCGCTGCGGAACCCGTGGAGGACATTGCTCCGGAAATCGATATCGACGACTTCTCGCGCGTTGACCTCCGGATCGCGCGCATCGTCGCCGCCGAGCACGTGGAAGGCGCGGACAAGCTGCTGAAACTGACGCTGGACATCGGCTCCGGCACGCGCACGGTGTTCGCGGGCATCAAGTCCGCTTACGATCCGGCGTCGCTCGAGGGGCGCCTCACGGCGATGGTCGCCAACCTGAAGCCAAGGAAGATGCGTTTCGGCGTGTCCGAGGGGATGGTGCTGGCGGCCGGTCCCGGCGGCCAGGACATTTTCCTGCTGGAACCGGACGACGGCGCCAGGCCGGGAATGCGTATCCGGTGAGGATGGCAGCCACAGGAGACGGATGTCGGCCTACCTGCTAATCCTGGTCAGCACGGTGCTGGCCAACAACTTCGTCCTGGTCCGTTTTCTCGGGCTCTGTCCGTTCATGGGCGTCTCGAACAAGCTGGAAGGCGCCATCGGCATGTCGGTGGCGACCCTGTTCGTGCTGACGCTTTCCTCCGTATCCAGCTACCTGCTTAGCGTCTACGTCCTGCAGCCCCTGGGGCTGGAATACCTTTCGACGCTCAGCTTCATCCTGGTCATCGCTGCTGTCGTGCAGTTGACCGAGATGGTGATGCGCAAGACCAGTCCGCTGCTGTATCGCGTCCTGGGAATTTTCCTGCCCCTGATCACGACCAACTGCGCCGTACTCGGCGTGGCGCTGCTGAATGTGCAGGAGCAGCATAATCTGCTGCAGTCGGCCCTGTACGGTTTCGGGGCCGCGGCCGGCTTCGGACTGGTTCTTGTACTGTTCGCCGCACTCCGCGAACGCATCGCCCTGGCCGACGTTCCGCAGCATTTCCGCGGCGCCCCCATCGGGCTCGTGACCGCAGGTCTGATGGCGCTCGCGTTTATGGGTTTCACCGGCCTTGCAAGGCTTTGAGACGGTTCCGGTCATGCTCGCCGCCATCATCGTGATCACGCTGCTCGGCATCCTCCTGGGGCTGGGTCTCGGCTGGGCGGCCGGGAAGTTCCGCGTCGAGGGCGACCCGGTCGTAGACAGCATCGACAAGCTGCTGCCCCAGACCCAGTGCGGCCAGTGCAACTTTCCGGGCTGCCGGCCTTATGCCGAAGCCATCGCGGCGGAAAAGGCTCCTATCAACCAGTGCCCGCCGGGGGGCGAGGCGACCATTCGCGCGCTCGCCGACCTGCTCGGCGTGGAGCCGCTACCGCTGAACCCGGAGAACGGCGAGGAAACGCCCCGAACCGTCGCCCTGATCGACGAGCAGACCTGTATCGGTTGCACCCTGTGCATTCAGGCCTGTCCGGTCGACGCCATTGTCGGCGCGCCGAAGCTGATGCATACGGTGATTGCCGCAGAGTGCACGGGGTGCGATCTCTGCCTGCCGCCCTGCCCGGTCGACTGCATCGAGATGGTGCCCAGGCAGGCGGTAGCGGGTACGCGGTTCCGTTCCCGGCCGGGTGACCGCGCAGGGTCGGACCCGGGCGCCGTACGATGGGCGGTCACTGCGGGCCCCGGACGGTGACCACTACCCTGGAACAGGCCCGACAGGCCGGGCGTCGGATTTACCCCTTCCCCGGCGGCCTGCGGCTGCGTCATAACAAGAAGGTTTCCTGCGAGTTGCCCCTGGAGCGCGCACCGCTGCCCGAGCGGCTCTTCGTGCCGTTGCTCGATCCTCGGGGGCGGGAAGCGGAACCAGTTGTGCGCAGCGGCGCCCGCGTGCTGAAGGGCGACTTGCTGGCGCGTTTCACCGACGGCCGCGCCGGCTTCGTGCATGCCCCTACTTCCGGGGAAGTCTCGGCAATCGCGAGGCATCCGGTCAGCCATCCCTCGGGCGTTGATGGTCCGTGCGTGGTGATTCGGCCGGATGGCCTGGATGAGTGGTGCGAACTGGAGCCGGTGCCCGATTGGGAACGGACCGACCCGCAAATCCTGCGCGAACTCATCCGTCGGGCCGGAATCGTGGGTCTTGGCGGGGCCGCCTTCCCCACCGGCCCCAAGGTCGACGAGGCCAGCGAGCGCGACATTCACACCCTGGTGCTGAACGGCGCCGAGTGCGAACCCTATATCAGTTGCGACGAGATGCTGATGCGGGAACAACCCGGATCCGTCGTGCTGGGAGCCCGCATCCTGCGGCGGGCCATCGGCGCCGAGCGCGCCGTGATCGCAATCGAAGACCAGATGGGTGTCGTCGAGACGGCTCTGACCGACGCCGTGCGCCAATCCGGCGCCAGCAACCTGGACGTCGTCAAGGTCACAACGATCTATCCCGAGGGCGGCGAGAGGCAATTGGTCCAGACGCTCACCGGTCTCGAGGTGCCGAGTGGTGGCCGGCCGACCGACCTGGGCATCCTGTGCCAGAACGTGGCCACGGCCACGGCGGTGGCTCGCGCGGTCACGGAGGGGAAGCCGCTCATCGAGCGGATCGTTACGGTGACGGGCAACGGAGTCCGTCGACCACGCAACCTGGTCGCCGCCGTCGGCACACCCATCGCTGACCTGGTGGCATTGGCCGGCGGGTACACGGCCGACGCGGCGCGGCTGGTGCTCGGCGGACCGCTGATGGGGTATCCCCTGGGCACGGACCGTAACCCCGTGACCAAGGCCGCCAACTGTATCCTCGTGCTGACCCGGGACGACATACGGCCCCGCCAGCCCGAGATGCCCTGTATCCGCTGCGGGGAGTGCGCGCGGGTGTGTCCCGCCCTGCTGTTGCCCCAGCAGCTCAATCTCTTCGTCCGTAACGGGGTCTGGGACGAAGCGGAGAACTACGGCCTGCTCGACTGCATCGAGTGCGGCTGTTGTGATTTCGTCTGCCCCAGCCACATCCCTCTGGTGGAATGGTTCCTCTTCGGCAAGGCACGGCTTGCCGAGGAACGCGAAAATCAGCGGCTCGCCGAACACGCCCGCCTTCGCTTCGAGGCGCGCGACGCCCGACTGAAACGCCAGGAAGCCGAACGGCGGCAGCGCATGCAAGACCGCAAAAAGGCGCTTGCCGACGACCGGGAGAAGAAAGATCGAGTTAGCGCTGCGATCGCACGGGCCCGTGAACGCAGGAAGGGCGAATCATGACCCGCCAGTTCGAAACCGGGTCTGCACCGCATTTCCCGCCCCACGCGACCGTGCGTGGGGTCATGCTGCAGGTGCTCGTGGCGTTGGTGCCCGCCATCGTGGCGCACGTCTGGTTCTTCGGGCCCGGCATCCTGTTCCAGATCGTCCTGGCCAGCGGCTTCGCCGTGGTCCTCGAGTTTCTCGTCCTGCGCATCCGGCGTCGCCCCATCGCCGTGTTCCTGGGAGACGGCAGCGCAGTCCTCACCGCCGTGCTGTTCGCGCTGTGCATACCGCCACTCGCCCCCTGGTGGGTCGCGCTGACCGGTATGGTGTTCGCGATCGTATTCGCAAAGCACCTGTACGGTGGGCTCGGACACAACGTGTTCAATCCCGCCATGGTCGGATATGTCGTCGCACTGGTCAGCTTTCCGCAGGTCATGACCGCGTGGCTACCCCCGGCGGAACTGGCTGCCCATACTTTCGGCCCGCTGGACACCCTGTCGGCGATCCTCACGGGTAACCTGCCCGGGGGGTTGGGCTGGGACGCCGTGACCGGTGCCACTCCGCTGGACATCATACGTACCAGCGTCGCTTCCGGCGAGATGATCTCGGAGGCGCGCCAGTCACCGATCTTCGGCGATTTCGGTGGTCGCGGCTGGGAATGGATCGCCAACTGGTACGCACTCGGGGGTATTTGGCTGATCTGGCGACGCATCATCACGTGGCACGTGCCCGTCGCCACCATCGGCACGGTGGTGCTGCTCGGGACCGGCGCCTGGCTCATCGACCCGGGAAGCAACCCCTCGCCGCTCCAGCACGTGTTTTCCGGCGCACTCGTGGTGGGCGCCTTCTTCATAGCGACAGACCCGGTCAGTGGCTGCACCAGCAACCGGGGCCGGCTCATCTTCGGCGCCGGCGTCGCCGTGCTGACGCTGGTCATCCGCCGCTGGGGTGGTTACCCGGATGGCGTCGCGTTCGCCGTGTTGTTGATGAACATGGCCGCCCCACTGATCGACCGCTACACGCGGCCCAGGATATTCGGACACTGACATGGAGGAGCAGCCGCACAGCGTGCCCGCAGAAAGACACCCCGTCCTGAAGAGCGCGGCGGCTTTGGGGCTCGTCGCCGTGCTGGGCGCCGGTCTGCTCGCTGCTGTCGACTGGCTGACTGCCGACCGGATTGCCGAGCAGGAGCGCAGGGTGGTCCTGCAGCGGCTGGGACAGATCGTTCCCGCCTCGCGGTACGACAACGCCTTGCAGGATGACCGGTTCTCGTTCCATGCCGAATCCTGGTTCCCGCACGGCCAGGAAGTCGTCGCCTGGCGGGCGAGACGGGACGACCAGCCAGTCGCGGTGATCCTGAAATTCTCGGCAGTCAACGGCTACAATGGCGCCATTGGCCTGCTCGTCGGTATCAATGCGGACGGAACCCTCGCCGGCGTGCGGGTGACGTCGCACAATGAAACACCTGGGCTGGGCGATGCCATCGAGCGTGACAAGAGCGACTGGATACTCGGTTTCGACGGCAAATCGCTCGGAAACCCGCCGGCAAAAGACTGGGCGGTGCGCCGCGACGGCGGGCAGTTCGATCAGTTCACCGGCGCGACGATCACTCCTAGGGCCGTGGTTGCCGCCGTGCGCCGTGCGCTGGAATATTTCGAAGGCCACCGGAAACAGCTGTTCGACACACCTTCGGCACCGCTCGAATGAGAGGAGACCCTGGAGTGGACTACCGGAATATCTTTATCGATGGTCTGTGGAACCGGAACACCGGGCTCGTGGTTCTGCTCGGTCTCTGCCCGCTGCTCGCGGTCTCCGGAACCGTGGTCAACGCCCTCGGCCTGGGTCTGGCCACGCTCTTGACACTGGTGGCGTCCAACGTGGCCGTGTCTCTCTCCCGGGGCGTGTTGCGCCCGGAAATCCGGATTCCCGCTTACGTTATGATCATCGCCTCGGTGGTGACCGTGATCCAACTGTCGATGCAAGCCTGGTTTCACGACCTCTATCGTGTGCTCGGCATCTTCATTCCGCTGATCGTAACCAACTGCGCCATCATCGGGCGAGCCGAAGCGTTCGCGTCGAAAAACCGCCCGCTGCCCGCCGCCCTGGACGGACTGGCCACGGGGCTGGGCTTTTGCCTGGCCCTCCTTGCCCTTGGCTCGCTGCGCGAGATCGTTGGCCATGGGACTTTGCTCAGCCAGGCGCGCCTGCTGTTCGGGCCGGTGGGCGACTCGTTGGAAATTACCGTCATTCCGAACCACCCCGGCTTCCTGCTGGCCATGCTGCCATCGGGCGCTTTCATCGCCCTGGGCCTGCTGGTTGCCGGCCGCAACTGGCTGAACAGCCGCGTTGCCGGAAGCAGGGCCACGACGCAGCGGTCGCCTTCCAGCCCCGCCGCGGGACGGGCGAGCGCGTGAAGCCGGCCGACCGCGAGGAATTCTTCGGCCGGCTGAAGTCGGTCACGCCAGAGCCGACAACGGAGCTCGAATACGCCTCTCCATTCGAACTGCTCGTCGCCGTCATCCTGTCGGCTCAGGCCACGGACGTCGGGGTAAACAAGGCCACCCGTCGGCTGTTCCGGGTGGCCAATACGCCGGAGGCCCTGCTCTCGCTTGGGCTGGACGGGCTGAAGGACTACGTTCGGACCATTGGCCTGTACAACGCCAAGTCGGAGAACATCATCAAGACCTGCCAAATCCTGGTCGACGAGCACCATGGCGAGGTGCCGCGGGACCGCGCGTCGCTGGAGGCCCTGCCCGGCGTCGGGCGCAAGACCGCCAACGTGGTCCTGAATACCGCATTCGGCGAACCGACAATCGCCGTCGATACGCACATCTTCAGGGTGGCGAACCGCACCGGGCTGGCGCCGGGAAAAACCCCGCTACAGGTGGAGCAGAAACTGCTGAAGGTCGTGCCGCGGCAGTATCTCAAGGATGCCCATCACTGGCTTATCCTGCACGGGCGCTATACGTGCAAGGCAAGGAAACCGAATTGCCCCGAATGCATCGTGCGGGATCTTTGCAGTTACAAACACAAGACACCAATGTAATAATTCGGGTCTGCTGCCGGTCCCCTGACCCGAGTCTTGCCGGCCACCGGCAGTGACCTCGAGCGTTAACTCAAGGCAAAACACCGGCGCTAGCCGGAACTACATACAAACTTGGAGGTTTTTCACGATGACAGACAAGACCCTGATTACCAAACCCGTCGCAGCGGCCGTGGGCGTTGCATTCGTCTCTTCGCTGGCGGCTTCGACCACGGCCGCGGCCGACAACAACCCGTTTGTCGCCGCCGACCTGGACAGCGGCTACATGCTGGCGGCCAATCACGAAGGTCAGGACGGCCAGTGTGGGGAAAAAGGGGAAAAGGACGAGAAGGCAAAGGAAGGCAGCTGCGGCGAGAAGGCAAAGGAAGGCAGCTGCGGCGAGAAGGCAAAGGAAGGCAGCTGCGGCGAGAAGGCAAAGGAAGGCAACTGCGGCGAGAAGGCAAAGGAAGGCAACTGCGGCGAGAAGGCAAAGGAAGGCAGCTGCGGCGAGAAAGGCAAGGAAGGCAGCGCTGGCGAGAAAGGCAAGGAAGGCAGCTGCGGCGAGAAGGACAAGGAAGGCAGCGGTGACAAGGACTGAGACCTCCGCTGGGCATATGACGGCCGGGAGGCCAGGGCCGTGAACGCCGGGAAATACCCGGTCAGCGGCGCAGGCCTCGGATTGCGGCGGGCCCTTCTGGGCCCGTTGCGTTCGCGCGACCCCGGTCCGGTGGACTTCATGGAAGTGGCGCCGGAGAACTGGATAGGCGTCGGTGGGCGACGCGGTCGCATGCTGCGCGAATTCACATCGCGTCTGCCCTTCGTCTGTCACGGTCTCTCGCTGTCCATCGGCGGGCCAACGCCCCTGGACGAGACGTTTCTCCGCCGTTTGCGCAGGTTCCTCGACTCGCACGGGGTCCGCTGCTACAGCGAGCACCTCAGTTACTGCACCGACGGCGGACACCTGTACGACCTGATGCCCTTGCCCTTCACCGGGGAAGCCGTGCGCTACGTGGCAGACCGCGTCCGACGTGTCCAGGACGTGCTCGAACGGCGCATCGCCCTCGAGAATGTCTCCTACTACGCAGCCCCGGGCGCGGAACTGAGCGAGATCGATTTCGTCAAGGCCGTACTGGAGGAAGCGGACTGCGACCTCCTGCTGGACGTGAACAACGTTTACGTGAACAGCGTCAACCACGGCTACGATGCCATTGAATTCATACAGGCCCTGCCGGGCCACCGGATCGCCTATGGCCACATCGCGGGCCACCAGAACGAAGACAAAGACCTGATCGTAGACACTCATGGCGCCGACGTCATACCGGGTGTCTGGCGCCTGCTCGAGACCGCCTACGAAACCTTTGGCGTTTTCCCCACGCTCCTGGAACGCGACTTCAATATCCCCCCGGTCGAGCAGTTGATGGCGGAAGTCCAACGCATCAGGGACATTCAGGACAATTGGTCGCGGAGTGCCGGGTCGCGCAGGCTCAGCCATGGATGAGCGGCCGGACGGCAGCAGGGCTGGCTCTCAGCGGCTGGCCGAACTGCAGGATAACTTCGCCGGCCACATCCGCGATCCGGAAAACGTCCCGCCGCCGACCGGTGTCGAAAACCGCCGGATGGCCATTTATCGACGACTGTTTTTCAACAACATCGACTCGTTGCTGTCGAACAATTTTCCGGTACTCCGCGCCCTGCACGACGATGGCAGCTGGCGCGCAATGGTCCGCGACTTCTACGCGGAACATCGCTGCCAGACTCCACTCTTTCCGGAGATCGCCAAGGAATTCCTGCGCTACCTCCAGGACACCCGGGGCCGCCGGGAGGGCGACCCCGCGTTCCTCTCCGAACTGGCCCACTACGAGTGGGTGGAACTCGCGTTGAGCATCGATGAACGGGAGCTGGAAGCGGTGCCTTCGGATCCGGCGGGGAGCCTGCTCGATCACGTTCCGGTTCTGTCCCCGCTCGCGTGGCCGCTCAGCTACCGGTTTCCCGTGCACAGGATCAAGCCCGGTTACGAGCCCGTGGACGCGCCTGAGACACCCACCCATCTGCTGGTCTACCGTGACCGATGCGACAAGGTCCGTTTCATGGAGTTGAACGACGTCAGCCGATTGCTGCTCTACCGCCTCCAGAACAACCGCGAAGCGAGCGGCAGGCAACTTTTGGCCGATGTGGCGGCCACTATCAACCATCCCGATCCCGCGCTTGTGCAGCAAACCGGCGAGCGGTTGCTCGAAGATCTGCGCGTCCGGGACATCATCCTGGGAACCCGTCCGGACTGAGGCGGACACCGGACCGGTGTATGACGGCTACGACAACCTGACCGCCCGGCTGCGCGCCGCGGGCGACTGGATCTGGCCATTGGCTTTGAGGCTGATCCTGGGCTGGGAATTCTGGGAATCCGGCATCGCCAAACTGCGCGGGGACAACTGGTTTGTCGATGTCCCCCTGGCGGACTGGCAAAAGGGCTTTCCGTGGCCGTTCGACCTGTTGTCACCACAGGTGAACTGGGTGGGCGCCACCTGGGTTGAACTGCTGTGTTCGGTCCTGCTGGCACTGGGTCTCGTCACGCGCGTTGCCGCAGCGTCCCTGGTGGTTGTTACGGCGGTGGTGACCGCCGCGATTCACTGGCCGGCCCGATGGGCATCGCTCGACCAACTCTGGAAGGGTTACGTAATCACTGCCGACGGGGCCGGCAACTACAAGCTGTCCCTGCTCTTCATCGTCATGCTGCTGCCCCTTCTCTTCTACGGTGGCGGCAAGTTCAGCCTCGACCACCTGCTGCTGAAACTGACCGGCCGCGACAGTTGCGTTGCCGACCGGATCGGCGACGGCATAACGGCCGCGGCGTTGTTCACCGTATTGGGCCTTACGACGTTTTTCGTGGAACCGTCATGGGGCATCACCTTTTTTGCAGCCGCCCTCGTCACCGGCCTGACCCCCGCCCTGCGACGCTGAGAAAGGCATCGGCAAGGGTTCCAGTTCGAAACCGCGGGCGCGCAGCAAGGCCACCAGGCCATGTTCCCCGGGAAGGTGCAGCGCCCCGACAGCGGTGAACACTCTGCCGGCGTCGAATCGGGGCGTCAGCGCGGCGACCATGCGCAGGTTACGGGCGTCGATGCCCTGGGCCATGAAATACTGGCCGGCCTCGGCGGGAAGTTGCTGCATCTGGTCGATCGAAAGCTGTTTCAACACCGCCAGGTCCCCCTCCAGGTAGCAATCCACCATCTGGCTGTGGATGGCCTCCACCCGGTCATATTCGTCGAGCGCGTTGTCCAGCAGAGCCAACTGGAATTCCATTGGCATGTTCTCGAGGAACGACAACTGCTGTTCCAGGGTTTCCAGCCCGACCACCTCGAGACCGGCGCCGGCGGCCCGCAGGGACAGGGAAAAGTCCATGAAAAAGCCGGTTTCCGGGGGCGGCACGCTGAGCGTCATCATCGCTGCCCACACCTTAATGTGGTCGATCCAGCCCGGAGGCACCTGGTAGGCGCCGAGCACGGACTTCAGGCGAGCGAAGCGCTCCGGGCCAACCTGGCTTTCCAGCGTGGTGCCGTCCGAATACTGCATGTACTCGGTGAGCCTGGCCATCGTCGGCAGATTGGGAACCATTTCCATGGCGAACACCTGGTTCGATTCCAGTTCGTCGATGAAGTGCTCGCCGAAGTCCAGCACCCTGGGGTCCTCGCTGTGGATCGTGCCGAGCAGGTAGCCGGCGGTCTTCCCGTCCCGCAACACTTTCCAGTACAGCGCCGAATCATCGCCGGCCAGCGCCAATCCGGACCAGGCGATTCCCAGCACGAGGGCGAGGCGCAGCCAGGGCCCCGGTAACTTCATGGCAATTTGCACGGCAATCCCTTATCCTGCTCGGCTTGTCGAATGGGGCCCATTATGCCGCGCATTGCTGATCGATTCAGGGGTTTCCTGCCCATCGTCGTAGACGTCGAGACCGGAGGCTTCAACTCGCAGAAGGACGCTTTGCTCGAAATCGCCGCCTGCATCCTGCGGATGGACGATTTCGGCCGGCTGGCGCCCTGCGAGACGGTCTCCGTGCACGTCGAACCGTTCGACGGCGCGAACATCGATCCGCGGTCACTGGAAGTGACGGGCATAGATGTGGACAGCCCGTTGCGGAAGGCCGTGCCCGAACAGGAGGCGTTGCGCCGTGTCTCGCAGCCGGTGCGGAAGGAATTGAAGGCCACCGGCTGCCAGCGCGCGATCCTGGTGGGGCATAATTCGTTTTTCGACCTCTCATTCATCAACGCGGCCATCGCCCGGACGGGCTTCAAGCGCAGCCCCTTCCACCCCTTCAGTTCGTTCGACACGGCCACGCTCGCCGGCCTGGCTTTCGGACAGACTGTACTCTCCAGATCGGTTCAGGCGGCCGGACTGGACTGGAACGAATCCGAGGCCCACTCGGCGATTTACGATGCGGAAAAGACGGCGGCGCTGTTCTGCACCATTGTCAACCGCTGGAAAATCCTGACAGGACTGTAATCCCGGAGAGACCATTGACTGATCACCTGATGAACACCTACCTCCCCCTGCCCGTCGCGTTCGAGCGCGGAGAAGGTGCGTGGCTGTGGGACGAAGACGGCAAGCGTTACCTCGATGCCATCAGCGGCCTCGGCGTCTGCGGGCTGGGCCACGCGCATCGCGAGGTCGCGAAAGTGATTGCGGACCAGGCGGCCCGCCTGGTGCACACTGGAAACCTGGTCCGTATTCCGTGGCAGGAGCGCCTGGCGGACGAACTGGCGGGAATCACCGGCATGGACCGCGCATTCTTCGGCAACTCCGGCGCCGAAGCCATCGAATGCGCGCTGAAGATCGCCCGCATACTCGGCCACCAGCGAAGCCTGGAAAAGCCGGGTGTCATCGTGATGGAAAAGAGCTTCCACGGCCGCACGCTGGCCGCGCTATCCGCAACGGGCAGCCGCAAGGTCCAGGCCGGTTTCGAGCCCCTGGTCAGCGGCTTCTTCAGGGCTCCGTTCGGCGACCTGGAAGCCGTAGAAAAAATCGCGCGCGGCGGTGCACCCATCGCGGCGGTACTGGTGGAACCAATCCAGGGCGAAGCGGGTATCAGGGTTCCGCCCCCCGGTTACCTCGCCGGACTTCGAGCCCTTTGCAATCGTGAGGGCTGGGCGCTCATTTTCGATGAAATCCAGTCGGGCCTGTGTCGGACCGGCAAGTGGTATGCGCACGAGCACGAGGACATCCGCCCCGACATCCTGACAACCGCCAAGGCGCTAGGGAACGGTCTGCCGATCGGGGCCTGCCTGGCAAAGGGACCGGCCGCCACGGCGTTCCGGCCCGGCAGCCATGGCTCCACCTTCGGGGGCAATCCCCTGGTCACGCGGGTGGCCTGCACGGTGCTGGACATCATGCGCTCCGAGGATCTGGCGGGAAAGGCGGCACGGACCGGAGGCTTTTTGCTCGACGCGTTCCGCGAACGCCTCGCGCAGGACGGCAAGGTCCGCGATATCCGCGGGCGCGGCCTGATGATCGGCATCGAACTGGATCGCGACGCCAACGCACTCAAGGAACGCGCCCTGGAGGCAGGACTGTTGCTCAATGTGACCCAGGAGCGGGTCATCCGCTTGTTGCCGCCGCTCGTCATCGACGCGGAACAAGCCGAGGAAATCGTCGATACCGTCTGCTCGCTGATCGCTTCGCTCGACTGATTCCCGGACGGTATTCTCCGCCACGCCGAGGAAGCATCCAAGAACGCGGGGTGACTCCGGGAAACGACCCGTTGTCAGCGGCTTTCAGTCCGTCAGCAGGTCGTTCAGCAAGCGGGAGAAATCGCCGCCTGCCAGCCTGGCGACATCGTGGGCCCGGCTTTCCAGCGTTTCGTCATCGTGCGCCGTGAGCGTGGCGTGGCCAACCTTGCGGCCCGGCCGCGCCGCCTTGCCGTAATCGTGCCAGTGCAGCCCGGGTATCGAGAGCAGCGCACTGCGGTCCGGCATCTCGCCGATCCAGTTGAACATCAGCGCGGGCTCCGTCATGCGCGTCTCGCCCAACGGCAACCCACCAATCGCCCGCAGGTGATTCTCGAATTGGGAGCACACGGCGCCGTCGATGGTCCAGTGACCCGAATTGTGCACGCGCGGCGCGAATTCGTTGACCAGCAGGGCTCCGTCCAGCAGGAAAAATTCCACGGTCAGCACACCCACATAATCGAGGTGCTCCATCAGTCGCCGCGTGACCTCTTCCGCCTGGGCCTGCAAACCACCGGAAAATACGCCCGGGCGGCTCAGCGCCAGGATGCCCCGGTCGTGGACGTTTCGTGTCAGCGGCCAGTGTCGGATCTCACCGTCGCGGGCGCGCACGGACACCAGCGAACACTCCGCGTCAAAGGGCACGAAGGCCTCCAGGATCAGCGGCGATTCACCGAGCACCTGCCAGGCCCGCTCGAGATCCTCCTGGCCGCGCAGCACCGCCTGACCCTTGCCGTCGTAGCCGAATCGCCGCGTTTTGAGCACGGCCGGATAGCCGAGCCGGTCAATGGCTTCCAGCAGATCCGTGCGGCTGGAAACGGCCAGAAAGTCGGGAACCGCGATCCCCAGACCGTCCAGCAGAGATTTTTCCACGATGCGGTCCTGGCTGGCCCCCAGAGCATTCGAGCCAGGGTACAACGGGCAGACCTCCTCGAGCGCGGCCGCGGCGGAATCCGGGACGTTTTCGAAATCGAACGTCGCCAGTTCGACACGCTCGCCGAGTTCGCGGGCGGCTGATTCGTCGTCGAAACCGGCGCGCAGCAGTTCGCCAGTGCTCGCCGCACATGCATCTGCAGAGGGATCCAGGAACACGAACCGGAACCCGAGCGGAATCCCTGCCAGGCCGAGCATCCGGCCAAGCTGCCCACCGCCCAGCACGCCGACGCGCGTGGCTTTAGGCCCTGTGTTCGTGTCGCGCTCCTGCATCGCGTCAGACCTTGCTGGGGTCGGGGTTGGCGAGCACCGCCTCGCGACGCTCGTCCCGGAACGCCTGCAGGGCAAGACGCACCTCCGGCGACGTATTGCCGATGATGGCCGCCGCGAACAGCGCCGCGTTGGTGGCGCCGGCTGCGCCGATGGCGAGAGTGCCGACCGGAATGCCGGCCGGCATCTGGACGATCGAGAGCAGCGAATCCAGGCCCTTCAGCGCCCGTGACTGCGCCGGAACGCCCAACACCGGCACCATGGTCTTGGCGGCAACCATGCCCGGCAGATGTGCCGCACCTCCCGCGCCGGCGATGATGACCTGCAGTCCCCGCTCCGCCGCCTGCTCGGCGTACTCGAACATGCGGTCGGGTGTCCGGTGCGCGGAGACGACCCGGGTCTCGTAGGGAATGCCCAGCGTGTCCAGCGTATCGGCTGCATTTTTCATGGTCTCCCAGTCGGATTGGGAACCCATGATGATTCCAACGAGCGCCTTTTCTGTCATGGTGTTTCGTCCTGGTCGCGTCCTGGCGGAAACCGGCTATTGTAGCAGCACCGAGCGCGTCGGCACACGCACGGGAAGGCGCGTCGGCGAAGCTCCGGGGACCTGCCGGGGCTGTGAGGCAGCGGACACCTACAGTAGAATGGGAACCGGACCTGCGCTACCGGACAAACCGCCATGCCCATCGATGGAAAGCTGCTCGAAATCCTCTGCTGCCCGGTCAGCAAGACGCCCTTGATCCGTCTGACTTCACGTCGCTTGCAGACGCTCAACGCGGCGATAAACACCGGCGACATCCAGTACGTGAACGGCGAGACGGTCAAGGAGCCGCTGCGCGAGGCGCTGATCACGGAGGATTCGCGCGTGATCTACCCGGTGGTGGACGACATACCGATCCTCCTGGAGGAAAAGGGCATCGGCACCACGCAACTACAGGACTTCTGAGGTGCCGAGCGGAGTCCGGGCGCCGGCGCCCGACACGGTGACGTCGGACGTGACGCGCGCCCTGGCGGAAGACCTGGGCAGCGGCGACTGCACGGCCCAGCTCGTCCCCGAAACCGCGACGCTGCGCACCCGTGTCATCAGCCGTGAGCCGGCCGTACTTGCCGGGCGTGACTGGTTCGATGAAACGTTTCGCCAGATCGATCCCGGCGTGCGGATCGAATGGTCGCGCGAGGACGGTGGCGTCCTGGCGCCCGACGCGGAAGTCTGTGCCCTGGCTGGACCGGCCCGCGCCATCCTGAGCGGCGAAAGAACGGCGCTCAACTTCCTGCAGACCCTGTCGGGGACGGCAACCCAGGCGCGCCGCTACGTTGACGCGGTCGCCGGCACCGGCGCAGTGATACTGGACACACGCAAAACGTTGCCCGGACTCAGAGCGGCGCAGAAGTACGCCGTACGCTGTGGCGGCGCCCGCAATCACCGCATCGGGCTGTTCGACGCGATCCTGGTCAAGGAGAACCACATATCGGCGGCCGGCAGTATCACGGCCGCGCTGGAAGCCGCGCGTTCCCTGCATCCCACCCTGCTGCTGGAGGTCGAGGTAGAGAACCCCAACCAGCTCGAGGAGGCACACCGGGCCGGGGCGCAGCGCGCGCTGCTGGACAACTTCAGTGCGGACCTGCTGCGACGCGCGGTGTCTGAGTACAAGGGCCGAATCGAACTGGAAGCGTCCGGGGGGATCGACCTGCTCACCGTGCGCGAAGTCGCCGAAACGGGCGTTGACTACATCTCGGTCGGCGCAATGACCAAGAGCGTCCAGGCCATCGACTACTCGATGCGGTTTCTATAATAAGTGTCCTGCCCGGCGGCTTTTGGCGCATGCAGTGCCTCGCATGCGAGGCACCCTTCGGGCAAGGCAATAAGTGGTCATCTGCGGCGTTGCACTCGCTTGAATTAGCGCACGGCTAGTCCTGCGCTCGCGCGCCTGGCAGCCAACCACGTCTTGCCTCGCTGAATGCGCCAAAAGCCGCCAGACAGGACACGCCGTCCCATGGCTAACGACACCGACAGTGCCTCGCAAACGAGGCACCCTTCGGGCAAGGCGATAAGGGATCACCTGCAGCGTTGCACTTGCCTGAACCGGCGGGGACGCTCTACAGGAGCTTGCCCGGGTTGAGGATTCCGGCCGGGTCGAACACTCGCTTGATCCCGCGCATCAACTCGATCTCTTGCTCCGAACGCACGCAGTTCAGCCACGGCTGTTTCAACAGGCCGATGCCGTGCTCGGCGGAAATACTGCCGCCGATTTCCCGGGTCAGCTCGTAGGTCCGTTCGCTGATCTCATGCGAGCGGGCTTCAAACGCCTCCATGTCCAAACCGTCGGGTCGAAGGATGTTCAGGTGCAGATTGCCGTCCCCGATATGGCCATACCATACCGCTTCGAAGTCCGGACAGACTTCCTGCATCAACGCGTGCATGCGCCGCAGGAATTCCGGCACCCTGGACACCCGCACCGAGAGGTCGTTTTTGTACGGGGGAAAATGGCTGATGGATTCCGATATGCCTTCCCGGTAACGCCACAATTCCGCAGCCTGGCGCTCATTCTGGCTGATCACGCCGTCGAGAATCCAACCCTGCCCGGCACAGTGCTCGAAGCAGGCCATCGCGCGCTCCTCCTGTTCCTCACCGGGGCAATCGAACTCCGCAACGACGTACAACGGACAGGCAGTCTCGAAAGGCGATGGCAGATTTTCCCCCTGCCGGACGTGGCGCAATGCGCGGTCGGTGAGGAATTCGAAGGCCGAGAGGTCAAGCGCGGACCTCAACGCCCCGAACACTCTCATCAGTGCGTCGATGTCCTTCAGGCCGAGGAACAGCACGCGGCTGGGCAGCGGCGGGTCGATCAGGCGCAGCGTGGCTTCCACGACCAGGCCGAGGGTGCCCTCACTACCGATGAACAGGTGGCGGAAATCGTATCCACTGGCGTTCTTGACCAGCCCTCGGTTGCACTTCAGCAACGCGCCCCCGCCGGTGACCACCTTCAGTCCCATGACCTGGTCCCGGGTCAGTCCGTACCGCAGCACCCTGACGCCGCCCGCGTTGGTGGCGACATTGCCGCCGATCTGGCTGGAACCCTCAGATGCGAACGAGACCGGGTAGTAGAGATCGTGATCGCGGGCATAGTCCTGGACGGTGGCCGTCACCACCCCGGCCTGGACCGTCAGCGTACGGTCGACGGGATCGAAGTCGAGAATTTTCCGCATGCGATCGAAGGAGACGACCATTTCGCCGTGAGCGGCGACGGCGCCGCCGCTCAGTCCCGTGCGCCCCCCGGACGGCACCAGCGGCAGCCTTTGCTCGGCTGCGAACGTCACCAGGCGCTGCACCTGCTCCACCGAGTCGGGAAATGCGACCAGAGCGGGATCCGGCTTCCTGAATCGCGTCCAATCCTGCCCGTGGCTTTCGAGTGTGGTCGCGTCGGTGGCGACGTGCAGCCCGCGAACAGCCAGCGTCAGCCGTTCGGCCAATCGGGATCCCGTAGATTCGTTCACCGTGCACCTTCCTGATCCGGGGAGCGTTCACGACCTGAAAATGCGGTAACATTTTCTGTTTCCAGTTGCGGTCGCGGACAATGAAAAACGGATCACGAAAGTACAGCCTCGACAAGTCCAAAATCAAGTTCCTTCTGCTCGAAGGCATACACGAGCGCGCCGCCGAGATCATCACCGGCCAGGGCTATTCCCAGGTCGAGGTGCTGCGCCGCGCCCTGACCGGGGATGAACTGGCGAAGGCCCTGGAGGGCGTGCACTTCCTCGGCATCCGTTCGCGCAGCCAGGTCACCAGGGACATCATCCAGGCCGCCGACCGCCTCGCCGCCATCGGCTGTTTCTGCATCGGCACGAACCAGGTGGATCTGACGACCGCGGCTAATGCCGGGATTCCGGTCTTCAATGCCCCGTTCTCCAACACCCGCAGCGTGGCCGAACTGACGCTGGCGGAAGTCATCATGCTGATGCGGGGCATACCGGCGAAAAACGCGGCCGCGCACCGCGGCAAATGGCTCAAATCGGCGTCGAATTCGCACGAAATCAGGGGCAAGACCCTGGGGATCGTGGGTTACGGACACATCGGCTCCCAACTCGGCATCCTGGCGGAAAGCATGGGCATGCGCGTGATTTTCCACGACATCGAACACAAGCTGCCGCTGGGTAACGCGAGCGGCCTGCCCGACCTGTGGGAAATGCTGTCCGAAGCTGACGTGGTGAGCCTGCACGTTCCGGAGACGGCATTGACCACCCGGATGGTGGACGAGCAGTTCCTGCGGGCCATGCGTCCGGGCAGTTACGTGATCAACGCGTCCCGCGGGCAGGTCGTGGACATCGATGCACTCGCCGGCGCGCTGGACAGCGGCCACATCGCGGGCGCGGCAATCGACGTCTTTCCGGTGGAACCCGGCTCCAACAACGATACCTTCGAATCCCGACTGCGCGGCAGGGACAACGTGCTGATCACTCCCCATATCGGGGGCAGTACCCTGGAAGCGCAGGAGAACATCGCAATGGAGGTGGCCGGCAAGCTGGTCAAGTACAGCGACAACGGCACCACCAAATCCGCCGTCAATTTTCCCCAGGTTGCCCTGCCGGACCACGAGGGCGCGAGCCGCATCCTGCATATCCACCACAATGCCCCGGGTGTTCTTCAGCGTATCAATGCCGCCATCTCGAAGCGTGAGGTCAACATCGCATCGCAATACCTCGACACCCGCGGCGAGATCGGCTACGTGGTCATGGACATCGAGACGGACGAACCGGAGTCTGTACTGGAAGATCTGCGCGGCATCCCCTCGACCATCCGGGCGCGAATCCTGCACTGAAGGGCGTCACCGCGCAAGCCCGAAGCTCATGCCTATAATGTAGGCAGCGGCATCACGCCGACACCCACGTACATCCGGAGGTTAGTTCGACATGTTCCGAGCCCGTACTCTTACGCCCGCTGCAGCGCCGTTCCTCGTTCACTTGCTGCTGACTCTTGCCCTGCTCGCCGTGCCCGCCTGGCTGCACGCAGAAAGCGACGCCAGCGAAGGCGGCAAGCCGCAGAAGCTATTCGAGAGCGACGACGCCCTGCAAGTCACCATGGTGGGTCCCTGGCGCGATATCGAACGGGACAGGAATAACCAGGATCCCTACCCGGCCCGTCTCGACTACCGCGACGCCGGGGGGCAAGCGGTGTCCCTGCCGATCACGGCGGAGCGCAGGGGCATCAAACGCCAGCAGGTCTGCCGCTTCCCGCCCATCAAGCTGCGCTTCGAAAAGGACACGGTGAAAGGAACGACATTCCGCGGTCAGAAGTCGCTGAAGATGGTCACTTACTGCGACAGGTCAAGCCGGTACGAGCAGTACAACCTGCTCGAAATGCTGTCCTACCGCATGTACAACCAACTTACCGACTTCAGCTTTCGAGTTCGTCCGCTGAGCGTGACCTGGAAAGACGCGGAGTCGGGGAAATCATATGGCCCCCGATTCGGCTTCCTGATAGAGGACGACAGCGACGTGGCGAAACGCAACGGATTGGAAAAGCTCAAGATTCCGCGGGTTACCCCGACCCAACTCGATGCCCAACTGACGAGCATCTTCTCGTTGTTCCAGTACATGATCGGCAACGTTGACTGGGCGTCGCTCGGAGGACCCGACCCCGAGGAATGCTGCCACAACGTCAAGCTGATTTCGAAGGAACCATTGGCGCCCGGCGACCCGATCTATCCGGTGCCCTACGACTTCGACTCCGCCGGCATCGTCGACGCATTCTACGCCGCGCCGCCCGACGGGCTGCCGATCCGGTCCGTGACCCAGCGGCTGTACCGCGGATACTGCGCACACAATTCCACGCTGGAATCCGCCCGCCAGCTGTTTCTCGCGAAGGAGGACACCATGTTCTCCCTGTTGCGCAACGAACCTGAACTCAACTCGGGCGCACGCAGGAAGGCCGAGCGTTACCTGGAGCGGTTCTTCAACACGTTGAAAGACCCGGAAGAGTTCCGGGAACAGATCACTGAGAGATGCCGCAAATAGGCACGTCCACGGCCGGCACTTCCTGATCCTCTTCCTCGCCGGCGGGCGCCTGGTCGTCCTGCGCTCCCCCGGTCGCCGGCTGGGACTCCGGCGGATGCCTGAGTTGCTCGAGGCGTCGCTGCAGGTGCTTGTTTCCCGGTTGTAGCGCGACAACCTTCTCCAGGTAGGGGATGACGCCATCGGCGCTCGTTGGAAGCGCGACCTTGCCTCCCGGATATCCCGCGAAATACCCCTCGGGTGTGATTTCCAGGTACCCGATATGCCCCCCGTACACCTTGGAAATGCCCGTGTCGATCATCAGGACCCTGCCGCCGTAGTTGGGCCAGATCACACCGCTGGTCGGCGTGTGCCCGACGACGATGTGTTTGGCCTGATGTTCCGCCAGAACGGCATCCACCGTCTCCGGCAGCGCCTCGGGCTCGACCCCGGAGAGGCCGCGGTACCAGAGCGGCCCGAAGGGATCTTCGAGGATGCCGGGGTTTTGTGGATCGAAGTGGCTCAGACGGGCGATCGCCTTGTCGGTCAGTGAGTCGAGCGTATTGCGGCAATAGAGGCCGCTGATGCCGCCGTGAACGAACACGACGTCGTTGATTCGGATGGAAACCTTGTGGCTCAGCACCCACTTTGCGTATTCGCCGTTCGCATTCCAGGCGGGGTCCCAGGCCTGCCGGTGCTCCACCCAACCCAGGGGATGCTTGAGGTTCCATTCGTCCCGGTAGTTTTCGGGTAAGGCGGCGAATTGTTCGGGTTGCTGTTGCTCCATGGCCTTCAGGTAAAGGTCGTAGTAGCGGTCCCGCAGTTTGGCGGAGTTGCGCGTGACAAATGCCTCGAACTCGCCCTGCGACACGTACCGCAGGTCGCCATAGACATTCATGGCCTCATGATTGCCGATCAGGGAATGCACCATGCCGCCTTTGCGCTCCGCCTGCTCGGCCAGACGGGTGATGTGTTCGATGATCTTGCGGGTGTCCGGCCCGCGATCGGGTATGTCCCCCGTCTGGACGAAATGGGTCTTGCCACCTGCCCAGCGGTCGCGCTTGTCGATCAGGCCGGCGAGCCGAAGGGTGGCCAGGTAGTTGTCGTAGTCTCCGTGGATGTCGCCGATGGCGACAATGCGCTCGACACCTTCCCATTGGAAATCGTCGACACGATGCGCGTCGGCCAAAGCCAGAAGGGGCATCAACAGGAGCCCCAGCGTCAGCCGCCGGGCCCAGCAGGAGCGATTCGTGATTATCGGTATCATCCCGCGTGATGATACCCCGTTTGCGTGGCATTTTCCCGTATACTCTCCCGTTACAGGAAGCGCTGCCACGAGCGGCCTGACCATTACAAATGCCAGAGCAGGGGCGCCCCCGGCCGGTTACATTGTTCCAATTTCCACAACCCACACCAGAAGGAGAGATCCGATGAAGACCAGACTCGCGCTCATTGCCGCACTCGCCGTATCAATGGGTTTTGCGTCCACACTGTCCGCACAGGACCCGGTAGAAACCGTCAAGAAGGGCTGCGCCTCTGAAATCGAAAGCTTTTGCAGCCAGGTCACACCCGGTGAAGGTCGCTTGCTGGCCTGCTTCTATGCATTCGAAGACAAGCTTTCCGGCCAGTGCCAATACGCGCTTTACGACGCAGCGGCAGAACTCGACCGCGCAGTGTCGGCACTGAACTATCTTGCCAATGAATGCCATGACGACATCCTGAACTACTGTGGCAGCGTTCAGGTGGGCGAAGGCCGGATCGTCGAGTGCCTGCAAGCCAAGGGCGAAGACGTAAGCGCCGGATGCCGCCAGGCCATGGCCGACGTTCTCGAATAAGGAATGAGCCGGGGCCTGTTCGCCCCGGCTACCCTTCGGGCCGGCTGAATGGTCGATTCGGCCCGACGAACGGTAGGCGCCGGACCACGCCCGGCCCGCCCCCTTTGGCTATACTGTGATCAGGTGGTTATTCCACCCGTTTCGCTACGGATTAGCGACCGGTCAACAACCCATCGTTGGGCCTGACCGGGAAACTGCACGGAAGCAGCAACCGTAGGGGAACCATGAACACACTCGTCTCATCACGCCGCTCAGAGCATCAGAGGGGAATCACGCTCATCGAGATTCTGCTCTGCATCAGCGTGCTCATCGTACTCGTTTCATTCGCACTGCCGTCCGTGAGCGGGGCGGCGCTCAAGTCGGAAATGAAGGCGACGGCCGAAAACGTCGAGCACTCGATCCACTCGGCCCGGAACCTGGCGCGCCTTAACGAGAAGTCCATTGCGGTCCATTTCGAATCCGTGCCGTACGACCGAATTACCTTCAGCGCGCCGGGCTCGCACCGCACGGACCCGAGTGCAGCCCTGCAGGAATACCGGTTGCCGGAGGGAATCGAGTTGATCCCGGCGCGGGAGTCGCTGGTTTTCGACGCCCGCGGGTTGGTGGACGCCCCGGCCAGAATCACCCTGGTCGCCCGGGCGGACGCTGCGGTTTCACACACTTTCGACGTGAACTGACATGTCGGACCAGGGGGTGACCGGCATGAAAAGTGCGCCACGCCCAGCCCGGCGCCGCGCGGCGCCGCACGGGGGATTGACCGTCATCGAACTGCTGCTGATCCTGGCGGCCCTCGCGGTCGTTGTCCTGGTCAGCGTTCCAGGCGCTTCCATGTTGATGGAGCACTACTATCTGAAGAGCGCATCGGGC
>JASFKQ010000024.1:0-27560 GCA_050118555.1 Lysobacterales bacterium
CGCGCGTAGACGGTCTGGTAACGTTCGCGGTCTTCCGGCCGGTCCTCCCGGGTAATGTAAGGCGGCAGGGGCACGTGACCGAGCTGTTCCAGCTTCCAGCTCAGCCTGCCGCCGTCGAGACGCAGACGGAAAAAGGAGCCCTCGCGGCCCGTGACTTCCAGCCGCGAACCGTCTTCGAGCACGATGACGCCCCCGGCCCTCGGCGATTTGCTCGACCGCAGCTGCGCCAGGCACCGATCCTCCCCGAGCAGGCGCTCGAGCAGGATTTCCACGCGTCCGCCGGATTCCTTGCGGCCGAACAAGCGTGCGGGAATGACCCGGGTGTCGTTGAACACCAGCAGGTCGCCGGGGGCAAGCAGCTCCGGCAGGTCCCGGAAAGCCCGGTCGGCGAGTTGCCCTCCAGCCCGGGATAGCTGCAGCAGGCGGCTGTCGGAGCGGCGCGCCAGGGGTTCCTGCGCGATCAGGTTCGGAGGGAGGTCAAAATGGAAATCGCTGAGTTTCAAGACGGTCTGCCCGGGTATTTCGCTGGTCGCCTGAGGCCAGGGTGGGCACAGTTTACGCGGCTGCCTTCGTGGCTGCCATTGTTCGTATAATGGCCGGATGAACAATGGTCTCCTCTGATGCGGTCAGCGGCAGAAACGGCTCGTGAACTGGACGCCGGCGACCCGTTGCGCGGCTTCCGCGACCGATTCTGGATTCCGCCTCGCCAAGACGGCGGTGAGCAGACGTATTTGTGCGGTCATTCTCTGGGCCTGCAACCGCGGGACGCGGAGTCCGCGCTGCAGCGCGAACTGCTGGCCTGGCGCGAACGCGCGGTCGGCGGTCATTTCGAGGGCAATCCACCGTGGACCGCCTACGCCGGACTGCTCGGCGAAGCACTGGCGCCCGTGCTCGGCGCTCACGCGGCGGAGATCGCGGTGATGAACACGCTGACCGTGAACCTGCACCTGATGCTGGCCAGTTTCTTTCGCCCCACGGGACGCCGCCGCAAAATCCTGATCGAAGCGCATGCCTTTCCTTCCGACCGCTACGCGTTGGTCTCCCAGCTCCGCTTCCACGGCCTGGACCCGAACGAGTGCCTGGTCGAACTGGAGCCGGATCCAGGCAGCCGGCTCCTCGAGGAATCACGGATCGAATCCTGGCTGGCGGCGAACGGGGAGGATATCGCCCTGGTCCTCTGGCCCGGCGTGCAATACGCCAGCGGCCAGGCTTTCGATCTTGGCCGAATCGCGGCTGCGGGCCGAGCCGCCGGCGCCCGCGTCGGCTTCGACCTGGCGCACAGCGCAGGCAACCTTCCACTGGCGCTGCACGACAGCGGATGCGATTTCGCAGTCTGGTGCCATTACAAGTACCTCAACGGTGGCCCCGGTGCGATCGCGGGCTGCTTCGTGCATGATCGGCACGGCGACGGAAGCGGCCTGCCCCGTCTGGAGGGCTGGTGGGGAAACGCACCCGAAACCCGCTTTCGCATGGCGCATGAATTCCAGCCGGCGCCGGGCGCCTCCGCGTGGCAGATTTCGACGCCTCCCTTACTTGCGATGGCGCCGCTGCGCGCAGCCCTGGAACTGTTCACCGAAGCCGGCATGAAGGCGCTCAGAACCAAGTCCCTGACGCTGACCGGCTATCTGGCGAGGCGCGTACAGGAGGCGCTCGAAGAGACACTCGAGATAATTACCCCGACGGACCCGGACCGACGCGGCTGTCAGCTTTCGCTGCGCGTCCGGGCCGGGCGCGAACCCGGAAAGCGGTTGTTCCGTTTCCTGCAGGAAAACGGAATCGTTGCGGACTGGCGTGAACCCGACATCATCCGCGTGGCGCCCGTGCCGCTCTACAACCGCTTCCAGGACTGCGAGCAACTGGTGCAGACAGTCTGCGAATGGAAATCGGGGACGGGCTGAATGCGAATCGAGAATACAGACCGGATAACGGTGATCGGCGCGGGCATGTCGGGCGCGCTGCTGTCACTCATGCTGGCCCGCCGCGGTTTCGACGTTGTGCTCTTCGAAGCCGGCACGGACCCGCGCAAGGGATCGCCGGACGCCTGGGGCTCGAGCAGCCTGTCGCTGGGCGAACGCGGGCGCCACGCACTGACGTACGCCGGTCTGCTCGAGGAAGTCGATGCCATCACCAAACCGATGGTGGGAAGGATGATCCATGACCGCAGCCGCCGCACGACCCTCCAGCCCTACGGCGTCGAAGCCTCCGAAGTGCTTTATGCGGCTCCCCGCCAACGTCTCCTCAATTGCCTTCTGGACGCCGCGGAAACCACCGGGCGGGTCCGCCTGCACTTCGGACACCGGTTGCTCGACGTCGATTGGCAGGCTTCTGCCGCAGCGTTTAGGACCGAAGGACACGACGCGGGCGGAGACCGCATGGTGCACGCATTCGAGGTGATCATAGGGGCGGACGGGGCCCGCTCGGCGTTGCGTCGCGCAATGAGCGGAACCAAAGACCTTGACGTCAGCGAAGAGCTGTTGGATGCGGGCTTCAAGCCCTTCTCGATACCCGCCCTGCCCGGCGGCGAACCGCCGCTGGATCCAACCGCGCTGCACGTCTGGCCTCGGGGCGGGTACATGATGATCGCGCTGCCGGCGGAAGCGGGCCGGTTTTCAGCCATCCTGTTCCTGCCGATCAGCGGCGACCACCGCATGCTCTGGGGTTTCGAGCAGCTCGACAGCCATATCCGCCGGCGGGCGTTCATGCAGGCGAACTTTCCAGACGCGGCGGACCTGATGCCCGACCTCGATCGAGAATTCAACGAACAACCGGTCAGGCGGATGGGCACGGTCCGGTGCCGGCACTGGCACCTGGGCGGACGGGCTCTGTTGATCGGCGACGCTGCGCACACCGTCGCACCATTCCATGGCCAGGGGGTCAACTCGGCCTTCGAGGACTGCGAGACCCTGCTGCGGCTCCTGGAGGACAGCCCTGATTGGGAGTCCGCGTTCCGGTCGCTTCAGGACTGCCGCAAGCCGGACACGGACGCCCTGGCCGAGATGTCACTCGATGCGTTCCGCACGATCCGGGATTCCGTGCGCCACCGGGATTTCCTGCTGCGAAAGGCCCTGGAACGGGAACTGGAGCGCCGCCACCACGACCGCTTCATGGCCCGCTACGCGCTCGTGAGCTTCCGCCGGATCCCCTACGCCGAAGCGCTCGACCGCGGGCGCGTGCAGGCGGGAATCCTCGACGATTTGCTGCAAGGAAAGCGCGAGCTGACCGAGGTCGACCTGGAGCGCGCCGCGCGCCTGGTCGAGGAACGGTTGGAACCCTTGGCGGTCGAGTAGGAGCCCGCTGTGGGACCACCCTTGGGTGCGATCATCTCAGAAAATCGCAGGCAAGCCTGCTCCCACAGCGGGCTCCTATTGGCAATCGATGCGTTCGGTCAGCTTGACGATCGAGTCGGTACGATCCACGCTGCCGCTCAACGGCGAATCGAACATGTAGTCGAGCGTCCAACTGCCGTGGCTTTCGTCCGTGAAGGTCCGTACCGCAGTACCGACCTCCTGGGAGTCCACGTCGGCGGAATCGCACACGGCGCAATAACCGTGGAACTGCAGGAGAGGCAGCGTCGACAGGGTCGGCGCCGGGTGAACCAGATCCTGCGCAAACAGCCAGCGCGGATAACCATGATCGTCGAACAGGTAATGTATCTGCGCCTGGGTGACGTCGTTGACCACCACGCTGGCTCCGCCCAGACCGTCCACGCCCCGGTACCACAGACCGGTGTAACTCGCCGCGCCCTGCCCATTGATTTGCGGACAGGTGGCAAACGTGAGCGGCTGGAAGCGGTCGGTGCCGGATTCGCCGAACAGCGTGAAGGAAAACAGTTGGTCGTCGGCCGCCAGGTTTGTCACCGAAACGGCGCCGACCGGAGCCAGTTGCTGCTCCGCGCCGTCGTTGGTCACGCGGTAAAGGTCCGAGACCCAGATGTTGCCGTCCCCCAGCGGACTGCCGGCGATATACCAAGTGGGCTGGCCATCATTGTCGTAGGTGTACCAGAGCAGCGCGCCGCTACCGCCGCTGCCGTGGTATTCGTAACCCTGGCCGAGTCCGGGCCGCGAGTTTGGCTCCCACAGGCCCCGGCGGACATCGATGGGATCGCCCGTGAAGGTCACGTTCGCCTCCACTTCGAAAGCCCTCGGCGAATTCGCCTGGTTGGTGAGGAGCGCATACCAGCGCCCGGGCTGTAACTGCCCGCCGCTAACGGTCGCCTCGGCCGGGTCGGGGCCGTCCCCGGACGTGGAAGTCACCACCGCGGCGCCCGACGGATCGGCCGCGAACGGCGGGTTCGCGAGGGCGTCGTCGAAATCCATGCGGACGAGCTTCAACAGCGTGTCGTCGCTGCCCTGGTTACCCAGGCCAGTGGCGGTCACCGTCAGGCTGTCCGCGCCCGGGGGAACATCGATGAACAGGCCGTTGTGCGTACCGCCCGCGGCAAGGGCGAGCCGGTGCGTCCTGCCGTCCATCAGCGGGAACGTCGCCGGCGCGGCGATGCCGGCACGGCTCAGGCGCACCGGGATCACGCCGATGTTGTTGGGCTTGTCGCGTTGCGTGCCGATGCCGACGGCGCCGAGCCATTCCTCGCCTGGCAGGGCCGCCAGGTTGTCCCAGCTGAGACGCACTTCGAAAGATTCGCCGGGACCCACGATACCCGGGCCGCTGGCGGCCAGCCGGCTGTCGCTGGAAGGACCGATGCCCGCGCTGAGGAGCGTGGCGACGTCGCCATCCTCGTTGGTCCCGGACCAGTTCTGGACCATGACCCAGTAGTTTCCGGCCGATACGTCGAACAGGTCGCAACGTTCCAGGGCCTGCGGCGTCGTGCTGTTGCACAGTTCCTCGGACTCGTCCGGATAATGGTCGCCATCGTCGTCTCGGCCCACGAACAGGTCGAGGTCCTCCGCGGACGTGGCGAGGGTTTCCGCGTACAGCCAGAGCCCGCCTTCCGGCAAGTTGTGCCACACGGTGTACACGCCGCTGCCGCCGTTATACGGATCGTCGCGGCTGGGGTCTTCGACCAGGACCTGCTCGGTACGCGTGGGGCTGACCAGCCCCCCGGCACGGAAAGTGGCGTCGGTCATGGCCGACAGGCCCGAGAGCTCGAACATCTTCGATCCGCCGTTTCGGTTGTCCGTAAAGCTCCAGGACTCGGGCAAGTCGCCGCCGTAGGAGAACACCGACACGGTCAGGTACTGGTCCGACGAACCGGCCGCGCTGAGACGGATGCGCCCGGATACCCAGTCACCCACAATGCCCGAATCCGTGACGTTCACGGAAATGGCCAGTGAGCGGGAGCCCCCGTTCGACAGCGTAAAATTCGCGGGCGTTACCGTCACCGAAACGCCTTCCGGGAAATCCTCGGCGGCAGTGGTCCAATTACCCCCGCCCATCTGGTCGGTCACGGTGCGATTGAAATCGCAGGTTCCCTGGCAGTGCGAGTAAACCAGACCGGGCAGATTCAGGTTGTAGGGCGTGCCGCTGAGGGCCGGGTTGGCGCTGGCGAACTGGGCTTGGGTCACATTCAGGTAAAGCCCCGCGTTGACCGCTTCGCCAAGCTGCGGGCGGCCCGCGCCACGAACCTGCGGCGTCGCAGGCCCGATGCCCTGGTCGGTCGCCAGTTCGGGGGTGGCCGTGGTCTCGATCGCGGAAGCGATCTGGCTGACACTCCAGTCGCCGTGCACCGATTTGATCAGCGCGGCGGCACCCGCGATGTGCGGCGAGGACATCGATGTGCCGGTCTTGACCCCGAACTCAGAGTCGTTTTCCGTAGCCGCCAGTATCGCCGTGCCCGGTGCGATCACGTTCGGTTTCAGGATATCTTCGACTGGCGGCTGGGCGGGGCCCCGGGAACTGCTCACATTCACCTGGTCCGCCGACGCCGGCCGGGATTCCAGGTCGAAAGCGGTGATGGAGCCGCCGTGTCCGCTGCCGCTGGCCAGCCACGCCCGTAGCTTGTCACCGTCGGATACGCCGATATGCGTGGCCGGTAAACAGTGCTCGTCCGCTTCCACCGATTCGCCGAATTCGGGCGTATTGGCCAGGATGTAGCCACCGGCCCCGGCCAGCATCACGTTCTTCCCTTTCTCCACGCGTCCGTACGTACCCCGGTCGCAGACGACGATCTCGCCGTTGAACGGCTTTTCGCCCGCCCACGGGTTGCTGGCGCCGGTGTTGTGGTCGCAGGTGGCGGCCAGTTCGGCGGGACCCTCGCCACACAGCGCGTTGCCGTAATCGCGGGCATGCACGATCACGCGTTGCCCCGTACCCCCGGTAAAGCTGGCGCCCACCAGGTCGTCCGGCGGCTCGGTGTCGCCTCCGGTCAGGTTGTGCACACGGTTGCCGTACACCATGTCATGGGTGGAATTACCGACCGCAAGGATCCAGGGCGCGTTCGCCGGGGAGCCGATCGTGCCGGGATTGGGCCCGGAGTTGCCCGCCGAGGTCACCACGAACACACCCGCGCCACGGGCCGCCAGGTAGGCCTGGGCGATGCTACCGCCCGCCCACGGATTGCTGGCATCGGTGCCGATCGAGTAGTTGATCACGTCCACCCCATCCTGGACGGCCTGGTCAATGGCCGACAGGATGGCAGAGCCCATGCAGCCTGACGTGTCCGCGCCCGGCGGGTCGCCGACGTAACAGACGCGGTAGACGATCAGGTTCGCGCGCGGGGCGACGCCGGAAAGCTGTGCCTGGACATTGCCGTTCAGGGTGACATTGACCGGGTTGCCCGCGGCGATCGCAGCCACGTGGCTGCCGTGGCCGTCGTTATCTCGGCCCTTGGTGTTCTCCTCCACGTAGTCTGCGGTCGAAGGGTCGTCCTCCACGAAGTCGTACACGCCGATGATCTTGTTGCTGCATGACACCTCGGGATCGTCGCAAAGGCCGAGGGGAGCGCCCAGGGGATTGCTGTAGACGTATCCGTCCTGGGAAGGATCGGAAAAGGAGGGGTGGTCCCAGTTGATTCCGGAATCAATCACGCCGATGACGATCCCTTCCCCGCGGTGCGCCGAATAGCCCGATGCCCCCGACCAGATTTCGCCCGCCCCGATCCACCTGGGACCGGCAAACGTTTCGAGGTGGTGGCGGACGTCACGCTGAATCGACTTGACTGACGGAGAACCCGCCAGTTCAGCCGCGTCCTCCTCCGTCAGGTCCAGGGCCATGCCATTGGTCGCCACACGATAGGTGTACACCGGATCAACCCGCCGACCGAGCATCACCGCGGACTCCTGGCGGAATCGCTCTTGCGTGTTTTCGAGATAGCCGAGGTAGCTGCGAGTGGCCGGCGAGGCCATGTTCAGCTTCGAACTGCCGGTGAATTGAGGAGCCGTCGCTTCCAGTCGGTCTGGCGCATTCCGGCCGGAATCTGCGAGCTCGCGGCCATCGTAGCGCGCCAGGGGAGGATCCTGCAGTTGGACGATATACCGGTGTACCGGTGCAGGCGCCGCGTCGGACTCGCGCGCTGCCGCGGACAGAGGCAAGGCGAGCCAGATGGCTACCAGAAAAACGACCCATGTCCGGCCCGAACCAGGCATGACCCGGTCATATCTCATTTGCATCAATAAATCCTCATCCGTGGCGTCTGACCGGGTTCCTCATGGTGACCAGTTCCTCCGCGGCCGTCGGGTGTATGCCGATGGTGCTGTCGAATTGTTCCTTGGTCAGCCCGGATTTTACCGCCACCGCGAACCCCTGGACAATTTCGGGCGCGTCCGGTCCGACGACGTGCACGCCAACCACTGTTTGACCCTCGCGCTCCACGATCAGTTTCATCAGGCCTTTTTCCTCGCGACCGGAGAGCGTGTGCTTCATCGGCCGGAACTCGGACAGGTAAACGTCGACCGGACCGACATGGTGGATCGCGTCCTCTTCGCTGAACCCAACCGTGCCGACCGGGGGCTGCGAAAACACCGCGGAGGGAACGAACTCGTGGTTGACCGGGCGCCGGCGGTCGCCAAACACCGTGTCGGCGAAGGCGTGACCCTCGTGGATCGCAACGGGGGTCAGGTTCACCCGGCTGGTCACGTCGCCGACCGCATAGATGTTCTCCACGCTGGTCTGGGAGTAGTCGTCGACCGCCACGCGCCCGTCCGGCCGTACTTCGACACCGGCTTCCTCAAGGCCCAGACCACGGACGTTGGGCACGCGCCCCGTAGCGTACAGAACCAGGTCCACGTCGATTCCGTCATCGTTTTCGAGGATGACTTCCAGACAATCGGCTTTTTTCTCGATAGCCGCTACCCCGGATTCCAGCCGCAGGTCAACGCCCTTGCTGCGCAGCCCATCGCAGACCAGGCGGCGAACGTCCGAGTCGAAGCCTCTCAAAACGGCATCCCCTCGATATATTTGATGAACTTTACTTCCCAAGCCATTGAATATTCCAGCAAACTCGCAGGCAATAAACCCGCCGCCAACGATCGCGACCCGCGGCGGCAGGTCGTCGAGGTGAAAAATTTCATCCGACGTCACCGCATGCTCGATACCGGGCAGACTGGGCATCCACGGGCGCCCACCGGTGGCGACCAGCAGGTACCGGGCGCTGACCACTTCCTCCCCGACACGGACATGGTGCCGGTCTTCGAGGACCCCGCGTTCGGAATACAGCGTCACGCCCGAATCCGAGAGCAGCTTCAGGTAAACCTGGTTGAGCCGGTCGATCTCGCGATCCTTGGCGCGGATCAGGTCGGGCCAGCTGAACGTCGACTCGCCGACGGTCCAGCCGTAGCCGGCCGCATCTTCGAAGTCTTCGGAAAAATGGGAGGCGTAGACCATCAGCTTCTTCGGCACGCAGCCACGGATCACGCAGGTGCCGCCCACCCGGCTTTCCTCGCAGATGCCCACCCGAGCGCCGTGGGCCGCTGCAATACGAGCGGCGCGCACGCCGCCGGACCCGGCGCCGATCACGAAGAGGTCGAAATCATACTGGCTCATTCGTTCGTTCCATGGTTTTTCAGCATTCCTGAAGCAGTTGGGGGCGGCGGGGAGACACTTAAATGCCCACGAGCCAACCAACCGCCTGACCGGCGCATCCGCGCGGGCGTCATAAATGATGTCATGATCTGAATCATTTAAGCTTATAGTGCGACGTGGACTTGCCGGGACGATTTACATAACATGGCGCCGCAATCCAATAACAGCGACTTGGAACTTCATGCTTTCTGCCTCCGAAATCCGCTTCGAGCGCTACTTCGAGCCCGTGTTCGAACCCGTGAGCTTCGAGCTTGGCGGCGGCGAGCTGTTGCTGGTGACAGGCGCGAACGGCTGCGGAAAAACGACCCTGATCCGAGTGCTGGCCGGCGTTCTCCACCCCGCTTCCGGGACGCTGCGCAACACCGCCAGCGGCATGGCCTACGTAGGCCATTACCTGGCGATCAAAGACGATCTGAGCGTGCTGGAAAACCTGCGCTTCATGCGCGATTTCATCGGCACTTCGGAGCGCCGGACGGCCGACGTCATCAAGCGAATGGGCCTGGGGCGCGTCGAGGAACAACTGGCGCGGACCCTGTCGGCGGGGCAGCGCAAGCGTTGCGCGTTGTCGCGCCTGCTGCTCAGCGAAACCGAACTCTGGCTGCTGGATGAACCCTACTCGAACCTCGACCAGCAGGGCGTCGAACTCGTCGACAGCCTGCTGCAGGATCACCTGTCCGCCGGCGGGTCCTGCGTGCTGGCCACGCACGGCGCGCATCGGCCGGACTGGCAGGGCACCGTCGATTACCACCTGCTATCGGGGGCGAAGCAGTGAACCCGAACTATGCGGGGGGCAGCCTTTCCGGCGCGTTCTTCGCATTGTTGCGGCGTGACCTGCTGTTGGCGTTCCGGCGACGCACGGAACTGCTGTTCCCGGTCATCTTCCTCGCCGTCGTGGTCAGCCTCTTTCCGCTTGGTATCGGACCGGGCCCCATGCTGCTGGCGCGCATTGCGCCCGGCGTCATCTGGATCGCAGCCCTGTTGGCCACCGTGATTTCACTGGACAGCCTGTTCCGCTCCGATTTCGAGGATGGCACGCTGGAGCAGTTCGTGATCAGCGGCCACCCCCTTACCCTCATTGCGCTGGCCAAGATCGTGGCGCACTGGCTGGTGGCCGGCCTGCCCATCGTCCTGCTCTCGCCCCTGCTGGCGATCTGGATGAACCTGCCGATGGAATCGCTGGGCGTGATGGTGATTACGCTCGCGCTGGGCACTCCGATATTGAGCCTGATCGGTTCGATCGGGGTGGGCCTCACCGTCAGCCTGAAGCGGGGCGGGCAGTTGCTCTCGCTGTTGGTGTTTCCGCTATACGTCCCCATTCTGATCATCGCGACGGCAGCGGTGATGGCCGCATCGGACAGCCTGCCGTACACGCAATTTCTCGGTCTGCTGATCGCAGGCCTGATAACATCCCTAACGCTGGCGCCCTTCGCGGCGGCGGCCGCACTGAAAATCAGTCTGTCATGAGTACAAGTTCAGTAATGACTCAAGAAAAAGCGAGAAAGAACGCCCTGGTGATGTTCATTCACAAGCTGGGCTCACCTCCCTGGTTTTATGATTTCACCGGGAAGCTGATCCCCTGGCTGTGGCTGGCCTTTGGCGTGCTGGCAGCCTGGGGGCTCTACCTGGGCCTGGTGAAAGGACCCGCGGATTACCTGCAGGGTGAGAGCGTGCGCATCATCTACCTGCACGTCCCCGCAGCCTGGATGTCGATGCTGATTTATGTGTCGATGGCCGTGATGGGGTTCATCGCGCTGGTCTGGCGAATTCGAATGGTCGAGATTCTCGCCATGTGCAGCGCCCCCATCGGCGCCGCTTTCACTATCGTCACGCTCACCGCGGGTTCCCTCTGGGGCCGGCCGACCTGGGGCACTTACTGGGTGTGGGACGCACGACTCACCAGCGAACTGGTGCTGTTGTTCCTCTACCTGGGCGTAATCGGCCTGTACAACGCCATCGACGAACCCCGCAAAGCCGCGCGGGCCGCCTCTCTGTTGGCGATCGTCGGCGCGGTCAATCTGCCGATCATCCACTACTCGGTGAAATGGTGGAATACGCTGCACCAGGGAAGCAGCATCAGCCTGCTGGGCGGCAGCAGCATCGACGCGAGCATCCTCTGGCCGATGCTGATCATGGCGTTCGCCACCAAGTTCTTCTACGCGGCGAACCTCTTCACCCGGGCGCGTGTCAGACTACTGGAACAGGATCGACGCAAAAGCTGGGTCCGCGCTGTGGTTGGGAGGGATAAGCCATGAACCATCTTCCATTCATCTGGGCGGCCTATTCGATCGGCACCGTCGTGCTGGCCTGGTGCGCGCTGGCGCCGCTCGTCAAGAAGAGAGCCGCGATCCGGGATATCAGGCGCCTCATTCAGATCGAGAAGCGAACCAATGACTCCAACCCGTAAGCGTAGACTCATCGCCCTGGTGCTGATCTTGGCCGGGGTCGGCATCGCCGCCGTCATCACGTTCAAGTCGCTGCAGCAGAACATGCTCTACTTCCAGAGCCCGAGCGACCTGGCGGCGCAACCGATCCCGCCCGGCCGCCAGTTCCGGCTCGGCGGGCTGGTCAAGCCGGGCAGCGTGAAGCGCGAAGATGGCGGACTGGCCATTCATTTCGTCGTCACCGACGGTCCGCAGGAGGTCAACGTCGAATACGTCGGCATCCTGCCCGACCTGTTTCGCGAGGGACAGGGCGTCATCGCGCGCGGTTCGCTGGACTCCTCAGGCCAGTTCGAGGCTACCGAGGTGCTGGCCAAGCACGACGAAAACTACATGCCGCCGGAAGTTGCGGATGCACTGGAGAAATCCGGGCACGTCACGCACACAGTTGAGGCAGACAAATGACCGCTGAACTTGGACAAATCACCCTGATGGGCGCGCTGCTCGTCGCCCTGGCTTTGGGCATTTTTCCCCTGATTGGCGCTGCGCGGGGCAATCGCCAGCTGATGGGCGTTGCCACCAGCGCTTCCATCGTGCAATTCCTCCTGGTCGCCGGATCCTTCGCGCTGTTGACCTGGGCCTTCATCGTGCAGGATTTCTCGGTGGAGTACGTGGCCCGGAACAGCAATTCCCTGTTGCCGATGGATTACCGCTTCTCGGCCGTGTGGGGGTCGCACGAGGGCTCCCTGCTTTTGTGGGAACTGATCCTCTCGCTGTGGACCTTTGCCGTGGCGCTACTCAGCGGCCGCCTGCCGGAGGCCTTTCGCGCCCGCGTTCTGGCCGTGCTCGGCCTGGTTTCGAGCGGCTTCCTGATGTTCGTGATCTTCACCTCCAATCCTTTTGGCCGGCTGATCCCGGCCGCGGCGGAGGGCATGGACCTCAACCCGCTGCTGCAGGATCCGGGCCTGATCATCCACCCGCCGATGCTGTACATGGGTTACGTCGGCTTTTCCGTCTCGTTCGCCTTCGCGGTGGCCGCATTGCTCGGCAAGCATGTCGACCGCGACTGGGTGAAATGGGCGCGGCCCTGGACGCACGTGGCCTGGGCCTTCCTGACACTGGGCATCGCGCTGGGAAGTTGGTGGGCCTACTACGAACTGGGCTGGGGCGGCTGGTGGTTCTGGGATCCGGTCGAAAACGCTTCGTTCATGCCCTGGCTGGTCGGAACGGCGCTGATCCACTCCCAGGCCGTCACCGAGAAACGCGGCGCCTTCCGCAACTGGACACTGGTCCTGGCGATCTCGGCATTTTCGCTGTGCCTGCTGGGCACCTTCCTGGTGCGCTCCGGCGTGCTGACGTCGGTGCACGCATTCGCCAGCGATCCGACCCGCGGTGTTTTCATCCTGACCTACCTGTGCGTGGTGGTCGGCGGCTCCTTCCTGTTGTTCGCGATCCGCGCCCCGGGGATGGTGCAGGGCTCGAACTTCGCCGGGCTGTCCCGCGAAACGCTGCTGCTGGTCAACAACCTGCTGCTCACGGTAATCGCCGCGATGGTGCTCACCGGAACGCTCTATCCGCTGCTGCTCGACGCAATGGACGCCGGCAAGATCTCGGTGGGCCCGCCCTACTTCGGCACGCTCTTCGCGTTGCTGCTGTTGCCGCTCGCCGCGCTGCTGCCCATGGGCTTCTACGCCAAGTGGCAGAAGGACGAGTTCCGGCGCCTGCTCGGCCAGCTGACCGTGCCGCTGGTCATCGCAGTGCTCGGCGGCGCAGCCACGGCCATCTGGCTGCCCTCGGCGGGCGCCTGGGGCATCGTCGGCGTCGCCGGCGCCTTCTGGATCATGTCAGCCACCCTGCTCTACCTCTTTCGGCGGCTCGCCCAGGGCGCCGGCCGCAGGCCTTCGCGCAGCGAGACCGGCATGATCCTGGCGCATTTCGGCGTCGGCCTGTTCCTGGTTGGCGCCTCGCTGACCAATGCCGTGAGCACGGAGAAACACCTGCGCATGGTACCGGGCGACTCTTTCGCGCTGTCGGGCTATACCTTCGAATTCCAGGGCACCAGGGAAAGGCAGGGCCCGAACTACGTGGCCGAGGAAGGCGAGTTCATCGTGTACCGCGACGGCGAACGCCTGACCACGATGCATCCGCAAAAGCGCCAGTACCGCAGCGGCCAGACCATGACCGAAGCCGCGATCGATGCGGGACTGAGCCGGGACCTGTACGTTTCACTGGGTGAACCTCTGGACAACCAGAACCGGGCGTGGGCCATCCGGCTTTACCACAAGCCCTTCATCCGCTTCATCTGGCTCGGCGGCCTGTTTATGATGGCCGGTGGTTTCCTGGCGGCCAGCGACCCGAGGTACCGGCGCGAACGAGCCGCCGAGAAGGCCCGCCGCGCGGCGGCCGGCGATTCCGGGCTCGCGGAGGCTTCGACATGATCGGCCGAATCGTCCCCATCGCCGTATTCGTGGCGCTCGGCATCCTGCTCGCCGTCGGCCTGAAAATCTCCGACCACAAGGAGGACCTGCCCTCGCCGCTGATCGGCAAACCCATGCCCTCCTTCTCCCTGCCGGTGCTGGGCCAGGAGAGCGAGATCATCAACAGCGACGACCTGATCGGCAAACCGTTCCTGGTCAACTTCTGGGCCAGCTGGTGCGTGACCTGCCGCGCCGAACATCCCTACATCGAGCAGCTGGCCAGGTCCGGCGTGATCCGGGTGATCGGCCTCAATTTCCGTGACGAACCCGCGGATGCGATGGCCTGGCTCAAGCGACACGGCAATCCCTACGACCTGACGATTTCCGACCGCAGCGGCCGCACGTCGATCGACTTCGGGGTGTACGCCGCACCCGAGTCCTTCCTGGTGGATTCCAACGGCACGATCGTATACAAGCAGCTTGGGATGATTACCCCGGAAGTCATTCAAAAAGAAATCCTTCCCCGAATCGCAAAACAAGGGAGCATGGCAGACTGATGCCCCGTTACCTGATTATTATCGCTGCAGCGCTCCTGCTGCTATCCGGCGCCGTTTGGGCGCAGGAACCGCTGGACTTCGACAGCCCGGAGCAGGAGCAGCGCTTCAACGACCTGACCTTCGAACTCCGTTGCCTGGTATGTCAGAACCAGAACCTGGCCGACTCCGATGCGCCACTGGCGCAGGACCTGCGCCGGGAAATCTGGGAAATGATGCACGCCGGCAAGAGCAATGAGGAAATCAAGGAGTTCCTGGTCGAGCGCTACGGCGATTTCGTCCTCTACCAACCGCCGATGCAGGGCAACACGCTGGCTCTTTGGGCCCTTCCCGCCATTCTGCTGTTCGGCGGCGCCATCGTGGTCTTTTTCACGGTGCGTAACCGCAACCGCAAACTGGCCGCACAAAAGGCCGCCGCACAAAAGGCACAGGAGAACAACTGATGTTCTGGGTCATTGCGTCGATCATCCTGTTCCTCGCCGCGCTGCTCGCGCTGCTGCCCATGCTGAGGCGCCGGTCCCTGTCGCAGGCCACGGCCATCGCCCTGGTTTTCCTGCTGCCCGCAGCGGGCCTGTGGATCTACGGCCAGGTCGGGACCCCGCAGGCTATCGGCCTGGGGGGCACAGCGGCGGGAACGCCCCCGCACGCCTCGATGACGCAAGCGCCCAGCGCAGACGACATCGAGACCATGATCGAGAGCCTCAAGGCGAAACTGACGGAATCGCCCGCGGACCTGGAAGGCTGGGTGCTGCTGGCGAGGACGCTCAAGACGATGAAGCGCTACCCGGAGGCGCTGGAGGCACTGCAAACCGCGAACCGGATTTCGCCCAACGACCCGTACCTCACCACTGAACTGGTGGAAACGGAGATTTTCACCTCGCCGGACGGAAGGATCACCGGCGACATGGAAAGCCGCCTGAAATGGGCCATCGACCAGGATCCTTCGCAGCAGAAAGCGTGGTGGCTGCTGGGTGTCGCCGCCACGCAGAGGGGCGACGACATGACCGCCGTCGATTACTGGGAGCAACTCGAACAGCAACTCGAGCCCGGCTCGACCATCGCCAACTCCCTGCAATCGCAGATCGATGCAGCCCGCATTCGCATGGGGCTGGAACCCGCGAGTACGCAGGCCATGCCGGTCGCGGCAGCGACAGCTGGCCAGCCCGCGGCAACAACAGGCGGCCAACCCGGCCCCACGGCGCAGGAGCCGTCGTCGACGCCAGCCGCGGGCGGATGGCAGGGCACCGAGGTGAGCGTGAAAGCCAGTGATGCGCTGAAAAGCGATATGCCGGCGTCTTCGGTGTTGTATATCGTGATCCGGGGCCCGGGGCCGGCGGTCGGCCCGCCGCTTGGTGTCAAGCGGATCAACAACCCCACGCTGCCGGTGAGCGTGACCATCACCGACCAGGACAGCATGATGCAGCAGCGGAAGATTTCCGCCGAGTCGGAGATTCACGTCCAGGCGCGGCTTTCACTCAGCGGCTCGCCTGCCGCTCGTCCGGGTGACTGGCAAAGCACCCCCACGGTGATCAGCCTTTCGTCAACCGACCCCGTGGAGTTGACACTCGATCAGCAGGTAGAATGATCCCCTGCCGTCATTGACGCGGCTCGTGCTACGGGACCAGGGGAGAGGATCGTGCGCCTACTACTGACCAGAATGCTGCTGTTACCCGCGCTTTTCGCCATTGCCTGCGCCAGCCTGCCGGCCGCGGCGCAGGAAGAGAAGCCGGTGGAATACATCACGACCCCGCTGTCCGACACCGTGACGTTGCTCGAGGGCAAGGGCGGCAATATCGCCATTTCCCACGGTCCCGACGGAGTCTTCATCATCGACGACCAGCTGAAGCCGCTGACGGAGCAGTTGCTGGTCGCAATCCGCAAGATCAGCGATCGCCCGATCCGATTCGTCATCAATACGCATTATCACGCGGACCACGTGGGCGGCAACGAAGCACTGGGAGAATCAGGCAGCGTGATCATTGCGCATGACAATGTCCGCAAGCGCATGACCAGCGATCAGTTCAGCAATTTCATGAACGAAACCACGCCGGCCTGGCCGATGGCCGCCCTGCCGGTGGTCACGTTCAACGACCATGTCACCCTGCACATGAACGGCGAGTCGGTCACGGCTTACCACGTGGCGCGGGGCCACACGGACGGCGACAGCATCGTGTACTTCCCGGGCAGCAACGTGCTGCACATGGGCGACATCTTCTTCAACGGCCTGTACCCCTACATCGATCTCGATGGCGGCGGCACGGTCCAGGGCATGATCGCGGGCGCCGAGGCCGGCATGGCGCTGGCGGACGAACATACCCGCATCATTCCGGGCCACGGGCCGCTCAGCGATCTGAAAGGCCTGACCGAGTACCGCGATTTCCTGGTCAAGGCGCGCGACAACGTGCAGCAACTGATCGACCAGGGCATGAGCCTGGAGCAGGCGATCGCAGCCAAACCAACCGCCGAGTGGGATGAAATCCTGGGCAAGATCTGGATTACGCCCGCGCAGCTAGTGACGTTCATCTACAACAGCCTGACCGGCGTCGATCACTACCCCGCACCGGCATCCGGGGAGCAGACGACTGAATAGAGGCAGTGCCCCGCGGCGCGGTACTTGCGCTCGAAGGGACTGCTGACCGGAGATGCCGTCAGCCTGTCATGCCGGATCCGCCGACCCAGCACGTGCCCGGCCGCCCGAGCGAATTCCCGCGCATAGATTTCCCAATTGCAGCGCATCTCCAGGCGGCCGCCCAGCCGCAGCATGTCCGCAAAGACCGGATGACCGTGCCAACGCCGCTTCAGGTGGCGGCGCTTGGGCCAGGGGTTCGGGTACAGCAGGTAGTGGGCAGAAAGCCGCCAGCCGGCTTCCAGCGCGAGGCGCCAGAAGGTCGGCAGATCGCTGCGAAGCCAAACCGCGTTACCCTCCCGGTAAGGAAGCGCATGGCCCCCGGTTCGCGCCAGACGGGCGGCGGACTTGTCGACACCCAACACCAGGCAGCCCGGCATCGAGCGGGCGATCACGCGCGTACTCTCGCCGGTGCCGCAGCCGGAGTCGAGAACGAGGTTCGCCGGTGTCTCCCCGAGCATGTCTTCGAGCGCCTGGAACGCCCGGACCGACGGTTCGTGCAGCGGTTGCAGCCAGGGCTTTGCAAGGTGCAACTCCGCAACCGAAAGCAATTGCGGATGCACGTCCTTCTGCGAGCTCTTAACCGGCCGCGAGGTCGGTCGGCCGGCATTCGAACTTGTCATTTCGGCTGCATTGGCGAGGCTTTTCATGCGCGCTCAAGGTATCATTAATCCAGAATACACGGCCGATGATCCACGCATGAAGCAGTCAGTTCAAGCCAGCATGTCGAAGAACGCCGCCACGCAGTATCTGCGCGTGGAGGAACCGTTCCGGTTCGCCAGCGGCGGGAAGATTCCGCGTCTGGACGTCGCCTACGAGACCTGGGGCCAGCTGGACGCCGACCGTTCCAACGCCGTGCTGATCCTGACCGGCCTGTCGCCCGACGCGCATGCAGCCAAAAGCGAACTCGACCCCCGGGACGGCTGGTGGGAGCCGATGATCGGCCCGGGCAAGCCGATCGACACCGACCGCAACTTCGTCATTTGCGTTAATTCCCTCGGCAGCTGCAAGGGCTCGACCGGCCCGGCAAGCATCAATCCGCAGACCGGGCACCAATATCGCCTGGCGTTCCCCGACCTGCGTATCGAGGACATAGCGGCCTCCGCGAAGCTGGTGATCGACAGCCTGGGCATCAGCCAACTGCGCGCCCTGGTGGGCCCGTCGCTGGGTGGCATGAGCTGCCTGGCCGTGCTCGGCCTCGAGCCGAATATCAGCCGCCATTTCCTGGCTATTTCCACGGCGGCGCGGGTCGAGCCCTTCGCCATCGCGATCCACTCGCTGCAGCGCGAGATGATCGTGCGCGACCCGCACTGGCAGGACGGCGCCTACACCGACGAGGACTGGCCGGAGACCGGTATGCGACTGGCCCGCAAGCTCGGCATGATCTCCTACCGCTCCGAAACCGAATGGCGCCAGCGCTTCGGCCGCCACAAGGAGAGCCGCTACGCAGAACGGCTGTTCGGCATGCACTTCGCGGTCGAATCCTACCTGGAGGGGGCGTCCAAGAAGTTCATCCGCAATTTCGATCCCTGCAGCTACCTCTACCTGTCGCAGGCGATGGATTTCTATGATTTCAGCGAAGGGTACGACGATGTCCAGGAAGCCTTTGCGCGGCTGCGGCTGGAAAGCTGCAAGGTGATCGGCGTGATCACGGATTTCCTGTGGCCCCCTCACCAGCAGCAGGAACTCGCCGACCGCCTCAAGGATGCCGGCATCGACACCGAGTTGCAGATGTTGCCCTCCGTCCAGGGTCACGATTCCTTCCTGGTCGACTACGAACGATTCTGCCCCGCCGTCGCCGACTACTTCCAGAAAATCACCTAGGCGCCTTGGGTCTGTTTTGGGAGCAGGCTTGCCTGCGAACTTGTTCAACCGAACTAAGTCGCACCCAAGGGTGCTCCCACATGCTGCCCAACAAGGCTCCCGGGTTGGAGTCTTGTGGGAGCAGGCTTGCCTGCGATGGGGTTTTGAAACAAGTAATAAGCACACCCAGAGACGCACCGACTCCAGGTCGCTACTTTCCGAATATTGCCCGGGCCGCCTTGCGCGCCGTCAGGACGCAGCCGCTCAGGAAGGTTCCCTCCAGCGAACGCTTGCCGCAGGCCCCTCCCCCGCCGAAACCGGCAGCTTCCCCGACTGCGTAGAGTCCGGGGATCGGCTCGCCGCCCACGGACAACGCCCGGCACTGCAGGTCTGTCTGCACCCCACCCAGGCTCTTGCGGCTCACGAAATGCAGGCGAATCGCCATCAACGGGCCCGCTTTTCGATCCCGGATGGACTGCAGCTTGCAGGTCCGAAGCCGATCACCGCGCCACTGCCTCAGTTCGAGAATTCGTTGAATATCCGGGTGCTCCAGGTACCGGGCGGGATCCGACAGCGCCCGGTCGTGATCGGTCAGCAGGGCCGAGAGCCGCTCCGCGTCGATCCGCTCGACACCGGCCAGGCGGTTCATTTTGCCCGCCAGTTCATCGACGTCATCGGCAACGAGGAACTCCGTTGATTCGGTAACCATGCGGCGAACCAGGCGGTCGTTGCCGGTGAGCAGATCGAACAGGAAGCGGAACAACTGGTGATCGACGATGCGCGGGTTATGCTCGGAACCCGAAATCGCAAGCTCCTTCGCCACGATCTTCCAGTTCAGCACCTGCCAGGTGTAGGGATGAGCCACGACCTGGCGGCACATTTCCCGCGTATCGAAGCCGGTGATCATCGGCTCCGGGCCCACCGGCTCGCCATCCGGTGTCAACCACAGGCCTGATTTGCAGGGAATCAGGCTAAGTCCGTGGCCGTCGAATTGCGGCTGCGGATGTGGAATTCCGGCCGCATAGTTCCACATGTCCGACAGGTGAGTCAGCGTCCCGCCGAGGCGGCCGACCTCGGCGTGGATGCTGCCGTCACTGTAGGGATGCGCGCCATTGAGGATGATGTCGGGAGGCGGCGGCCAGGTTTCGGGCCAGTGCCGGCGGACCTGCTCGACCGCACCGTTGACCCCGCCAGTGGCCACCACCGTGCAATCGGCCTGTACCGAAAACGCCTGCCCGTTTGTCTCGTCCAGTCCCTGACAACCCGTTACGGCGCCGTGGCTGACTTCGAGTGCCGTCACGCGGTGGCGGTGCAGCAGGGTGAGTCGGTCGCGCTGTGAATGGGCGGCCAGCCGGGCGATGAGATTCTCCACCAATTCGCGCCCCACCCCCCACAGGATGTGGTAGCGCGGCACCGAGTTGCCTTTCACATTGGAACCGCGCTCGACCCAGTTGACCACGGGCATGAATTTCAACCCGAGGCTTTTGAGCCATTCGTACACCAGGGGAAGCGACTCTTCCACGTAGCACTGCGCCCAGGCACGGGGCCAGTGATCGTCCGGCGCCAGTTCGCCGAAGCGGGTCCAGTCCTCCAGAAACAGCGCCTGCGAGTCGTGGACCTTCATCAGGCGCTGCTCCGATGTTCCGGTGAAGGCCATGCCACCGAAGGCCCATCGTGCCAGACCTCCGAAACGCTCCGCGCTGTCCCGGTCCGCCAGAACGACCGAAAACCCCCGGTCGAGCAATTCCAACGCAGTGACGATGCCGGCGATACCGCCGCCAATTACCAGGACCTGCGTCCGGAATTCGCCTTTGTTGTTTTCCTCGACCACTCTGAATGCCGGTAGCGCGAATCCCGCCAGTATATTCGCCTCCCGGCTGAACGGGCCAGCCGGGGCTTGAAAACTGGTGCAATGTTCCGGGTAGAGGATATACTTTGCGCCTTCGCGCGGAACGCGCGATGTCCACCCCGTGCCGGAGTGGCGGAACTGGTAGACGCGCCGGACTCAAAATCCGGTTCTGGCGACAGAGTGTGGGTTCGAGTCCCACCTCCGGCACCACCTCGCGCAACGATCGCATTGGCATGCAAACAGTTAGGGCTGTTGGCTTCTCAATTGAGATTGCAGACTGAGTATGTCCGGATAGACCCATTGCTCGACGATTTTGCCGTCCTCCAACTTGAAGATGGTGGCCTCCGTGATTCGAACGTGTTTTCCGGTTGGTAGGCTATCGAAGAATTTCCCCAGGTTCGTCCCCCGTGATGAGAAACGCACGGCGACTGTGTCCCGATCGGCGATTATGTCCTCAATTTCTTCAGTCCAGTCGGGGAACGCCGTGCGATGAGCGGTTACATGACTTCTGATCCCTTCAAGGCCATGAAACGTCTCACCGGGAAAATGCCCTATGTAATCGCGCGCGTACAACTCGTCGATCAAGTCGACATTCCCCTTACTCCACACTTCGGAGAAGACCTTGCGGATCACGTCAATGTTTCGTGACTCGGTCCGTTCAGAAGGGAGACCGCAACATCCCGCCAACATGGCCAAGCTTGCCAACAGTAGGAGGCCGGTTCTGTTCAAGATCTGACTCCTTCCAAACTAACCTCACCTATATGCCTGGAGCCCAGTCGTCGACTCACATCAGGGCAACGAGTGCTTCGGATCGGAAGCGTCAACTGGCTGGCCAGGCAGCCCGAGTTCCGCTCCCAGTCGGCAAACGGAACTGAATCACGTACAGAGCTCGGGAGCGGTAGTCACTGCTATCGGCCAGGAGCGGATGCAGGACTAAGGTTTTTCGGCCGGGTCAAAATGGCCCAACTGACTCAACGCGTATACATTGTCCCACTCTACCCATATCTCCGAAATCTTGCCGTTCTCAAGTTTGAGAATGCCGATGAACGGCAATTCAAAATATTTTCCGCTGGGAGGAAACGGCCCCATCTGTCCGTTCTGCGTACCTGCATAGATCGTACGCATTGCCACGAACTGATCATTGCCAAAGATAATATCGATTTTCATTACGGAATCGGGAACAGCGGAGAAATCGTTTTCCAGGAACTCCTTGAAGTCATCCAAGCTGTTTATAGTGACACCCGCTGTTGCAGCGCTCTTGCGCACGACGTTGGGCGCAACGAGCCCGTCGAGCGCGTCTAAATCGCGGTCGTTGATAGCTGCAACCATGGCTTTGGCAATTGCAATGTTTTCGTCCTCACTCGCATCGCAAGGGGACAACCATATGAGAGCCACAAACACGATAAGTAATTGCTTCACATCGCCTCTCCCGGTAAGAGCCTAATGAAGTATAGACAGAGATTTGGGTTTTGGGTCATCAGCGATTGATGGGATCGGGCCATCCTGTTCGCCTGACAATCAGAGACTTGGAAATGAATTCCGGGCGCCACAGCAGCTTAGACGCGTTTTTTTGCTCAGGAAATGCGATTTAAACCGTCGAGCGGCTCTCTCTCGAGGCTTCAACATGCCTGCGATAATCAGCGTGATGTCGATATCGCGATAAACGGGCATGCATGCTTTAGTATTTCGTTTTGGCTTACAAGGAATCTGGCTCCATGATGGATAACAAAACCCCGTTGCATTCGCCCAAGCGTCTGGTGCCGCTGATTCTCTCGGGTATGTTGCTTTGTATGGGCGTCACCACAGTTGCCTTCGGCCAGGAGGCGGCCCGGGGAATTCCGAGCGGCACGGGAAGCTACCCGGATCTCGTCTTGTTGTTTGATGAATTTCTGGGATTTCGTGATTCCGCAGATGCAGGGGTCGACTTCAGCGCGGACGCAGTGGCCAAACGGCGCGAGCGGATGCGACAGTACCAGGCACGTATCGACGATATGAACGTGGCGTCCTGGGACCAGGCTCAGCAGGTGGATTACCTGGCTGTACGTTCGCGGCTCGACCAATATGAGTTCACCCTGCGGCGGACGCGGCCGTGGGCGCGCGATCCCGGCTTCTATGTTGACAAGATGCTGTGGGTAACCTTCACCGAACTGCCGGTTGTCGGTGAGGAGCGCGACGCGTTTCTGGATCAGATCAAGGCGATTCCCCGGCTGGTGGATGCCGCGCAGAACCAGCTCGATGATGTGGCTGCCGACTATGCTGACCTGGCCATTCGCGATTTGACTCATGCCGATGGCGTCGGGCACGGTCATCCTTACCGGGCCATGCCGCCAGCGGGTGTGCTGGGCTGGTACGACGACCTGCTGGAGCGGGCCGCTGAGCAGCCGGAGTTGATCGACGACATCCAGGCCGCCCGCAATGCAGTGCAAAAGTTTCATGGCTGGCTGAAAGAAATGCGTCCTGCCTGGACCGCATCGGCGGGTGTTGGCGAAGCGGCGTTCGACTGGTACCTGAAGCACGTGAAGCTGATGCCGTGGACCTCGGCGGAAGTGGTGGTGCTGGGGCAACGGGAGCTGGAGCGCCTGTGGGCCTTCTATGCCCTGGAACGTCATCGCAACCGCGAATTACCCGAACTGGAACCGGCTGCCAACGCTGAAGATTATCGTCAGCGGATTGCAGAAACCGACCGCCACATTCGCACCTTTCTCGCCGAACAACAGATCATCACGGTCCCGGACGACATCGGTGAACTGGACACCAATGTCCCGTGGATCGTGCGTCCCGGCGGACGCAATTTCTGGGAGGAAATCCAGTTCCGCGATCCCTCCCCCGATCACCTGCACGCGGTGATTCCCGGCCACCGCTTTGATGCCATCATGAGACAACGCATCGACCACCCCATTCGCGGCAGAATCAACAGCGGTGCGCGCGTGGAAGGCTGGGCGACCTACCTGGAGGAGGCCATGCTGCAAGCGGGCCTGTTCGAAGATCTGCCGCGAGTGCGTGAACTGATCCAGATCTTCGGCATTTTCCGCGCCGCCCGCGTGCCCGCCGACGTCTGGCTGCAAACCCGGCAGATGAATGTCGATCAGGTGGTTGAGTACTGGCTGCCCCGGGTGCCGTACCTCGATCGGAACGTGGCGCGCGTCGACGCGGAGATCTACCTGCGCCGGCCCCCCGGTTACGGCATTGGTTACAGCATTGGAATGCTGCAAATGCAGCGCCTCCTGGCGGACCGAAAACGACAACTGGGCGATCAGTTTGAACTCAGGGCCTTTCACGATGAACTGATGGCGAAAGGATGGTTGCCGCTTTCGTTGATTCGCTGGGAGATGACCGGATTGGATGACGAGGTGCGGGGGTTCTGGCGGCAAGAGCCCATGCCGGATTGAGACGGTAAGATTTTTACGCGAGGCAGGAAGAACTCAGGTAGCGAAGCCCGTTACGCGTCGGGTCAAGAGAGGCCTTCAGCCTTTCTGAACCCCCATGACCGCTATCAGGCGGAGAGTGGAGCTGAATCAGGACTGAAATCGATGGGCGCTGGTAGCGGCTTTCGGCCAGGGGCGGAGATGGTACCCGGACAAATTGGCCCGCAACGCTGCGGGCCAATGCTGAGTCGTGTTTGGTTTGGATGCATTCAAGTCGCCAGTCTATTGGCTTCCTCAAGTCAATAAGGCCATGATCCGGCCGCTTCCGGCTCATAGCCCTTCGTGAGTATGTTCACATCCACGCCGTCCCAGATTCCGATTTGATTGAATTTACATGCGCCTCCCAGGCCGGAAAGGACGATTGACCCGGTCCTCGTCCAGCTCATGAAGCTGCCCCCGAGTTCGTACTGCAACTCGCAATTGGTGTCCGGATTTTCCTCACATGCCGCGACGTCGAGCGTGTATATGTCCGCGCAACTGTAAACCCAGTTATCTTCACCGATTTCCACAGCAAGATATTCACCGGGATTCGGCCAGCCGCTCAAGCCGCTCGCCACAGAGCGTATGAAGCGGTAGCTTGGATCGCCAGGGGTTTGGTCCTCGATACCGAATATCTTTGTTGCCTCGAGATTGCTACCGTCACTCGCGATCGCCATGACATAGTGTGACTGCGAATCTGGCTGGTATTCTTTCGCCACGAAGTAAATCCGGTCTCCGAACGGCCCCCAAATGGGATTCTGCAGATAGGTTCCCGTCGGTGGACTCGGGTAGGGCACATGGTAGTCGTACCCAACGAGCCGCTGTCCACCATCGATGTTCCCGCAAGGCCAGTTTTCACAACTGTCGATATCGACGGTGCGGATACTGATCTTCAATAGATCTTCGGAAACCTGGTCTATAAGACGCCAGACGAGCGATCCGGTGTCCGCGGACAAGTCAAGGCCACTGCCATCCTGATTTTCCGGATCAGTGTTCTCCAATACCATCACCGGAATCGCCGGATCTCCCGCGGGTTGGATCTGGCCTCCGCTGATCCCGAAATCGTACTTCCAGACAGAAGGTCCCTGGCTCGAATCCAACCATTCTTCTCTGGCATAAACGATGCGGCCGAAAAACGAGTCCCCCGTGCCGACTGAACTGTACGCCAGATCCAGGACATTGATCGGGCCCGAATCGGAAAGGTCGATCCGCAGCAACTCCTTCTCACAGCCGGTGGCAGACTCCGCCAGGAAAACGGTCACCGCCGGCACGCGCTTACTGGTTGAATCGCGCCAGAATACGTAGTCGGGCTCCGCAAAATTTGCGCAGGGATCGTCCGGATCGGGCTCAGGATCGGTACCGGAGCACGAAGGGTTATCAGCCCATTTAGGGTCACTGCAGTCTTTGCCCCCCGCAAAGATCGGACTGGACATCATGGCCGCCAGAAAAATCATCAGAGGGAGACAAGTGACGAATTTGATGAGTGGTGATGGCTGTTTCATTTTTCCGCTCCTCCAGATTCAAAGGCGACAAAGCAGCGGTTGGTACCGCACCTTCAGAATCGCACAGTCAATTTCCACTGCGGTATCAATTGCGCGACAAGATATTCAGGTAGAACGACATCATTGGATTGGCATCTTGTTCCGCAACGGGTCGAACGCGGCCATCAGCCCTTGCGAACAGCGCATGGCTGCTTCAAGCAGAAAAGCGGAACTGATCCAGGAATGGGATCGTCAGGCGTCAATAGCCGTTGCCGGCCAATAGCGGCCGTTGAACCTGCGCAATCCAGGCATTGACGCCCATATATATAATTGCGGCATTAAAGTAGTTGAACTGCGTCTGCGCATCGGAACAGGAGCTTGATTAGTGCCTCTCATCGAATATTTGCCTGACCAGGTGTGGCTGCAGGAATACCCGATTCATTACGCAGGCTGCGATTTCAACGCCCGAATGGCCGTGATTAGAGTAACGGATACGGAACTCCTGCTCCATTCACCGTGCGAGATTGATCGTGAGACAAAACAAGCGATTTCGGCGCTCGGGAAAGTAGCCTATATTGTTGCTCCCGGCAGCTATCACTATTTCCATGTCGCATCTGCGCAAGCGGCTTTTCCGGATGCGGAAACATACATTTGCCCAGGCATCGAAAGAAAGCTTCCTGACCTCGATTTTGACTGGTTTCTTGGGGATCGGCCTCCTAAAGCCTGGGCGGGAATCCTCGAACAGGTTCTGGTCAGAGGTAATAAGCACATCTGGGAGGTGGCCTTTTACCACAGACCGAGCAGGACACTTCTGCTGGTGGATCTTATCGAGAACTTCACCGACCAGACACCGAATGTGAATTGGCTGCTAAAGCTGTGGTGGAAAGCGGTCTTTCGTATGTGGAATAACCCAAAGCCAGCCCCTGAGTATCAGATGGGCTGGAAAGACAAAACCGCCGCGAGCAGGTCTCTAAGGAAAATCCTCGATTGGGACTTTGACAAGATCATCATGTCTCATGGTGATCTCATCGAGGACAATGCCAAAGAGCGGGCACTGAAAGCATGGGCAAAACCACTCAGCGCGCCTGAATAGTCTTCCGGGATCAATACGAATCAAGAGTAAATTCTTGTTATCTAAGAGACAGGGTTAGTACCGCTTTGGGTCGACAACGGTCCCTAGCAGGTAGGCCAGCGCAATTTCTGTTTTTGGGCATATAACAGAGCTTCCGCGGACGTGAATCTCACGGAGTCTAGTTATCAATTCGGCCAAGTGAGAAGCTAGACGAGAGTGGTTATTGCGAGTCCTGCCACCTCGACATTGCGCCGAAATTGTAAAACGATCCTCTGCACTTCCGCGTGAGCATCTGGGTTGCTCTTTGGCACCGCAACCCACTTTGGCAATACAGAATTGCCGTTCGCCCGTTCAATAGATCCAGATTTTCAGTCAAGGTGTCGAGAGGTATGTTCACTGCGTTGCGTAAATGCCCTCTTGCAAATTCATCGGGATCACGCACATCAACAAGAACCGCGCCTTCGTCCAACAAGTGATGGGCTGCGTCCACGGTAATCGGCGGCGCCCAACGCCCCAACACGCGCAGGACCCCCTCATACATCCAAGAGGCCACGCAAAAGTGGGTTGTGATTACAATGATTTGTAGCGGTATGAGTATTGCAGCAAATACATACGCCAAGAACACGTTTCCAACAAAAAAAGCTACGCCAATCCCGATGTTCATCACCCCCCCAGAAAAACACGCGATCCTTCTGGGAAGGGGATTTGGGGGTAGCGCAACACCGTCCCAGAGGGGACGAAGCGCATGGTTGTAAAGCCTGTCGAACGGATGCCAGGCAGGAAACCAGAACGGCAAAATGCCAATGGCAGCCAAAGCAAAATGGACCATCGGTAATTGATAAATCAGTCCATATACCGCAAGAACCATGCAAACGAACGGCGTAAAACGCAAGCCCCATTTGAGTTCTTTCAATTCAGCGGGAGAGTGGTCGAAGCCCTGCTGCACAAGAGATTGCTGCTGAAAACTCGGTATCGAATTTTCCATGAAGCTCTCCGGTTACGA